>NZ_JAXLWP010000018.1:0-157963 GCF_046328425.1 Kouleothrix sp.
TGGCCCTGGGTGTACGGGTCTTTGGCGTCGATCGCGCCGGCCACCACTTTGATCACGCCCATAAACAGCCGGTAGGTGTCGTCGTTGAGCCGCGCGACCTGCAGCACCGTGGCGGCCTGGCTGGCGAGCGTCTCGAACAGCGCGATGTCGTCCTGGCTGAAGGTACCGCCGTTGCGCTTGTTGAGCGCCTGCGCGCCGCCCATAATGCTGGCGTTGATCTCGCCGCGCTCCTCGCCGAGCTGAATGCTAGGGGCGCGCAGCGGCACGCACAGGATCGAGCGCGTCACAAAGCCGCTCTGCTCGTCGGCCTGCTTGTAGTGATGCGTCTCCTTGCTGACATCGTACACCAGCCTGCGCTCGCCAGTCTGCACCACCTGGCCGATAATGCCTTCGCCCAAATTGAGCGTCAGCGCCTTGAGCTTCTCGCCGCGCTCGCCGGTGGCCACGTGCAGCCGCAGCACCGGCGGGTCGTTCTGCTCGTCGAGCTCCCACACCGAGGTAGCTTCGACTTCGAGCAGCTCGCGGGCGTGGTTCATGATCCGCGTCAGCAGCTCGTGGCGATCGAGCGTGGTGGTGAGGTGCGAGATAATATCGACCAGCGCGTTCAAGCGGCGCTGGCGCTGGTTCGCCTGCTCGAGCAGGCGCGCCTTCTCGATCTCGCTGGCCATGCGGTCGGCCAGGTCGTGCAGCAGCGTCAGCTCGTTCTCTTCGTCGACGGCGCTGTAGGGCAGGTTGAACACCTGCACCACGCCGATCGCCCGGTCGTGCAGCAGCAGCGGCAGGCAGTAGGCCGTGCGCAGGCGCATGCCCGAGAGCTCGCCCAGCCGCCGATCCCAGCGCGGGTCGGACTCGACATCGTCGATGAAGATCGATCGGCGCTCGCGCAGCGCCGCACCAACAATGCCGCGCGCGGCGGGCAGGCGCCGGCCGATCAAGCCGCGGCTCTGCGGGTCGCCCTTCACCACCTTGAACACCAGCTCGTCGGTGTCGGCGTCGTACAGGTACAGCGTACCGGCCGTCGCGTCGACGACCTCGATGAACAGGTCGACCATCTGGTCGAGCAGCGCGTCGAGCTCGTGGGTGGCGGCGATGGCATTGGCGCGCCGGATGGTGTCGATCACGCGCCGATATGACTGCCTGCTCAGTTCGCGTTCCACACCACACCCCCTGCGAGTTTTACTGCGTGCGCCGAACGTATTGAGCGCCGTGGCGAGAGTGCAGGCTCAGTGCTCGGCGCTTTTCGCCAGCGCCCGCACGTAGCGCGCCAGCTCGTCGGGCTCGCCGGCCAGCGCCACCGACGCGCCCGACTCGGCAGCAATCCGCTCGGCCGAGTACTCGTCGAGCGTCCGCGTGCCGGCGTGGTCGAACATCACGCGGGGCAGCAGCGCGCGCTGCGCGCCGGCGGCCCGGAGCGCCGCGGCCACGTCGTGGCCCATCAGCAGGCCCGAGACGGTGACCATCTCGCCAAAGAACTGGTTGACCACCGGCAGCAGCGTGGCGTGCAGGTTCTCGACACGGTTCAGGCGGTCGACGACGCGCTGCAGCACTGGCGCAATCAGCGTGCCGCACACCAGCGTCAGGCTGGTAGGCACGGGCAGGCGCGCGGGCAGGCGCCGCTGGGCGCGCGCCCAGCCGTCGACGAAGTCGCGGGTCATGCCGACGCCATTCGAGTACTGCGGCATGCCGTCGTAGCTGTCGGCGGGGGGCAGCGCGCGGCCGCTGATCAGGTAAAATTCGTCGGAGGGGTACACCAGGCGAATGCCCAGCTCGCGCTGGAGCTGCTCCTGGTATGGCGCGATCAGGTCGATCACCCGCGCGGCCTCGTCGGGGCGGAACGTGCGCATCGGCACGTCGGCGGCGACGATCTGGCGCGCGCAGTGGCCCAGGTCGGCGGCGAGCGTTCCGGAGCCAGGGGTTGGCGATTGAAGCTGGATCACCTCGCCAGCCGCCTTGCCCTGCCGCGCGGCTCCCCACGCCTCGTCCCAGAGCGGCTGGCGCTCCCAGTTGGTATCGATCCACTCGGGCGTCTCGTGCACGCCGATGGCGGCGCGGATGCTCTGCGGGCGCTTGCCCTCGAAGCGATACTTGGTGAGGCCCACCGGCACCACCGCGATCGTCTGGACGACCGGGTACAGTGCGGCCAGCTCGCGGATGCTCTGGTGCAGCGCGGCGCCGTCGTTGATGCCCGGCAGCGCGACGATCTGGGTATGTACCTCGACGCCCATACGCCCGAAGCGGCGGATCTGCTCAAGCACGTCGGGCACGTCGGCCTTGCCCAGCAGCACCGCGCGCAGCGCCTGGTCGGTGGCGTGGATCGAGACATACATCGGGCTGAGGTGCTGCTCTTCGATGCGCTGCCAGTCGTCTTCGCTCAGGTTGGTGAGCGTCACGAAGTTGCCGTACAGAAAGCCCAGGCGGTAGTCGTCGTCTTTCAGGTAGAGCGACTTGCGCATGCCCTTGGGCATCTGGGTGAGGAAGCAGAACGGGCACTTATTATTGCAGGTGCGCAGGCGGTCGAACAGCGGCTCGACGAACTCGATGCCCAGGTCGTCGTCGGCGTCCTTCTCGATCTCGTAGATCGTCTCGTCGTCGCCGCGGCGCACCAGCAGCTCGACGCGCTCCTCGGCGATGGCGAAGCGGTAGTCGATCACGTCGCGCAGCTGGCGCTCGCCCACCGCCAGCACCACGTCGCCGGGCTGTAGGCCCAGCGCCTCGGCGATGCTGCCGCGCGCGACGCTGGCGATCGGCCCGCCCGCGCCGGTGATATTCTTAAGATCTGGCTGGTATTCCATGCGTGTTGGTATATGTGATACAACTGAGGGCTTACGCAGAAACACGGAGCGCTCAGCCCTCGGCAGAGCGCGTCGGCGGCGTAAGCCATGATTCAATGCGCGGAGTTTCGACGTGACACTGTACGGGCGCGATCGAACGCGCCCTTTGAAACATGCCTAAGCCATACAGCAGGCTGGCCCGCACCAGCCGCATTATACCACACGGCGCCGTAGCGCGCCGAGATCAGCCTTTGGCAGCTTGCCGCGCGCCCGTTCGGATGTATACTGGCAGCGAGGCCCGGCCAAGGGCCTGGAACTTGCTACGCGCCCATGGCCGGCTGTGAAGATTGGAACATTCGCGATGGATTTGCTGTCTACTATCAAGGGCGATAGGCTAGTGGTGGAGGAAGACGGTGCGACGCCGTTTGCGACTTCTTGTTATAGCGACGCTCTTCGGGTGTGGGGCGTTTATGCTGTTCAGCCAATGGCGCGCCGACGCGGCGGCCAACCAGCGCCGGCCACCGCTCGACATGTTCGAGCGCGGGCCGTATCGGCACACACCCGGCTATGGGTGGCGCATCTCCGATCAGCGCGACCCCGGCCCATCGATTGAGCCCTATGTGCGCCCCGAGTTCGCGCGCCAGATGCGCGACCTTCAGCCCGCGATCCTCGCCGCTGCCGCGCGCCACAACCGCCCGCAGATCTCGGGCATCTCCGATCACGACTTTGCGGTCATCATCGCGCTGATCATGTACAACGAGCATTTCGGCTGGTTCGAGGAGCGCGTGAAGCCGGTGCAGCTGCTGACGCCCTGGTACGAGGATCTGCAGCGCGAGACCAACGCGACGGGCATTAGCAACCTGAGCCTGTGGCCCGCCAACATCCGGCCGTCGGTGGCGCTCGAGATCTTGCGCGGGCAGGTGCCGCTGCCGCACGGCAGCGGCGTGCTGACGGTGCCGCTGACGGTGAGCGGCAGCACGGTGCGCCCCGACGCTTTCGCCTCGCAGCAGGCGCTGTACGCGGCCATCAGCGCCGAGATCGCCAACCCCAGGCTGGCTGTTGAGTACCTCGCGGCGAACCTCGAGCGCGGGATCTACCGCGCCAACGCCGAGGGCGTGACGGTGACGTGGCGCGCGCTGGCGGCGTGGCACAACCAGGGTATTGTGGCGCCCGAGGAGCTGCGCGCCAACCCTACCGCCAGCGATTACGTGCACCGCGCGTCGGCCTACTTCGCACGCGCGCGCGCGCTGATCGACATGCCGCCGGCCGGCGCGCCCGTGTGGAAGTTCCCCACCGACACGCGCCCCGACAGCCAGGCGGCCGCGACTGCGGGCTAGCACCAAGCGGTACTTTACCTCTTGAGGTGTGCAGTTTTCCGCGCTCCGCGCGGAAAACCGCACACTATGGTCAGGCGAGTATTACGCTGCCGCAGGCGAGCTGCTGCCGTGCGCGTCTCCGTGCCTTCGCGGCGAGAGCAAGAGCACGCGCAGCTCACGCTAGCGCGCCGCCACATCGATCTGGCCAAGCGTGATGTAGTCGGCCGAGGCGTCGGCCAGCGCCAGGCGCCGCATCGAAGGGTAGGCGTACCAGCCGAGCGTCACGCGGTAGCGGCCTGGCGGCGCGCCGGGCTTGAGCGTGGGCGAAACCAGGTCGGCGTAGCGCTTGCCGGGCTGCCAGCGCTCGGTCGGGGCCGGCTGGTCGTGCTGGCCCCAGATCTGTCCGTCGGGGCCGACCAGGTGTACAAAGAACGAGTAGCTCGCCGACGGCGCGCCGAGCGCCTGCCACTGCAGCATCACTGGCACGCCGTCGCCGGGGTGGTACGGGCCAGGCGGCAGGGTGTAGCCGCTCAGCCCCACGCCGTCGGCCCAGGCCGCGCTCGCGGCCACGGCGGCCTCCAGCGGCGCACGGCCGACGCGCCAGAGGCGCCCTTCGGGCCACTGCGCCAGCCCCAGCTCCACATCGGGCGCCGAAAGGTACACCGCGCGGCCGTGGTCGAGCGCCTCGATCACCGAGGCGCGCCCGATGCCCGAGCCAAACTGCACGTCGGGGCGCAGGCCCTCGATCGTCTGCAGGTAGCGCGGCCCCTCGGTGGAGTACCAGTCGCCCAGCACCAGCGCGCCGGGCGGCAGCGGCTGCGCCAGCACCTCGCGGGCAATCCGCTCGTCGTCGGTGCTGTTGAGCGCGCGCACGGCCGGCAGGTTCTGCCACAGCAGCAGCGCGACATAGCCCGCGCCGAGGGCCGCCAGCCCGGCGCCGAGCGCGCGGCGCCACTGCTTGCCGCCGAGCCAGCGCCGCGCCGCGTCGCCCAGCGCCATCGCGCCCTCGCCCAGCAGTGGCGCGGCCAGCACGTGCGCCGGGATGAAGAACACTTCGACGTCGGCGACATAGTAGGCCACGCAGAACGCCAGCGTCAGCGCGTAGCCAAGCAGCAGCAGCGCGGCTGCGGCACGGTCGCGCAGCAGCAGGCGCACCCCGCCCAGCAGCGCCAGCAGCGCGCCGGCCGGCAGGAACTGCGGCCACACAAACGCGCGCGCCAGGGTGAATATGCGCCGCAGGCCCTCGCCGCGCAGCCGTGCCAAGTCGAGCCAGGTGGCGGTGAGCGAGGCGCCGCTGATGTGATCCCACACCTGCCGCCAGCTCTGCATCCAGGCCGGGGCGCGCAGCGGCACGTAGAGGTACAGCATGCCGCCGGCCAGCAGGCCGCCCAGCCCGAGCACGAGGTCGCGCGAGGCCACGGCGGGGCGCGCGCCGCCCGCCCGGCGGCTCATGAGCACAAACAATAGGGCGCCTGGGAGCATGAGGATGATCGAGCGGTGGTGCGCCAGGCCGAGGCCCAGCAGCAGGCAGGCGAGCCACAGCGGCCAGCGCCCATCGCGCCAGCGCAGCAGCGCCAGCAGCAGCAGCGCCTGGAGCAGCGCTGCCAGCGCGTAGACCTCGGCCACGGTGGCTTGCGACCAGAACGCGCGCGACACGCCCAGCGCCAGTGCGGCGATGGCGGCGGCCGGGGCGCGCTGGCCCAGCGCCCGCGCCAAGGCGTATACCACAGCTAGCGCGGCGGCGGCGGCTGCCGCCGAGAACAGGTTCAGGCGCCAGGCCGGCGTGCCGCCGAGCGGCAGCTGGCACCACAGCCAGCCCAGCAGCGTGTACAGCGGGTAGCCGGTGGGGTGCGCCAGCCCGAGCGTCGGCACCACCCACTGCAGCTCGGCGGTGTCGCGGCTGCCAAGCCCCGGCAGCAGCGTGGCCGCGTACAGCAGCAGCGCGGCGGCGGCAACACCGCACGCGAGCAGAATGTCGCGCCACGCGACGCCTGGCGAAAGCTTGCTTTCGGACACTGCCGTGTGGCCGCGCTCACCGCCCTGCCGCCACCCGGCGCTCAGCTGATCTCCTTGTGATTTATGCACATACACCATCCATAGCATCGAAGGCCGCGCGGCCGGCGCCTTGCGCCCGCGCCCTTAGCCTGCCCGCCGCCCGCGCGAGCGCCGAGCGAGGTTTGGGAGCGCGGGCCGAGCACAGCGCTAGCCGCGTAAGCCAGGTCATTGGCGGCCCGCGCCAGGCGCCTGCAGCGCCTGTAGCTGGGCGCTGATCGCGTCGAGGCGCTTGACCAGGTCGTCGTAGTGGGTCTGCGCCGGCGCAGGATCCTTTCCTATAAACGCCAGCGAGCCGCCGGTTTCGAGCACACACTCCTCGACGTCGTCGAGGCTGCGGAAGCCCTGGCGGTGCGCGGCGGCCGTCAGCTCGCCCAGGCTAATCAGCTCGCGGTCGAGGCGCTGGTGCCGCACGCGGCCGTGCTCGATCAGCAGCACCGG
Organism: Kouleothrix sp.; assembly: GCF_046328425.1. NCBI lineage: Bacteria > Bacillati > Chloroflexota > Chloroflexia > Chloroflexales > Roseiflexaceae > Kouleothrix > Kouleothrix sp. The sequence continues at coordinate 6,581 of NZ_JAXLWP010000018.1, forward strand.
CTCGCCCTCCAGAAAGCGGTCGAGCTTGACGCGGCGAAACAAGAAGCGCACCACCAGGTAGTTTGTTAGCAGCAGGCTGACGGCGCCAAGCATTCCGCCAGTCACGCTGTTGTCGTCGCCGATAATCGCGTTCTGCACGGTGTTCGAAAGCATCAGCAGCACCACGAGGTCGAACGTGTTGATCTGCGCAAGCTCGCGCTTGCCGGCCAGGCGCAGCCCGATCACCAGAAAGCAGTAGACAATCACCGGGCGTAGGAGCTTTTCGATCAGCAGGGGGTAGAGTGGATCCAGGCCAAACATACTCCGCAGCGCAGCAAGCAGACTCATGGCTTCGGCTCCTCGTTGTTGTCGAACCATCCGCGCCATCATACCACGCTGGCGCTTGAGACGGTGCGGCACGGCGCTTGCTATAGAGAGTTCGGCATCGCGGAAAGGAGCACGTATGATCACATGCGCCAAATGTAGCAACGACACCCACACCAGCGCGCTGGTGACAGCGCAGGGCGAGGTGATGCTGGCCGGCACGATTGGCACCGGCCCGCGCCCGATCCTGGCGCAGGTATGCAGCGCCTGCGGTTTTATCGAGCTGTACGCGCCTTTGCAGCTCGACCAGCCCGAGATCAGCCGGGCGGAGCGCGCCACGCCAGCCGGCGACCTGACCGAAGTAGCCGCAGCTAGCAGCGTCGGCGCCTGACGGCACGCAGCTTGCTCCTGGTGTAGCTGCGCCACACGCCGGCGCAGCGTTAGCGGAGAACAGCTATGACCTTGATCATCGGCGGACTTGCCATTGGTATTGTGCTCGGTCTCATCGGCCTGCGCATCCTGCGCATGGGCGAGGCGCGCCAGCACGGCGGCACACAAGGCACGCACTTCCGGCATCACTCGTAGGCGGGGCCTGCGTTTTCATAGAACCAAGCGCTGCTCGGGCTTTGCCGGGTGGCGCTTGCGGTAGTTGGCCGGCCATATACACAACACAGCCGAAGCCAGGGCGGCCACCGGCCGCCGCCGTAGGGCGACCCAAGCGAGCAAGCGCTCGGCCGCACACGCCTGGTGCTCGTTTCGAAAGGCAACATGCTACCTTCCACGCGCCCGGTGTTCCTTTCCCAGGATGGAATGTTCGTTCCCGCACGCCCGGTGCTTGACACCGCGCGCCCGGTGCTTGACGCCGCGCGACCTGGCTTCGCCCTGCCAGAGGCGGTTGGGGCGCACTTTCTACGGCTCGGCCTCGCCACCCAGCCGGGCGATTTCGTCGCGGATCGTCTCAATCTCGGTGATAATCTCGGCGGGCGTATTGTAGCCAAACATCGCGCGCTTGTGCTCGAGCACCTGCAGGCGCGCGCGGTGCGCCTTCAGCAGGTCGCTGGAGCTGCCGGCCGGGGCGCCGGCCACGCCGGGCGGGCCGTAGTAATGCACGTGCTTGTCGCCCTGCACGGTGTCGCCGGCCTTGCCGATGGTATTGCCGCTGCCGAAGTTCACCCCGCCCGACTGCTGGGTGACATTGCCATGCACATCGCCGGCGACCGCAATGCCCACCCGCGCGCTGCCGCCGATCGTCTGGTTCCTGCTGCCAGCGGCGGCCGGCACGGCAACGCCAGCCGCAATGCGCCGCAGCTCGTCGCGCAGCCCATCGAGCAGCTGCTCAAGCCGATCGGTGGCCGCGTCAAGCGCGCCGGCCTGTTGGCGCAGCGCGTCGAGCACGCGCGGCACATCGGCCAGCGAATGGCCGAGCGCAGCAGCGGCCTGAGCCGTCTGGCGCGTGAGCCAATCGTGGAACGCGCGCCAGGCCTCGGCGTCGGCGGCAAGCTCGTGCTGAAACTCCAGCGCGGTGCATTCGAGCAAGCGCGCCTTGATCCAGGCAGCCTGGCGCGGCTCGTGGCCGTGCAGCAAGCCATCGAGCGCGCCGACCAGTGCGCGCTGCGCGGCAACAGGGCTATCGGCGCCGGGCGGGTACTCGGCGCGCGCCAGCGTATCGGCGGCGGCGCCGAGCAGCGCGAACGCAGCCACATCGGCGGCCCTGCCATACTCGGCCTGATACTGCCGGCGCAGCGCGGCCACCGCGCGGCGCAGGGCACGCTCGTAGGCACGCGCCAGCGCGCCACCTGGCCCGGCCGGCGGCAGAGCCAGGCGCCACAGCTCGCCCAGCGGCTCCGAAGCCCAGTTCACGCCCACGCCGCCGGCCGCACTGATCAGCGCGGCATTGCCGCTGAGCAGGCTCGCGCCCACCAGCAGCGCGCCGGCCACAAGCCTGGCGCTGGCTTCGCGTTCCATCGCAATGTTCCTTTCTCGGTCGTGTTGCCGGCGCACGCAGCGCATTCGCCGCAGCCGCGCATGTTCTGCATAAGAAACGTGGCTCACACGATTTTTCGCAGATCAACCGGGCCACGCACGCGCAAACGCCAGGAGGCTGGCGGCCCCCTGGCGTCGTATACTTGCGAAGGGCGAGTTCGACCCCGCCGCTACGTTGCCATGGTGTGGGCAGGCGAGATCCCGCCCGGTTTGGCAAAGGCTCGATCGAGCCAGGCGCAGCCCCGCGCGCCTACCCTAGCAGTTCTGGTACGCCTCGCGGAAGCGCTCGCGCGCGCGGAACAGCCGCGTCTTGATCGCGCTGTTCGAGACACCCATAGCCTCGGCGATCTCCTGGGTGCTGTGGCCCTCGCACGAATGCATGACCAGCGGCAGGCGGTACATCGCAGGCAGCTGGGCAAGCGCGCGCTGCACCGGCTCGCCCTCGTCGAGCCGCGACTCCATCGAGTGGCTGCCGCTGGGCGGCGGCTCAAGGTCGAGCAGCGGGGTGAAGCGAATGCGGCGGCGGCGGCGTAGGAAATCGTAGGCGGTGTTCGTGGCGATGCGGTAGAGCCAGGCCGCCACGCTGGCCGAAGCGTCGCGCTGGTGCCAGTTGCGCAGCGCCTTGATAAACGTCTCCTGGCAGAGATCCTCGGCGGCCTCGCGGTCGCTCACCAGGCGCGTCAGGTAGGCAAGCAGTGGCCGCTGGTACTCCTCGTACAGCAGCTCGATGCAGGTGGTATATGGGGTGCACGAATCATTCAGTGCATGCAGTGCTAACATCGTAGATTCCTCTATCGTAGAGCTGCTCGGGGTGTATCGGATCACGAAAGGAGAACGTGCCGGGGTGTGTTGCCGCTCTGGCGTTGGCGTGGCCGCTGCCGGCCACCACACCTACCTGCTGCCAAACCTGCTCACAACCGCCTCCTTGACGCTTGGCGCGGGCGCGTGAGCGTGGTGCTTGCGGGCCAGTGCGGCCCTCCCACGGCTGGTGCGCGTCGGCGCCATTGAGTGCCAGTAGGCATACTATAGCGGAATGCGCCGGCAGCGGCATCAGGCGTTTGGGCCATCTCGATCTCAACCGCGAAACCGACGCGGCGCTCATTCTCATGGTGGACATCGATCGGTCGCAGGGTTGATTTGCGAAGCGGCGCACAAAGAAGCCCGGCCCGCCGCGCGTACGCGCGGCGGCGGCTGAGCTAAGGCCTGCGAGGCAGCGAAGCCGCCTACTCCATCGGCACAAGGCGCTGGCGCAGCGCGTAGATCGCCGCCTGCGTGCGGTCGGCCAGGTGCAGCTTGCTAAGGATATTGCTCACGTGGGTCTTCACGGTCTTCTCGCTGATGATCAGCGTATCGGCGATCTCCTTGTTGCTCTGGCCCTTGGCGATCAGCCGCAGCACATCCATCTCGCGCTCGGTCAGCTGCTCGACCGAGTCCTCGGCCGGGCGCGGCGCGGTGAACTCCTGCATGAGCTTTGCGGCAACCTCGGAGTGCAGCACGGCCTCGTTGCGCTGGGCCGCGCGGATGGCGCGCGCCAGCTCCTCGGGCTGCACGTCCTTCAGCAAGTACGAGATCGCGCCGGCCTTAACCGCCGGAAACACCTTGTCGTCGTCGGCGAACGACGTAAGCACAATGATCCGCGTCGAGGGGCTCACCGACTTCACGCGCCGCGTCGCCTCGACGCCGTCGATGCCCGGCAGCACCAGGTCCATCAGCACCACGTCGGGCAGCAGCTCCTGCGCGAGCTTCACGCCCTCCTCGCCGCTTGGCGCCTCGCCTACCACCTCGATATCATCCTGCAGCTCGAGAAAATCGCGCAGGCCCTGGCGCACAACGCGGTGATCGTCGACGAGCATGACGCTGATGCGATCCATACTTCACTCCATCTCTATTCTTTAAATGTGAATGCAGAGCTGGTGCAATCTGAAACCCTCTTCCCCTGCCCCGCTCCAGCGCTCGCGGGTCGGGAAGGTGCGGTGCAGTGCGCCCCGCCTGCCCCGGCAGGGCCGCGAGCGAGGGGTGAGCCGAACAACGCTGCACGAGCCCTGCTACGTACGTGGCACCGTCACCACAACCTCGGTTCCCTTGCCCGGCTGCGAGCGCAGCTCCATCTGCCCGCCAAGCTCGGCGGCGCGCTCGCGCATGCTCGTAAGCCCAAGGTGGCGGCCGCTCTCGGGCACAAGCTCGGCCAGATCGAAGCCGGCGCCGTCGTCGACCACGCGCAGCAGCACGCGCTCGGGCTCAAGGTCGAGCACGATCGTAACGCGGCAGGCGCCGGCGTGCTTCACGACATTATTCAGCGCCTCCTGGGCGATGCGGTAGATCGCCTGCTCGGCGCCGCGGGCGAAGCGCTCGTCGCCGCTGATCTCGAAGTGCATCGTCAGGCCCTCGCGGCGGCCCAGCGCGGCCACGTGCTGCTGCAGCGCGGCCACCAGCCCCTGCTCGCTGAGGCCGGGCGGGCGCAGCTGGAAGATCAGCGCGCGCATCTCGGCCAGCGCGGCGGCGGCGGTTTCTTGCAGGCGCTCGAGCTGGGCCGCAGTGCGGGCCGGGTTCTTTTCGAGCTGCACGCGCGCCGCCTGGGCGGTGAGGGTCATGCTGAACAGCTGCTGCGAGATCGAGTCGTGCAGATCGCGCGCCAGGCGGCTACGCTCCTCGAGCACGGCGGCCTCCTGGGCGCGCTGGTACAGCCGCACATTCTCGATCGCGCTGGCCAGCACGTCGGCGGCAGTCTCGAGCACGCCCACGCCCTCGTCGCTGAATGCGCCGACCTGGCGCGACTCGAGGTTCAGCACTGCCAGCACGCGCGCGCCGGCAACGATCGGCACGCACAGCTGCGATCGCGTCTCGCGCGGCGTCTCGGCCACGTAGTCGGGGTGCCCGAGCACATCGGCCACGTACACCGTCGTGCCGGTGCGGTAGGCTTTGCCGAGCAGCCCGCGCGCGGCCGGAATGCGGTAGCCGATCTCGCTGGGCCGGAAGGTACCGGCCTGCGCCGCCAGCACCACCTCGTGGGCCTCGTCGTCGGCCAGGTACAGCTCGACGTGGCCATAGCCGAAGCCCTGCTGGATCTGCACCGTCACGGCCGCGAGCATCCGCTCGAGATCGAGCGTCGACACCGCGATGCGCGCCACCTGGTTCAGCACCGTCAGGTGCTCGTTGCGGCGCTTCACCTGGGCGGCGAGGCTCTGGGCCTCCTGGTACAGGCGCGTGCTGGCGATCGGCCCGCCGATCTGCGCCGCCACCGCCTCGAGCAGGTCGACATCCTCGTAGGTGAAGGCGTTCGGCTGGTCGGATTCGACGCTGAGCGAGCCGAGCACGCGGCCGCCGGTGCGCAGCGGCACGGCAATATACGAGCGGATGCGGCGGTTCGTGCCGACATCGCGCGCCGCCGGCGGCACACGCGCCTCGGCCCAGGTATCATTCGAAAGAAACGGGATGCCGCGCTCGACAACCCAGCCGCAGATGCCCTCGCCGACCTTCAGGCGCACCTGGCGCGCCGCGTCGTCGATATGGCCGACGGTGGCGGCGATCTCCAGCTCGTTCTGGTCGTTCAGCAGCGCGATCGCGCCGCCCTGAAACGCCACCTCGAGCCGCTCGACCGTGCGGGTGAGGATTGTCGAAAGGTCGAGGGTATTGCTGACATCGCGGCCAAGCTCGGCCAGCAGCTGCTCTTTGGCCAGCAGCCGCGCGCTACGCGCCGCCAGCCGGGCATTTTCGAGCGCCAGCGCGGCCTGGCGGGCGATCGCCTCGAGGATCTGCACGCTGGGAACGTCGAGCTGCGAGCCATCGGCCGGCGGGCCAACATAGATCGCGCCGGAAAGCCGCTCGCCGCGCCCGCGCAGCGGCACCAGCAGCACGCCGCGGGCGGGCTGGCGGATGCGCTGGCCGGCGCCGTGCTGCAGCTCGCGCTCGACGCTCTGGCCCGCCGGGATGAGGTACGACTCGCCAAGGCGGTAGCGCGGCTGAAACAGCGACTGGTAGAACGACGGCGCGGTTGGGTTGGCGCGCAGCTGGGCGATCTGGTCGTCGGGCAGGCCGGCGAAGGCCACGGCCTCGAGCTCGTCGGTGTCGGGGTGGCGCAGGCGAATATACACCTGCGAGTAGCCCAGCACGCTGTAGATCACGTCGGCGACTTCCTGGAGCAGCGCCTCGGGGGTAATATCGGCGCGCAGCTGCGTGCCCAGCGCCAGCAGATCGCCCAGCGGCATCCCGCGCGCCAGGTCGGTCGTCGACATATTCGAGCGTGACTGTGGATCTTGCACGGCCAATCCCGGGCATTCACAATGAATGGCGGTATTGTAGCACAGGCACGCGTGCGGCAGCATCATTCAGAAGCCCGATTGCCGATCGGTCTCAGTTCCTACTCGTCGATCTCCAGCTCGTGCAGGTCGGTATCGCTCAAGTTCTGGCCGCGCCCGATCATGATCGGGCCAAAGATCGCCTCCTGCTCGACGACGATCGCGCGGCGCTTCAGCAGCTCAAGCACCGACCACAGCGCCACGATCACCTCGACCCGGCGCGCCGCCAGCGACAGCAGGTCTTCGAAGCTGATCCACTGCTGCGCTGCCAGCCGCTCGCGGATGCGGCCGGCCATCTCGGCAACGGTGATGATCTTCGGCGCGGGCAGCGGCACCTCGGGCGGATCGAGCGGCAGCAGCAGCTGCATGCGCCGCTGCACCGCCGCGATCATCTCGCTCAAGGTTATGTCGAGCTTATCGGGCTTAGGCAGCGCGGGGGTAGGCGGCGCTGCCACGCGCAGAAACGAGCGCCGGCCGCTAGCCTCCCAGGCGCGCAGCAGTGCGGCGGCCTGCTTGTAGCGCTGGTACTCGCGCAGCTGGCGGGCCAGCTCGGCAGCCTCGTCGGGCGGGTCGTCGGGGCCAGCGGCGGCCGGCGGGCGCGGCAGCAGCGCGCGCGATTTGATCAGCAGCAGGCGCGCGGCCATCACCAGAAACGACGACAGCGCGCCAGGCTCGGGGGCCTCAAGGCTGCGCACGTGGGCCAGGTACTGGTCGGCCACCTGCGCCAGCGCCACGGCGGTGATATCAAGCTCCTCGCGCTCGATCAGCCTGAGCAGCAGGTCGAGCGGGCCCTCAAACACGGGCAGCTGAAATGTATAGTCGAGGCTTTCCTGCAACATCGCTTTCTCATCAGTTCTGCTGGTCGGCCCAGCCAAGCGCCAGTGTCTGCGGTGTCGCGCGGCGCGCGCCGTAATCGCGCAGGATGCACACCAGCGCGGCCGGGCTGCCGGCGCGCTCGGCCATGGCGGCGCTGCGCTCGTCGTGGGCGGCGTGGACGGCGAACGGCCGCAGGGGGCCGCGGCCGTGGCGGGCGGCGGCGCGGTACAGGCCGGGCAGCAGCCGCAGCAGCACCACGAACACGCCATAGTAGAGCAGCGGGATCGGCCGGCCGTCGTCGTCGACCTTGCCGCAATCGTGGAGCAGCGCGGCGCGCAGCAGCAGCGGATCGTCGTGGCCGGCGGCGCGCAGCGTATGGTATACATCAAGGCAGTGGCGCTGGTCGTGGCGAGGCATGCGCTCGAACAGGCGCAGCTCGGCCGGCGCGAGCGTGCGCGCCACCAGCGCTCGGTCGTCTGGGGCGAGGCGCGCGGTCAGCGCGGCGGCGAGCTGCCGCAGGCGGTAGAGCATGCTCACGGCGCTAGCCCAGTAGCTCATCGACCTGAGCGGCCAGGGCGAAATCGCGCTCGGTGAGCCCGCCGGCGTCGTGGGTTATCAGCGCCAGCGCTACCTTGTTGTAGCGGATATCGATATCGGGATGGTGGCGCGCGGCCTCGGACAGAAACGCCACTTGCGTCACAAAGCCGATCGCCGCTGGGAACGAGGCGAACGCGAAGGTGCGGCGGATCTGGCCGCCGTGCAGCTCCCAGCCGTCGAGTTCGCCGAGGCGCCGCTCGATCTCGGCATCGGCGAGTGGTGTAGCCATGGTATCTCCTTCTGGGTAAGGCATGGTTCAAAGGCTCACGCCCGCACATGGCCAAAGGCGCAAGGCCATAAGTATAGCAAGAAATCAGGGTGCCGCAGGCCAACGAAAACCGCGAGCCATCGCTGGCTCGCGGCAAGGCCGGTGCAACGTCAAACCATCTCGCTCTGCCCCTGCGCTCGAGCGCGGGGAGAGGTGCCTACCGGCTAATCGAGGTAGCCGCGCAGCTTCTTGCCGAGGTGCGGGTGGCGCAGCTTGCGCAGTGCCACCGCCTCGATCTGGCGGATACGCTCGCGGGTAATGCCGAACTCGACGCCGACCTCCTCGAGCGTACGGTAGCGGCCGTCCTTCAGGCCGTAGCGCAGCTGAATGATCTTGCGCTCGCGCTCGGGCAGCTTCTGCAACACCTCTTCGATCTGCTCGCGCAGCATCGAGGCCGCCGCAGCGTCGGCCGGGGTCGAGATCCGGTCGTCTTCGATGAAATCGCCCATGCGCCCCTCGCCCTCCTGGCCCACCGGCATCTCGAGCGAGAGCGGGTGCATGGAAGCTTCGAGCGTTCGGCGCACCTTGTTCGGGCTCATGCCCATCGCGTCGGCGATCTCCTCGGGCGTCGGCTCGCGCTGCATCGTCTGCTGTAGCTTATGCGAGGTGCGCTTCACCTGGCTGATCGCCTCGCCCATATGCACCGGCAGGCGGATGGTGCGGCTCTGGTCGGCAATCGCGCGGGTGATCGCCTGGCGGATCCACCAGGTAGCGTAGGTGCTAAACTTATGGCCCTTGGTGTAATCGAACTTTTCGACCGCGCGCATCAGGCCGATATTGCCCTCTTGCACTAGATCCATCATCGTCAGGCCGTAGGAAGTGTACTTCTTGGCAATCGAGACGACCAAGCGCAGGTTGGCCTGGATGAGATGCTGGCGCGCCTCGTTGCCGCGCATAAGCTGCTGCTCGAGCGAGCAGCGCTCTTGCCACGAGAGGTACTCCTCGTGGTCGAGCGCGAGCTTGGCGCGGTCGCCCGACTCCATCTGCTTGGCCAGCGTCACTTCCTGCTCGGCCGAGAGCAGCGGCACCTGGCCGATCTCCTGCAAATACATGCGCACGGGGTCATCGAGCGCAATATCCGTCAGGTCGGGCAGCTCGGCAAGCAGCTCTTCTTCAATGGAGGCGGGGGCTTCACTGATCTCGGCGGGCGTCTCAACCACGCGGATGCCCTCGGCCTGGAGGGCGGCGTAGAGCTGATCGACGTCGGCAACGTGGTGTTCTGGCTGAGGAAGGGCCTCGAGGATGTCGCTATAGGTGAGGTAGCCTTGCGTGCGGGCGACCTCGAGCAATTGCTCTAGCATGTGCGCCCACTCCTGTAGCGAAGTCTCTGCGAGAGGGACGGTCATAGTCTCTTTCCTAATTGACATATTACACGACCTGTCAAGAGCATCGGTTCAAAGGCAGATCGTGTTGTGAATTCGTTCACCAGCTTGCCGCCATTTTTAGGGCAACAAGATGGGGCTGAGAGCCGGTCACTCAAAGCCCCGGAATGCTCTCAAATTAGGAGGGATGCAAGCTTGGCACCCCATTTGTGCGCAAGATTACTATAGCATTAGTATCTGGTTAAAGTCAACCCCTTTTTCCACAAAGTCTTCTACAATTTCTCCACTTATTCACATAAGGCAACCAGATTGTAAAGCCTTAGAACACCCGTTCTTCACATATTCACAGCGCCGAGCGGCCGGCTGGTAAAGCGCTTTCCGATCGCATGGATACCGACGCCCAAACGCGGCGGTTGGTCACTTGCGCGGCTTGACAGGCGCGCACGCAGCGCGTAGGATGCGACTCCCGAGGAACGTTCGTGCGCCACTATATAAAGGAGACGGCGTATGACCTTTATGCACCGGTTGCGCGCCGCCGCCAAGCGCAACCGCAGCCTGCTGTGTGTCGGGCTGGACCCCGACCCGCAGCGCATTCCGGCGGCGCTGCACGGCCGCAGCGACCCGCTGTTCGCGTTCTGTGCCGCAATCGCCGAGGCCACCGCCGACCTGGCGTGCGCGTTCAAGCCCAACATCGCGTTTTTCGAGGCCGAAGGCCCCGCCGGCATCGCTACACTGGCCCGGCTGATCGCCGCGCTGCCGCGCGATGTGCCGGTGATCGTCGACGCCAAACGCGGCGATATCGGCTCGACCGCCGGCGCCTACGCGCGGGCGATCTTCGAGCGCCTCGGCGCCGACGCGGTGACGCTTAGCCCGTACCTCGGCGGCGATGCGCTGGCACCGTTCCTTGGCTACGCCGACAAGGGCTGCTTCATCTTATGTAAAACCTCGAACCCCGGCAGCGCCGACCTGCAAGACCTCGCGCTGGCCAGCGGCGAGCCGCTGTACATGGCGGTAGCGCGCAAGGCCCAGCACGACTGGAACGCCAACGGCAATGCCGGCCTGGTGGTAGGCGCTACCTACCCGGCGGTGCTGGCGCAGGTGCGCGCAGCCTGCCCCGACCTCCCACTGCTGGTGCCGGGGGTCGGCGCGCAGGGCGGCGAGCTTGGCGCGGCGGTGCGCGCGGCGGTGCGCGCCGACGGCCAGGGCGCGCTGATCAACGCGTCGCGCACAATTATGTACGCCAGCGACGGCGAGGGCTTCGCCGAGGCCGCGCGCGCCGAGGCGCTGCGCCTGCGCGATGCGATCAACGCCGCGATCGCCGACGCCCCGGCGCGGTAGCGCCGGCGCTCCCGCAATATGCCGCTGTTTGCCATGAGCACGCCATGCGCTTCGACTTACTACTCGCGCGGCTGCTCGACGACGTAGCCCAGGAGCACCTGGCGCTGCGGCGGACGACCCGCTACATTCTGCCGCTGCTGCTGCTGCCGATCGGTTTCGCGCTGGCCCAGATGGCGCGCGGCTGGCTTGGGCTGATCACCGGCGGCGTGGCGGTGCTGGTGCTGCTGGCGCAGATCGAGCTGTTCGTGCGGCCTACAGTGGCGCGCGCGCGCGTGGCCAGCCGCGATATGTCGCTGTTCCTCGGGCTGCCGCCCAGCCGGGCGCCGCGCGACACGCGGCAGCTGCTGGCATTGCTGGCGCCGGCCGCGCTGGCGCTGACGGCCAGCATGGCTATCGCCTTCCCAACCATGCTGGCGCGCGCCGAACCCTGGCAGCGCCTGCTGGCGCTGGCGCTGGGCATAGGCGCGCTGCTAGCGATCGGCCAGCGCCTCGCACAGGTGCACGCGCTGCTCGGCAGCATCGAGCGGCGGCTGCGCGCGGCCGACGAGCAGCCAGCCCCAAGCGGCGCACGGCCTTCTGATGGGCTGCTCGACCCGGCAATCGCCCGGCGCATGGCCGGGCTGACCTTCCCTGTGCTGGCGCTGGCACCGGCCGCCCAGGCGCTGCTGCGCGCCGAGGCCTACCTGGCGCTGCGCGACTTCCCAGCCACCAGCGACGCCGAGCTCCAGGCCGCGCTGGCCGACCTGGCGCAGCAGGCCCACGCCGACGAGCTGCGCCACTGGCTGCTGCCGCCGGTAGGCGGCAAGATCTACCTGCCGATCGCCGCCAACGGCGTGCTGGCGCGGCTGCTGGGCGACACCGCGCGCCGCCTGGGGATGGACGGCGCTTTTTCGGCCACGCTTGGCACCTGGCTCATCCGCCTGCCGCCGGCGCGCTCTTATGCCGTGGCCGGCCGGCTGATCGACGCGCTGATTGCGATCGGGCTCGCGCCGCCCGGCTCGATCCTGCCGCATCACCTGACCGTCCAGGGCGACCTGGGCGGCGAGGCGCGCGTGCTGAGCATCGTGCACCTGATCGCCACGCCGCTGCTGTTCGAGGAGCGGCCCGGCCCGGCACAGGCCGACGAGCGGCCGTTCATCATGCGCGGCGGCGGCGTGCTCGACGATATGGCCGGGCGCGGGCGGCAGAGCGGGCCGCGCACCGATTTCGTCGACGGCTTTATCTTCGCCCAGGCCCCCGGCCTCGACGGCGTCGAGCACCTGACCGCGCACACGATCAATCTGCGCGTCAAGCAGGTGCTGGCGTTTGGCCTCCAGGCGTCGCGGCGCCCGGCCGAGCGCCGCAGCCCGGCCGAGCAGCGCGCCGCCGACGCGTACATCCAGCTGCGCGCCAGCCTGCGCGACCTGCTGACGCGCTACGGGCTGGCGGGCATGCTCGAAGTCGATTGGATCGACGGGCGCTGGAGCGAGATCTGGCCGCTGATTCTGCGCATGAGCGAGCTGAAAGAGCGCGATACGGCATTTCTGCGCGAGGCCCAGCAGCTGCGCGACCGCGCGCTCGACGCGATTGAGGGCGCGGCAGCGCAGGCCAGCTGAGCCATGCTATAATAGCCACGCTCGATACTCTACACGCCGCCGCGCCCCGCCGGCCGTGGCGCCCTTTGAGGACCAGATGGCAGGCAACAACGGCCAACCGAACCCGACAGTGGCCGACAATCGCAAGGCGCGCCACGACTATTTCATCGACGAAAGCTACGAGGCTGGCATTGCGCTCACCGGCAGCGAGATCAAATCGGCCCGCGCCGGCCGGGTGAACCTGCGCGGCGGCTATGCCCGCGTGGTGAACGACGAGGTGTGGCTGTACGATGTGCATATCTCGCCCTACGACCAGTCGGGCACGTATTTCAACCACGAGCCCACCCGCCCACGCAAGCTGCTGCTACACCGCCGCGAGATCAGCCGCATCCTCGGCCAGGTCGAGCGCCAAGGCTTCACGCTGGTGCCGCTGCGCCTCTACTTCAAAGGCCGCCGGCTGAAGGTCGATCTTGGCCTGGCGCGCGGCAAAAAGCTCTACGACAAGCGCGACGATATCGCCAAGCGCGAGGCCAAGCGCGATATCGAGCGGGCCATGAAATCGCGCTCGCGCGAGTGACGCCCCGCACAAGCCGGCCGGAAGATAGGCAGCAGCAGGCCATGCGGTCGCGCCGCCCTGCATCCTTTGCCTGTCGTGATCGCCAGGAGGACGAGCATGTCGGCTAGCTACGCCCTCTACGAGCAGATCTACGCCGTGGTCGAGCAGATCCCGCGCGGCATGGTCGCGACCTACGGCGACATCGCCGCGATCGTTGGCGGCGGCTGCGACGCGCGCACCGTCGGCTTCGCGCTGAACGAGACGCCCGCCGCCCAGGCGCACCTGCCCTGGCAGCGGGTGATCAACCGCCAGGGCGGCATCAGCACGCGCGGCCTGGCCCAGCGCCAGCTGCTCGAGGACGAAGGCGTGGCCTTCGACGCGCAAGATCGCGTGATCATGGCGCGCTTCCGCTGGCCCGGCCCTTCTGCCGAGTGGGCCGCCGCGCACGGCTTCAACACGCTGCCGCCGCGCGACGACGCCGAGCAGCTGAGCTTGTTCTAACGCGCTGACGCTTGTGCCGCCATAGCTGCCTGAGAAAAGAAACCCCGCCGTATGCCGAACGCCACCGCGCATGCCCCCGCCGATCTCGTGGCGCCGCTGGTGCTCACGATCGATATCGGCACCTCGTCGGTGCGTACGCTCGTCTACGACGCGCGCGGCCAGGCCGTGCCCGGCGTCGGCGGCCACGAGCCCTACACCGTGCGCGCCGCGGCCGACGGCCGGAGCGAAGACGACGCCGACGCCGCGGTTGCGCGGGTGGCGCGCTGCGTCGACACAGCGCTGTCGCAGGCTGGCGCGCTGGCCGCGCACATCGGCGCCGTGGCCGTCGATACACTGGTTTCGAACATCCTGGCGATCGACGCCAGCGGCCGGCCGCTCACCCCGCTGATCACCTACGCCGACACGCGCAACGCCGACGACGCGGCAGCCCTCAGGCGCGAGCTCGACGAGCGCGCGGTGCACCAGCGCACCGGCTGCATGCTGCGCACCAGCTACTGGCCGGCGCGGCTGGCCTGGTTCAAGCGCACCCAGCCGGCGACCTGGCGCAGCGCCGCCCGCTGGATCACGCTCGGCGAGTACCTCGAGCTTCAGCTGTTTGGCCAGTGCCGCGCCAGCTACTCGGCTGCGTCGTGGGGCGGCCTGCTCGGCCGGGCGAGCCTGGAGTGGGACGCGCCGCTGCTGGCGCATCTGCGCCTCGGCGCGGGCCAACTCTCGCCACTCGTTGGCGCCGACGCGCCGCTGCGCGGGCTGACCGGCCGCGACGCCCAGGGCCGCGCCTACGCCGAGCGCTGGCCGGCATTGCGCGGCGTGCCCTGGTTCGCGGCGATCGGCGACGGCGCGGCGGCCAACATCGGCAGCGGCGCCACCAGCGAAGGCCGGGTGGCGCTGACCGTCGGCACCACCGGCGCGCTGCGCGTCGTGCTGCAAGAAGGCAGGCCAGCTGCTACGCCCGTGCCCGACGGCCTGTGGTGCTACCGCGTCGACGCGCGGCGCGCGCTGCTGGGCGGCGCCACCAGCGAGGGCGGCAATGTATACGCCTGGCTGCGCCAGACGCTGCGCCTGGGCGAACCCGAGCAGATCGAGGCCCAATGGAGCAAGCTGCCGCCCGACGGCCACGGGCTGACTGTTCTGCCGTTTGTGGCCGGCGAGCGCAGCCCCGGCTGGGCCGGCGATGTCCGCGCCACCATCCACGGCCTTGGCCTGAGTACTGCGCCGATCGAGATCCTGCGCGCCAGCCTTGAGGCGGTCGCGTATCGCTTCGCAATCATCTTCGGCGGGCTCGAAGCCTCGCAAGCGTCGCAGCCGCACCGCTCCGAAGCACAGCTGATCGCCAGCGGCGGCGCGCTGCTTGGCTCGCCGGCGTGGATGCAGCTGATCGCCGACGTGCTCGGCCGGCCGCTGGTAGCCTCGGCCGAGCACGAGGCCACCAGCCGCGGCGCCGCGCTGCTGGCGCTCGAGGCGCTTGGCGCGGTCGCGTCGGTCGACGACCTGCCAGCCAGCACCGGCGCGCGCTACCTGCCCGACCCGGCCAACCACGCGGCCTACCAGGCGGCGATCGCGCGCCAGCAGGAGCTATATCGCCAGTTCTACGGCTAAGCTGCCGTCGGGAAGCAGGCAGCGCGAAAGGAGCGGCTCATGGCGGTGGTTGTATTCGGCAGCATCAACATGGACCTTGTGGTGCGCGCGCCACGGCTGCCCGCCCCTGGCGAGACGCTGCTCGGCCACGAGTTCTTCACCGCGCCGGGCGGCAAGGGTGCGAACCAGGCGGTGGCCTGCGCGCGCATGGGCGCCGGCACGCGCATGATCGGCCGCGTGGGCGACGATGTCTTCGGCGCGGCGCTGCGGGACGGCCTGGCCGCCAATGGCGTCGACATCGCCGGCGTCGCCACCCACGCCGGCATCTCGTCGGGCATCGCGGTGATCGAGGTCAACGACGCCGCCGAGAATACGATCGTGGTGGCGCCGGGCGCAAACGGCCAGGTTGGCGCCGACGACCTGGCGCGGTTGGATGCCGCGCTTGACGGCGCGCGCGCTGCTGCTACAGCTCGAGGTGCCGCTTGGCATGGTGGTGGCGGCCGCCCAGGCGGCGCGCGCGCGCGGCGTGGCGGTACTGCTCGACCCTGCGCCGGCGCAGCTGCTGCCGCCCGAGCTATACGCAGCCGCCGACATCATCACGCCGAACGAGACCGAGGCCGCCGCGCTGGTGGGGTTCGCGCTCGACGACCTAGCCGCCGCCGAGCGCGCGGCCCAGGCCCTGCTGGCGCGCGGCGTAGGCTGCGCCGTGATCAAGCTTGGCGCGCGCGGCGCCTTCTGGCACGATCGCCAGAGCAGCGGCTTCCTGCCGGCATTCAAAATCGCGGCGATCGACACGGTTGCCGCCGGCGATGCGTTTAATGGCGGGCTGGCGGCCGGCCTCGACTCCGGGATGCCGTTCGGCGAGGCGCTGGGCTGGGCCATGGCCGCAGGCGCGCTTTCGACCACCCGCCCAGGCGCGCAGCCCTCGTTGCCGCGCCGCGCCGACGTGCTGGCGCTACTAGCGACGCACCGCTAGCTCATCGGCAGCCGCGCAGCCCACCAGGCCACCAGCGGCCAGGGCGACCTCGCCCTGGCCTGCACCCGCCGAATACACCCGCGAATCCCCCAGATCGATGAGCACACCCGCCACCACACGCGCGAAATCTCCCTGTTCTGATGAAGACAGCCGGCCTCCGCCCTGCTATCGTAGGCGTGGATTCTGAAACCGGTACCACGGATGCACAAGCCTCGCCTCACAGCGCCACCCGCCTGTGCCTCTACGCTCGGCCGATACCTGCCCGCGCCGGTGCGATCCGCGACCCATTGATACGCTGTTCGCCTGATCACTTATAGATCGTGTTGCACTACGTGACGAAGCCACATAGTGCAACACAAAAAATGGGGGCGGCGAAGCCGCCCAAACCCCACCAAAGTGTAAGGCATCAAGCGAATTTGTTATGACCGCCGCCGGCAGCGCAGCCGCCCTGTAAAAAGTAGGATCGATCGCATGGCTTCGTTTGGTGCTGCGCACTCCACACCCGCGGTGCGCCTCGCCGCGTTTCCCCGCCAGGTGCCAACCTGGCTGATACTGGTGCTGGTTGGTGGGCTGGCGTTGCTGCCGCGCGTGCTTGGCCTCGCCGATTTCTACACCGTCGACGAGGCGTACCACTGGCCGCAGCGCACCCGCGCCTTCGCCGAGGCGATTGCGGCGCACAGCTGGGCAGCCACGAATCAGACCGGCCACCCCGGCGTCACCACCATGTGGCTCGGCTCGCTGGGCTACTGGCTGGCCAACCAGATCGGCATCTACCTGCCTGGCCGCACCGGCGGCGGCGCAAGCTACCTGGCGCTGCTGCGGCTGCCACTGGCCATCGCCAACAGCATGGCGATCGTGATCGGCTACGCCCTGCTGCGCCGGCTGCTGGCACCTGCCACCGCCCTGCTCGCCGCGCTGCTATGGGCCACCGCGCCATTTCTGGTTGCGCATAGCCGGGTGCTGCACCTCGACGCGCTGCTTACCTCGTTCATGACGCTGAGCGTGCTGTGCATGCTGGTGGCGACTGTGGGGAAGCCAGCGGGCGGCAAACCAGGCGCAGCGCCTATGCGATTGGCATACATCGCCTCGGCGATGTGTGGCGGGCTGGCGCTGCTTACCAAGGCGCCCGGCCTTATTCTGCTGCCGTCGATCGGGCTGATGCTGTTTGCGCTCAGCCCGCGCGCCGGGCTATGGCCGCGCCTGCGCTGGTCGTTCGGCTGGTATATGCCCTGGCTGGCGCTCGCCGTGGCAGTGGTATTCGCCGGCTGGCCGGCGATGTGGGTCGCACCGCGCCAGGCGATCGGCAGCGTCGTCGCCGAGATTGTCGACAACGGCGGGCAGCCGCATGTCTGGGGCAACTTCTTCATGGGCCAGCCGGTCGAGGCGCCGGGGTGGGGCTTCTACCCAGCGATCGTCGCCTGGCGCATGACTCCGCTGGCGCTGCTGGGGCTGGCGCTGGCGCCACTGGCGATCTGGCTGCGGCGCCGCGAGCGCCGCGCCCTGCTGGCGCTGCTGGGGTTCGCGCTGCTGTTTATGCTGGTGATGGGCCGCGAGCCTAAAGCGTTCGACCGCTACCTTCTGCCGATCTGGCCGGCGCTGCTGACGCTGGCCGCCGCCGGGCTGGCCGCGCCATTTCAGCTGCTGGCGCGCCGTGTGCCCGCTCTGCGCCCCGCGCCGCTCGTGGGCGCGCTGGGAGCGCTAGCGCTCACTGGCGCGCTGCTGGCCGAAGTGCTGGCGTATCACCCCTACACCCTGGCATATTTCAACCCGCTGCTGGGTGGCGGCGCGGCGGCGACAAAGAGCGTGCTGGTGGGCTGGGGCGAGGGCAGCGAGCAGGCCGGCGCATGGCTGCGTGGCCGGCCCGACCTGGCGCAGGGCTCGGTGGTGTCGCGCAACCCGCCGACGCTTGAGCCGTTCCTGCCGGTGCGCGTGCGCGACCTGACGATGAATAATGTGCACGACAACGCGAACTACGTCGTGCTGTACATCAGCTATGTGCAGCGCCAGAACGACCGCGATATCGAGGCGTACGTACGCCAGACCGCGCCGCTGCACACGGTTGTGATCAACAATATCCCGTACGCCGAGATCTTTCAGCTGCCGCGACCATTCGACCGGCCGATCGACGCCGCGTTTGCCGGCGGGCTGCGCCTGCGCGGCACCAGCCAGAAGATCGCGAATGGCGCGCTGGCGATCACGCCGTCGTGGGATGTGCAGCGCGATCAGCCGGGCAGCTCGTTCGTATTCATCCACCTGCTCGACGCGGCCGGGCAGCGCGTGGCCCAGCTCGACCTGCCGCTCGACAGCCGCTTTGCGCAGTGGCAGGCCGGGCAGCAGCTCGCCAGCCCGTTCAGCCTGCCGCTGCCAGCCAACCTGCCGGCCGGGAGCTACCGCGCGGTGCTCGGCGTGTACGACCCGGCCAGCGGCCAGCGCCGGGCGATCATCAGCGGGCCGGCGCTGCCCGAGAGCCTGGACGGGCCGGGCACCGTCGAGGTAGCCGCCTTCGAGTGGCCAGCGCGCTAGCCCATTGGCACGTGGCCAAGGCTGAGCAGCCGCAGATCCTGGGCCGAAGTGACCGCCTCGACACGGTTGCGCACGCCGAGCTTGCCGTAGATATTCTTGATGTGCGTGCGCACCGTGCTCACCGCAACCGTCAGCTCGGCGGCGATCTCGGTGTTGGAAAGGCCGGCCGCCAGGCAGCGCAGTACCGCCAGCTCGCGATCGGTCAGCGGCTCCACCAGCGTCTGCAGCGGCGGAGGCCCAATCCGCACCACCGAGCCGGCCGGCTCAAACGACCACAGCAGCTCGTCGAGGTAGCCCGCCAGCTCGGCGCCTGGCTCGGCAGCTTCTTCGCGCAGCCGCGTCAGCAGCAGCCGCATTGGCGCGCCAGCATCGGCGAAGGTGCGAACATAGCCCTCGGGCGCAGCCAGCGCCAGCGCGTCGCGCAGCCGAGCGTACGCAGCTGTGTCGCCGGCGGCGGCATACGCGAGCGACTGCAGCAGCATTGCGCGTAGCAGGCTGCGCACGTGGCCGCCGCTTTGCGCCGCCTGCATCCAGCCGCCCAGCAGCTCCAGCGCGCTCTCGGTCTGGCCGAGCGCGATCTGCACCTGCGCCTGAATGGCATACTCGTCGTCGTGAAAAATATTGAGCGGCCCGTACTCGCCTGGCCCGGCCCGCTGGACGCGCTGCTCGGCCTCGGCCAGGCGCCCCTGGCGCAGCGCCAGCCGCGCCCATACGGCCTCGATCGGCCCCAGCGCCTGCGGGCTGGCGTGGCGCTCGGCGAGCACGTGAGCCTGGTGCAGCAACTGAACCGCGGCGTCGAGATCGTCGGCGGCGATGCGAACGCGCGCGAGCGCCACAGTCGCATCGACATCCGTCAGCGAGGCGGCGCGCCGCTCGCCGATCTCGATCGCCTGCTGAAGATACTCGGCCGCGCCGCCGAGGTCGTTCCACTCGTACAGCAGCTCGCCCAGGCCAACGTAGGCGCTCGCCAGGCCGGCCTGCCAGATCGGGTCGGCCGTCTGCGCCACAGCCCGGCGGATGATCTCGCGGTAGCCCTTGGCGGCAGAGTGCAGCCGCCCCTGCATCATGTCGAGGCTGGCGACCAGCAGCAGCACCTGGACATCGTCGGCAATTTGCCCGAGGCCGCGCGCGTGCTGGAGCGCCCGCTCCGAGGCGGCGGCATCGCCGAGGCTGCCATAGGCATTCGCCAGGTTGAAGGCGATCAGCGTGCGCAGGATCCGATCGGCCAGCGGCAGCAGCGCCAGCGCGTCGCGCGAGTGCGCAATCGCGCGCGGCATATCGCCCCGCAGCAGCGCCAGCGCGGCGTGGGTGGCGGCCAGTCGGCCGCGCTCACGCTCGAGGTGCGCCGGCTGAAGTTCGGCCTGCTGGCGCACCGCCTCAAGCGCGCGCTCGGCCCGATCGAGCCACAGCGCGGCAGCGCCAAGCTGCTGCGTGCTGATCAGCGCCCACGCCCGCAGCGTACACAGGTGCGGCCACGACACGATCAGCGCTTCGGGCAGAGCGGCGAGCCAGCGCCGGATGGTCGAGATATCGCCGCGCAGGAACATGGTATGCGCGGCGTACTCGATCAGCGTGGCGGCCCACTCGTAGTCGCGCGCCGCCAGCGCGTGATCCACGGCGGCGATCTCCATGCCGTTGTTGGCATACCACAGGCTTGCACGCGTGTGCAGCAGCTCGAGCGGCGCGGCCGGCTGCTTTTCAAGCTGGCTGCGCAGAAACGCGGCGAATAGCTGGTGGTAGCGAAACCAGCGCCGCTCGCCGTCGAGCACCTCTACCAACATCTGGCGCTCCAGCAGCTCAAGGATCTGCTGGCTGTCGCCGCTCGCAAGCAGCGTGTCGCAGAGCGGCGCGCTCAGCTGATCGACAACCGACGTGTGCAGCAGAAAGGTCTGGATAGTTTCAGGCTGGCGCTGCAGGATCTCCTCGCCCAGATAGTCGACGACGTAGTGGTGGCTGCCGGTGAACTGCGCCAGCGCCGGCTCGGCCTGCGGCAGGCCGCGCACCGACAGCGCCGCGAGTCGCAGGCCCGCCACCCAGCCCTCGGTGCGAGCTTCAAGCGTGGCCACGCGCTCGGGCGAGAGGTTGAGGCCCAGCGAGCGCAGAAACGCCTCGACCTCGGCGTGAGTAAAGCGCAG
Source organism: Kouleothrix sp. (assembly GCF_046328425.1). Taxonomy (NCBI): domain Bacteria; kingdom Bacillati; phylum Chloroflexota; class Chloroflexia; order Chloroflexales; family Roseiflexaceae; genus Kouleothrix; species Kouleothrix sp. Next base: position 27,343 of record NZ_JAXLWP010000018.1, read on the forward strand.
GTCGGCCGCGCGCAGCTCGGCCAGCTCATCGCGCACACGCAGGCGCGCGATCGGCAGCGGCGGGTCAGCCCGGCTCGAAATCACCACGTGAAGCCGCGGCGGCAGGTGCTGCAGCAGGTCGGCCAGCGCCGCGTGGATCGCCGGCGCGCTGATCTGGTGGTAGTCGTCGAGGATCAGCACTACGTCGTGCGCCAGGCCCATGCCGGCGTTGATCAGGCTTGCGAGCATGGCGTCGAAGCGCGGCTGCAGCTCGAGCAGCAGCTCGCGCGCGCGCGCCACCAGCGCCGGCTGCACGCGCTGCAGCGCCGTCAGAATATAGAACCAGAAGCGTAGCGGCTCGTCGTCGCCCGCGTCGAGCGAGAGCCAGGCAATATCGGGCGCGCGTGGCGCCGGGCTGGGCACGGGCGCTTCCATGGCCCCGCCTTGCGCCCCAAGCGCCGCCAGCCAGCCGGCCAGCAGGCTGGTTTTGCCAAAGCCGGCCGGCGCCGATACCAGCGTCAGCTTGCGCCGTAGCCCCTGGTCGAGCTGCACGAACAGGCGCGGCCGCGCCACCAGCGCCGCGTGTGCCGGCGGGATGACACACTTCGTGGCGATCACGACGAGCTCGGGAACGCCTGCTTCGAGCCCCCGCTCCTGATCCATACCAGCCTCTTTCCTCTGCGCTGCTCGTGCTCGTAAGACGGCCGGGTGCGCGCCCGTGTTGCAGCCCCAGCCGCACTGCATTGACGTGCATGACGCGCCGTGTTATAATTAACGCGGCGCGTTATACTCCGCTACGTGGCCGCGCAACGCTGCCCATTCCACAGTGATGTTCCTACATAGAAAACACATAAGGAGCCAAAATTATGACATTGCTTGATACAACCGCCGGGCTTGTGCACAAGGGCGTGCTGGCGTATGTTGGCGTGTTTTTGCTTGGCACCGACGCTGTAAGCCAGTCGTTCGGCGTGCTGGCGAAGCGCGGCGCGCAGGCCCAACAGACGGCCTTTGGCGAGCTGAGCAAGCTGGCCGATCGCACGCCGCTGCTCGAAATACGCGATTATGTCGAGCAAGGGCGCAACCAGCTGATCGACGCGCTGGGGCTGCCCAGCCAGGAGGCGCTGTACGAGCTGAAGGGCCAGATCGAGCGCCTTTCGGCCGCGCTCGACGATCTGCGTGTGAAAACGCGCCGCCACAAGGCCGAGCAACCCGCCGAGCCGCTGCCCGGCTACGACAAGATGAATGTCGATACTGTGCTAAGCCGGCTGCCCAGCCTCGACGAAACCAGCCTGTACGCGGTGCAGGCCTATGAGCTCGCGCATCAGAACCGCGTCACAGTGCTGCGCGGCGTCGAGCGCGCCCTTACCACACGCCCCGCGCCGGCCGCGGCATAGACGCCACTATCACGCAGGCCCGCGCCACGCCGACGCGGCTCGGCCCCGGGCCTGCGTGGCCCTCGCCACCAACATCCCGCACGGGCGGCTGCGCTAGCCGCCCAGCACCACCGGGTTGCGCAGCTCGCCGATCCCCGCAATCGCGATCACCACCACGTCGCCCGCCTGCAGCGACACCTCGTCGGGCGGCACGATGCCGGTTCCAGTGAGCAGCACCACGCCTTCGGGAAACAGGTTGTCGCGGCCGAGATACTCGATCAGCTCGGCGTACGGGCGCACAATCCGGCGCGTGCTAGTGGCGCCGCTGAAGATCGCCGCGCCGTGGCGCTCGATCCGCAGCGTAATGTCAAGCGCCGCCGGGTTGGGCAGGCTATCGCGCAGCGCGATCAGCGGCCCGAGCGCACAGCAGCGCGCATAGACCTTGGCCTGCGGCAGGTACAGCGGGTTCTCACCCTCGATATCGCGCGAGCTCATGTCGTTGCCGATCGTGAAGCCCACCAGCTCGAGCGCCGGGTTCACGACAAGCGCCAGCTCGGGCTCGGGCACGTTCCAGCCCGAATCGCGGCGGATGGCTACCGGCTCGTGCGGGCCAACCGTGCGGCTGGGCGTCGCTTTGAAGAATAGCTCGGGCCGTGGCGCGGCATACACCCGATCGTAGATGCCGCTGCCGGCCGACTCGGCCTCGCGTGCGACTTTGCTGCGCTCGTAGGTGACGCCCGCAGCCCATACCTCCTGCGCGTCGGTTGGCCGCAGCAGCGCCGCGCGCCCGGGCGCCGGCGCAACGTCGAGATCGGCAAGCTGGCCTACCGGCGCGGCGCCGGCCACTGCCGCCAGCAGGTCGGCTGCCAGGCCGGCGCGCCCAGCCGACCAGGCCAGCAGCTCGGCCAGGCTCGGCCAGCGCGCCCCCAGATCAAACACCGCCCCGTCGCGCACAAGCCCGAGCCGCGCGCCGCCCATGCCGTCGGTAAACCTGCAAAGAAACATCGCGCCCCCATTCGAATTGCAGAGTGCCACAACACGCCAAACCGAACTACCATTATAATCGACAGTCGCCCAACTGCCAGCGCCGGTGCTGCCGCAGGTTGACGCCGCCAGCGCCGCAACCTATAATGCCCAGGCTCCATGTCTCCACAACGGCGTGAACGACGAGCCGACCAGACCGAGCGACACAACGGCGCCTCGCGCGGTGTGTTTTGCAGCAGCCCCACAAAGGAAAATCAATGGCCGCCCCACCCCTGACGAATGGTGAACGTCTCTCGACCACGATCCGTCTCCTCGGCGACATCCTCGGGCAAGTCATTCGCGAGCAGGCCGGCGAGGCCGCCTTCAGCCTCGAGGAGCGCGTGCGCAAGCTCGCCAAAGCGCTGCGCGCCGAAGGCCAGCCCGAGCAGGCCGCCAACATGCAGCAGATCGTCGCCGGCCTGTCGATCGAGCAGGCCCACGACCTGCTCAAAGCCTTCAGCACTTACTTCGCGCTTGTCAACCTTTCCGAGCAGCTGCAGCGCCTGTGGGTGCTGCGCGAGCGCGCCCAGCAGCGCCCCGACACCCCGCGCTCTGAGTCGATCGCCGCGGCCGTGGCCGAGCTGCGGCGCAATGGCGTGCCGGCCGACGAGCTACAGCAGTGGCTCAACTCGGCGCTGATCCTGCCGGTGTTTACGGCCCACCCCACCGAGGCGCGCCGCCGCACCACGATCGAGAAGCTCCGCCGGCTGGCGGTGCTGGTCGAACGCCGGCTGGCCGGCGACAGCGCGCACGCCGAGATCAACCAGCGCATCGCCGAGGAGGTAGCCGGCCTGTGGCAGAGCGACGAGGTGCGGATCATCCGCCCCACCGTGGTCGACGAGGTGAAAAACGGCCTATACTATTTCGAGGCGACACTGTTCAACCTGATCCCGCGGCTCTACCGCGAGCTCGAGCACGCCCTGGTAAGCCACTACCCCGAGCATCGCTGGCACGTGCCCGAGCTGCTGCGCTTCGGCTCGTGGATGGGCGGCGACCGCGACGGCAACCCGTTCGTCACCCCCGACGTCACGATCGAGACAGTGAAGCGCATGCGCGGCTGGGCATTGAAGCGCCAGATCGCCACGATCGAAGAGCTTAGCCGGCGCCTCAGCCAGTCGATCCGCCAGGTGCCCGTCAGCGATGAGCTGCGCGCCTCGCTCGAAGCCGACGCCCGGCTGTTTCCCGAAACGGCTATGCTGCTGGCGCGCCGCAACCCCTACGAGCTGTATCGCCAGAAGTGTACCTACATCCGCGAGAAGCTGCTGCGCTCCGAGCGGCTGGCCGCCGAGCACACCCCCGACTGGGGCCACGCCGCGCCGCTGCCACCGCCCGGCACGTTCTACCACCACCGCCGCGAGCTGCTCGACGACCTGAAGGTGATGGAGCGCAGCCTGCGCGCCAATGGCGGCGGCGGCGCGGCCGACGGCGCGCTGCACGACGTCGTGCGCCAGGCCGAGGTATTTGGCCTGCACACCGCCACGCTGGACATCCGCCAGCACAGCGAGCGCCACAACGCCGCGCTGGCCGAGGTGCTGCGCGTCGCCGGCGTCTGCGACGACTACCTGGCCTTGGCCGAGCCCGAGCGCGTCGCGCTGCTGGCACGCGAGGTCGCCAACCCGCGCCCGCTCATCCCGGCGCGCCTGCCCTACAGCGACCCAACCGCCGAGATCGTCAGCACTTTCCGCACCATCGCAGCCATCACCGAGCAGATCAGCCCCGAGTCGATTCATACCTACATCATCAGCATGACCACCGGCGCCAGCGATCTGCTGGCGGTGCTGCTGTTCGCCAAAGAGGCCAGGCTGTTCGAGCCCGAGCGCAGCGCCAGCTGGCTGAATATCGTGCCGCTGTTCGAGACCGGCGCCGACCTGGCGGGCTGCGACCGCGTGATGGCGGCGTGCCTGAACATCCCGATCTACCGCGAGCATCTGCGCCTGCGCGGCAATGTGCAAGAGATCATGATCGGCTACTCCGACAGCAACAAAGATGTCGGCTTCGTAGCCGCCAACTGGGCGCTGTACCAGGCTCAGCGCGCGCTGCGCGATATGGCCAGGCGCGAAGGAATCGGCCTGCGCCTGTTCCACGGGCGCGGCGGCGCGATCGGCCGCGGCGGCGGCCCGGCCAACCAGGCGATTCTAGCGCAGCCGCCCGGCAGCATCGGCAACCAGATCAAGATCACCGAGCAGGGCGAAGTGATCGCCGACCGCTACGGCCTGCCCGACCTGGCGCACCGCCACCTCGAGCAGCTGATCAACGCGGTGCTGCGCGCCCAGTTCGCCCCGCAGCACGACGCCCCGGCCGAGTGGGAGCAGGCGCTCGAGCAGCTCGCCACGATCGCCCGCCAGCACTACCGCGCGCTGGTGTACGGCCGGCCCGACTTCGTGCCCTACTTCCGCACCGCTACGCCGATCGCCGAGATCAGCCGGCTGAATATCGGCAGCCGCCCGGCCAGCCGCCGCAACAGCGATCGGATCGAAGACCTGCGCGCCATCCCCTGGGTGTTTAGCTGGATGCAGAGCCGCCACACCCTGCCCGGCTGGTTTGGCCTGGGCTATGCCCTTGAACAATTTATCTCGTCGAGCGACGCGGAGCCGTCGGCACAGGCAGGCCAGGCGCGCAGCGCACACAGCAGCGGCAGCTCGTCGCCCGCCGAGCGGCTGGCGCTGCTGCAAGACATGTACGCCAACTGGATGTTCTTCCGCACCATGATCGACAGCGCGCAGATGATCCTCGGCAAGGCCGACCTGCCGATCGCCGAGCGCTACGCCGAGCTGACGCCCGACCAGGCGGCCGCGCGGGCAATCTTCGACGAGGTGCGCGCCGAGCACACGCGCGCCAGCCAGATGATCTGCCAGGTGGCGCGGATCGACCAGCTGCTCGAGCGCAGCCCGATCTTGCAAACCTCGATCGCGCGGCGCAACCCGTACATCGACCCGATGAGCTACATTCAGGTCGAGCTGCTGAAGCGGCTGCGCGCCGACCCGTCCGGCCCCGACCATTCAGCGCTGGAAGACGCGATACTGCTCAGCATCAGCGGCATCGCGGCCGGGCTGAAAAACACCGGCTAGCGCCCGATCGGCACCAGGCCGCGCTGCAGCGCCACCGCCACGGCCTCAGCGCGGCTCTGCACGCCCAGCTTGCCGAAAATATGGCTGATGTGCGACTTGACGGTGTTCTCCGACAGGTTCAGCTGCGAGGCAATGGCCTTGTTGCTCGACCCGACGACGATCAGCCGCAGCACCTCCAGCTCGCGCGCCGAAAGCTCCTCGCCGCGCTCGGCCTCGGCCATGCGCTCGAGCAGCTTGGCCGCCACCGCCGGCTCGAGCGCGGCGCCACCCTGCGCCAGCGCCCGCACCGCGCGCGCAAGCTCGTCGGGCAGCGCGTCTTTCAGCAGGTAGCCCTGCGCGCCGGCCGCCAGCGCCGGCGCGATATACTCGTCGGTGTCGTAGGTCGTCAGCACCAGAAAGCGCACCTGCGGCGCCTGCGCGCGCACCTGGCGCATCACCTCGATGCCGCTCAGCTCGGGCAAGCGCAGATCGAGCAGCACCACGTCGGGCCGCTGCTCGAGGATCAGGCGCACCGCGGCCAGCCCGTCGGCTGCGTCGCCCACCACCTCGATGTCTTTCTCATAGCGCATGATCGCGATCAGCCCGTGCCGCACCACTGGGTGATCGTCGACGACAAGCACACGTATCATACCAAGCTCACTCGTGGGAATCTTCAGCCGAATACCGTTGCCACCACCTGCGCGCCGCCGTTATTCTGAAGCTCGAGCGTGCCGCCGAGCGCGCCGAGCCGCTCGCGCATGCCCAGCAGCCCGAAGCCACCCCACGGCCCTGGCGCAGCCGCGCCATGCGAAAGCTCGGCGCCGTCGAATCCCACGCCATCGTCGCTGATGCACAGCCGCACCAGCTCGGGGGTGTACTCAAGTACGATCGCGGCGTTGTGCGCGCCCGAGTGCTTGGCCGCGTTCGCCAGCGCCTCCTGGCCCACGCGCAGCAGCGCCGACTCGACGCCCGGCGGAAGCGGCCGGGCGTCGCCGCGCTGCTCGAAGCGCGTCGCGATCTCGGCGTGCGGGCTGCGCTCGGCCAGGCCGCGCAGCGCGTCGCCGAGCGCCCGCCCCTGGTCGGCGGCGGCCTGCGCGCGCTCGAGCGCCGGCGAGCGCAAGTTCCACACCGATCGGCGCGCCTCGGCCAGCGCCTCGCGGGCCATACGCTGCGCCAGCTCGATATGCTCGTCGGCCTCGCTGGCGATATCGGCGGCCTGAAAGGCCCGCTGCGCCGCGCCGAGCTGCACGACAATGCCCGCCAGGCCCTGCGCCAGCGTGTCGTGGATCTCGCGCGCCAGCCGCGCGCGCTCTTCCAGCGTCGCCGACTCGCGCTCCTGCTGAATCAGCTGGGTGGTCTGCTCGGCCACCCGCGCCTCGAGCTGGTCGCTCAGCTGCTGCAGCGCCTGCGCTTGCGCGCGGCTCTTGTGCAGCGACCGCTGCAGATTGCCGGCGAGCAGCGAGGTGAGCGCGGCGACCGTGGCGAAAAGCGCGACCCAGAAGCCAAACGCCTCGTACGACTGATTTGCGGCGATAAACGCCGGCGCCTGGTGCGGCACCGCATAGCCATTGCTTTCGAGCCAGGCCAGCGTGCCCACCAGCACCGCCGCCAGCGCGGCCAGGCTCACGCTCGCCACTGCGTCGATCAGCAGGCCGGCCGCGCAGATCGGGATGATCAGCAAGGCCGGCGTGTACGACGAAATACCGCTGCGCAGCGAGCCAAGCATCGTCACCAGCGTCCACACGCCAATCAGCAGCAGCGCCGAGATCGTTGGGCGCTTCAGCCGCGCCAGAATGATCAGCGCGCTGCAAAACACCACCATCGTCACCACCGGCACCAGCGGGCTGGGCGGCGGGCCAGGCGGCGAGCCTGCAATCGGCGAAAACTGGCTGGTGAGCCGCAGCAGCCAGAATGTCAGCCCGCTCACGATCAGCGGGATCGAGAAGATCGGCAGCGTGCGCAGAAATAGCTGGCTGCGGCGCGTCGTTTCGTCGGGCGGCGACTCGTGAAGTTGCTGGCTTGCGTCGTTCATGGCCGCATTGTAGCACATCGCGTCGGCTGGCCCATCGGCCATGTTGGCGTGCTGCCGATCACCCAAATGGGTGATCGGCGATCACCGGAAGCGCCGATCGGCGATCACCACCCTTCCTGATGACTAGCCCGGCGCGGCTGGCTATACTGGCCACAGGTTCGATACACAACGAAGGGATACGCCAATGGCAACAACTACGCTTCCAAACCGCCAGGGCCTCAGCCGCGGCAAGTGGCTCGGCGGCGGCATTGCGCTGATCGTGCTCGGGATCATCGCCGCGCTCGTCATTAACAGTATGCGCAGCAGCAGCACGACTAGCACCGTCGCCACTAGCAAAGTGACGCGCGGCACCATCGTCGCCACCGTCGACGGCAGCGGCACGATTGCCGCCGCGCAGTCGCTCGACCTCGGCTTCGCCACCACCGGCACCGTCAAAACCGTGCTGGTGAACGAGGGCGATACGGTGAAGGCCGGCCAGGCGCTGGCGCAGCTCGACGACGCCGACCTCCAGCTGCAGGTCGCCAGCGCCCAGGCCGCGCTCGACAGCGCCACGCTCAAGCTCGGCCAGGCCCAGAGCGGCAACGCCCTGCCTGCCGACCTCGCCGCCCAGCAGGCTGCCGTCGCCAGCGCCCAGGCCCAGCTCCGCGCCGCCCAGGCCCAGCTCGACGCGCTCCGCCACCCCACCGCCGACGCCCTCAGCGCCGCCGAGACTGCCGTGCGCCAGGCTCAGCTCGACCTCCAATCGCAGACCAATACCAGCTCGGCCAACAAAACCAAGGCCCAGCAGGATCTCCAGCGCGCCGTCGAGGCGCTCACCCAGGCGCAGTCGAAGTACGCCACTGCGCTGCAGAACTGGCAGTATGTGCAGGACACCGGCAACGACCCGGTGACGCCGACCAAGACCAGCGCGCAGGGCAAGGCGGTGGCGAACACGCTCAACGACGCGCAGCGCCAGCAGTACTACGACGCGTACGTGCAGGCGACGGCGAGCATGCACAGCGCGGAGACGGCGGTGCAGCAGGCACAGGTGAGCTACGAGAGCGCGCGGCAGGCCGAGCCGCTGGCGATCGCGCAGGCGCAGGCCAAGCTGGCGGACGCGCAGGCGCAGCTGGTGGCGCTGCAGCAGCCAAGCGCGACGAATGTGGCGCAGAAGCAGGCGAGCGTCGACCAGGCGCGGGCGAGCCTGACGCAGGCGCAGGCGAACCTGGCTAAGCTGACCGCGCCGAGCACGGCGTCGGACGTGAGCATCCAGCAGAACGCGATCACCCAGGCCGAGCAGACGCTCAAGCAGGCCCAGCTCAAGCTCGCCGACGCAACCCTCACCGCCCCGTTCGACGGCGTGATTACTACAGTGAACATTGTGCCGGGCAGCAGCGCCAGCGGCACGGCCGTGGCGCTCAGCCTGATCGACCGCAGCACCCTGCACATCGACATGAAGCTCAGCGAGAATGATGTCGCCAAGGTATCGCTCGGCCAGCGCGTGGCGCTGACGATCGACGCGCTGAAGGACTGGAAAGCGCAAGGGACGGTGAGCTACATCTCGCCGGTGGGCGCAAGCAGCAACGGGGTGGTGACATACGCGGTGCGCGTGAGCTTCCCCGACAGCGACGCGCGCGTCAAGGTCGGCATGACCGCGAACCTGTCGATTACCACCGCCAGCAAAGACGGCGCGCTGCTGGTGCCAACCAGTGCGCTGCTGCCCAAAGGCGCCGGCCACGCCGTGCTGGTTCCTAATGCCGACGGCACCAAGCGCGAGGTCGAGGTGCAGACCGGCCTGAGCGACAGCACGCAGACCGAGATCACCGGCGGGCTGAGCGAGGGCGACAGCGTGGTGACAACCGCCGCCACCAGCACAACCACGCAAACGCGGCGCGGCCCGTTCGGTTAGGCGCTCGCGGCAGGTAACGCAACACCAATGTTCGGGTTCCCAACCACGCAATGGGAACCCGAACACAAGCAGAAAGTACGGCTATGGAACCAACCATGATCGCAATCAACGATATGCAGAAGATCTACCGGATGGGCGATGTCGAAGTGCCGGCGCTACGCGGCGTCTCGTTCACAATCAACCGCGGCGAGTTCGTGGCGGTAATGGGGCCAAGCGGCAGCGGCAAAAGCACGCTGATGAACATGATCGGCTGCCTCGACACACCCACCTCGGGCAGCTATATCCTCGACGGCGCCGAGGTGGCTACGCTCAACGGCACCGACCTAGCGCTGGTGCGCGCGCGCAAGCTCGGCTTTGTGTTCCAGCAGTATATGCTGCTGCCGCGCCAGAACGCGCTGCGCCAGGTCGAGATGCCACTGATCTACCGCGGCGTGCCCACAGCCGAGCGCCACCGCCGCGCCGAAACCGCGCTACGGATCGTCGGCATGGGCCAGCGCCTGGCCCACAAGCCCAACGAGCTTTCTGGCGGGCAGCAGCAGCGCGTGGCCATCGCCCGCGCCATGGTCGGCAGCCCGGCCGTGCTGCTGGCCGACGAGCCCACCGGCGCGCTGGACACGCGAACCAGCGAGGAGATCATGCTGATCCTGACGCGCCTCAACCGCGAGCAGAATCTCACGATCGTGCTGGTGACGCACGAGCCCGAAATTGCCGCCTACGCCCAGCGCATCCTCACAATGCGCGATGGCCTGCTCGTCGAGGATCGGAGGAATTAACCATGGCAGCAACTGCAAATCTTCCGCTGGGGGCACAGGCCAACAGCACGCAGCCCTCGCTCGAGCCGCTCGACGATCGCGGCCCCGCCAGCATGGGCGCCGGCGAGGTCGGCCGGCTGGCGCTCGACAGCCTGTTGGCAAATAAAATCCGCTCGCTGCTCACCATGCTCGGCGTGATCATCGGCGTGGCCTCGGTGGTGGCGCTGCTGGCGATCGGCAACGGCGCCAGCTCGGCGATCACCAACCAGGTCAAGTCGATCGGCACCAACGTGCTGACGGTGATGCCCGGCTCGCCGAACAATCGCGGGCCAGGCCAGGGCGGGCCGCGCGAAAGCCTGACCCTCGCCGACGCACAGGCGATCGCCACGCTGAACCTGCCGATCGTCGGGCCGTCGCCGCAGTTTGGCGGCAGCGCCCAGGTGGTGGCGCCGGCTGCCGATAAAAACGCCTCGGTCACGGGCGTGACGGTGGCGTACCAGGAGATCAACAACCTGACGCTGGCCAGCGGCGCGTTCTTCTCCACCGACCAGATCCAGGGCGCCAACCCGGTAGTGGTGCTCGGCAACACGCTGGCGACCGACCTGTTCGGCAGCGGCGAGGCCGTCGGCCAGACGGTGCGCATCAGCGGGCACACCTTCCGCGTGATCGGCGTGCTCAACACCAAGGGCAACAGCGGCTTCGGCTCGGTCGACGACCAGGCGCTGGTGCCAATCACGGTGGCGCAGCAGCAGCTGTTCGGCGCGCGCACGCCCGACGGCAACGGCTGGCAGGTGTCGCAGATTCAGATCTCGGTAAAGAACAGCCAGGACATCACCGCCGTGCAGGCGCGCATTGAGGCACTGCTGCGCGAGCGCCACAACCTCAGCGCCGACGGCAGCAAGGACGACTTCGGGGTGATGAACCAGGCCGCGCTGCTCAGCTCGCTCTCGACCGTTACGACGCTGCTGACAGCCTTTCTGGCGTCGGTGGCCGGCATCTCGCTGCTGGTGGGCGGCATCGGCATCATGAACATCATGCTGGTAAGCGTCACCGAGCGCACGCGCGAGATCGGCCTGCGCAAAGCCGTCGGCGCCCGCCCGCGCGACATCCTGCTGCAGTTCGTCGTCGAGGCGCTGGTGATCAGCCTGGCGGGCGGCCTGATCGGCCTGGCGATCGGCAGCGGCATCGCCCTGATCGTCACGCTCACCGGGCTGGTCACGGCCAGCATCACCGCCAGCTCGGTGCTGCTGGCGGTCGGCTTCTCGCTGGCGGTCGGCCTGTTCTTCGGCATCTACCCGGCCCAGCGCGCCGCCAGGCTCAACCCGATCGAGGCACTGCGCCACGAGTAATACCAACTCGGTTTGATTGCTTTCTTGTTACGATGCCCTGCCCGGCCAAGCCGGGCACGCGTAAAACTGCACACAAACAGTCAAAAGTGTATTGGGCAAATACACTCTGCACTGTGGGGGTGCGGGGCGCTTCGCCGCCCCCGCAGAAATCTTGGTTATGGTACGGCGGCTTCGCCGCATACCCATGTGCAGCATGTGCTTGCCCAGCACACAAAACAGTCAAAGTAGCATCTACTCCAGCGGCAGGGCGCGTAGGGCGCGGGCCGGCGCGCGATTGCCCGCGCCAGGTCGGCCAGCGCGCCGCGGCCAATCGCCCCGAAGAACACCGACGACGGCAGCCATCCGGTTGGCGGCAGGCCGCGCGCCAGCAGCAGCATCAGCCGGCGCTGGTACTCGCGGTCGGTCGAGAGCCAGCGCACCCAGGTGCGGTAGGCTCTCTCGCTGTAGCCGGTGTACAGCTCGCGCCGCACCCGCTCAAGCGTTTCGACATACATGGCGTAGGTCTCGGCGCGCACTGCCGCGTCGTACTGCTCAAGCGCGCGCTCCCAGGTCATGCGCCCGCGCCGCCAGTCGCCAATCGCCGTGGCCAGCAGCTTGGCGGTGGCCACGGCGTCGTAGATGCCCTGGCCGTCGATCGGGTCTTTCTGGTGCAGCGCGTCGCCCACCAGCGCCCAGCCCGGCCCGCCGGCGCCGCGATACTTGTTGCCGATGTTGCGCATGCCGCGCACGTCGGTCGCGAGCGTGGCCCCCGCCAGCCGCCGCCATACGCGCGGGTGGCGCCGCAGCAAGCCGAGGTACAGCTCGTCGGCCGTCGCGTCGCCCAGCTCAAGCGCCGCCGCGCGGCCCTCCACCACCACGGCAGTGCTGCCGTCGGCGCTGTCCATCGTCAGAATGCCGTAGCCACGGCCAGCCGAGAACGAGTGGATGATCGGCTCGGCGCCATCGTAGGGCGCCACGCCCTTCCAGTAGGCGTAGTAGATCGTCGTCGGCAGATCGGTGCGTTCGTCGCAGTCGTGCGCGCCGGCTTTGCGCGCTACCAGGCTAAAGCGCCCATCGGCGCCGACCACGCATCCCGCGGTGGCGCGCTGCTCGAGGCCATCGGCGCGCCATATCACGCCGGTTACGCGCTCGCCGTCGCGCAGCAGGTCGGTGACGCTCGCGCCGTCGTGGGCCACCACGCCCGGCTGGCCGGCGGCCGTGCGCCATAGCGCCGCGTCAAAGCGCGCCCGGTCGATCGCATAGATGTAATCGCGTCCGAACAGGCTCGGCACCGCCGCAGTGAAACGAAAATCCTCGCGCACCTCGGCCACAAAGCGCCGCAGGCGCGGCGTGCCGCGCGCGTACTCGGCCTCGTCGGCGCCGATCTCGTCGAGCAGGCGCATGGTTGCCGGGTAGATCACCGGCGACGAGGCGGCGGGCGGGCTTGGCAGCACGGCGCGCTCGAGCAGCAGCACGCGCAAGCCCTGCTGGCCCAGGCGCGCCGCGAGCGTCGCGCCGGCCGGCCGGCCGCCGACGACAATGCAGTCGTAGTGGTTGGTGTTATGCGAATCGTTCATTTACGTCCTGCCACGAGCAACACTCCTGGCGCATTGATACGCGTTGTACGGCGCGCTGCGGGGCGGCTTGGGCGGCGGCCGGCGGGGTGCATACGATAGCCTGTAGCATGTACAAAAATTGCGAAACTGTCACGTTCTTGATTATAGCACGCTCGCAAGGCGTCTTGTAGCGGCAGGAGCGCTGTGTTATACTTTACACATCCGATCGATCGCAACCGCGCAGTGAGGCAGTAGATTGAGCGCCGAACAACCGGCGGTGCTGCGCGAAGCGCACCAAATTGTCGCCGAGCAGCTCGCACGGCTGCGCGCCCTCGCCGAAGCCACCCGCCAGAACGGTGCGGCCTTGGGCGTGGCGCTGCGCCAGGCCGAGCGCCAGCTCGACGAAGTATTGATGCAGCAGCGCTCGGCCACGCAGTCGCGCGCACCGGTGGCGCGGGGGCTCGGGCAGCGGGTGCTCGAGCGGCGCGCGCACTACGAAGCGCTCGAGCGCGAGGTTCGCACCAGCCAGCACGCGCTGAAGCAGCTCGATCAGCTGATCCGCCAGATCGAGATGAGCAGCGGCTCGCTCACCAATGCCGAAGACGCAAATAGCGCCGATCCGTGGCTGCTGGCGCTGCGGTCGCAGATCGTTCAGGGGCGTGAAGACGAGCGCATCCGCCTGGCGCGCGAGGTGCACGATGGGCCGGCGCAGGTGCTGGCAAACTCGCTGATGCTGATCGAGCACGGCCACACGCTGGCCCAGCAATCTGGCGCCGAGAAGCTGGTAACTCTGCTCGCGCGCCTGCGCGACGCCACCCGCGAGGGCCTGCAAGAGGTGCGGCGCTTTATCGCCGATCTGCGGCCCGGCGCGCTCGACGAGCATGGTCTTGCGGCGGCGTTGCACGAGTATATTCGCACCTACAACAACGCATACGTCGCCAAAGTCGCACTCGAGGCCGACGCTCTGCCGCGCCTGCCGCGCGAGACCGAAATTGTGCTGTACCGGATCGTGCAGGAGGCGCTGCAGAACGCCCACAAATACGCGCGCGGCGCGCCGGTGGCGGTGCGACTGGCGGTTCAGGCCAATCGGCTGCTGCTGTCAATCCGCGACGAAGGCCCAGGCTTCGACCCACACGAGGTCGCGCGGCGCGCCGGGCGTAGCAACTGGGGGCTTACCAGCATGCGCGAGCGCGCCGAGCTGGTAGGGGCGCGTTTCAGCGTCGCATCAAGCCCCGGCCACGGCACCGAAGTCACCGTCAGCGTACCGCTCGAGTTGTAAGTGTTGAGCATTAGGTTATGAGGCTGAGCAGCTATCTGGCTCGCTCATGGATCATAACGCACACTGCCGAAGGAAAGCTCATGGCCGCAAGACTGCGTGTTTTAATAATCGACGATCACCCGCTGTTCCGCCAGGGCATCCGCTGGAGTCTCGAAGAGCTGGGCGACATGGAGGTCGTGGGCGAGGCCGAGAACGGCCAGGAAGCGATCAAGCTGGCCGAGCGCCTGCTGCCCGATGTCGTGCTCGTCGACATCAACCTGCCCGGCCTGAACGGCCTCGAGGTGGCGCGGGTGATCAAACGGCGCGACCCGCGCATCGCCATGATCGTGCTGAGTGTCTACGAAGACGACGAGCAGCTCTTCCAGGCGATCAAGGTCGGCGCGGCAGCGTACTCGTCGAAAGACGTACACCCGAACGCGCTGATCAATATGATCCGCGATGTATCGCGCGGGCGCTACCTGATCAACGAAAGCGTGCTGGCTAAGCCGCACGTGGCTACGCGCGTGCTCCACCAATTCCGCGAGCTGGCCTCAAGCGAAGATGAGCAGACCTCGGCGCTGTTTGCGCCGCTCACCTCGCGCGAGATCGAAATTCTCGACTGCATCGCGCGCGGCCTTTCAAACAAAGAGATCGCCAACGAGCTGTCGATCAGCGGGCAAACCGTCAAGAACCACATCACTTCGATTCTGTCGAAGCTGCAGGTCAACGACCGCACCATGGCGGTGATCTACGCGATCAAGAAGGGCTGGATCAAGATGGGATACGAGGGCGCCTCGCCAGTAGCCAATTAGCGGTACCTGTTTGTTTTGAGTGCGATTTCCCGCGCTACGCGCAGAAAATCGCACTCAAAGATGCTTGAGTATATACCGCCGCCACCGCACCACCACATTACCTCGGCTCCCCACAGCGTAGCCAATCACTTCCGCAGATACCACCGCTCGATATTCCACAGGTACATTGGCGTATTCAGATCCACCGCGCCGTCGAGCGACACCACGCGCGCGCCCAACGCCACCGGGATGCGGTCGGCCCACAGGAACAGGTACGGCCGCGCCGCGACAATCCGCGCCTGCGCCTGCTCGATCGCCTTGAGGCGCTCGGCCGGGTCGTAGAGCTGGCGCGCTGCGGCGGCCTGGTTGTCGTAGGCCGGGTCGGCGAAGCCGCCAATATTCAGCACGGCGCGCGTATCCGCCACGCCCTGGTTGATCTGGCTGCTGTGGAACAGCGCGAAGTCGTCGGGGTCGTAGAAGGCGTAATCGGCGAAGTCGGGGTCGCCCGCGCCATTGCTCCAGCTGCCTAGCAGCAGGTCGAAATCGTACGGCGGCGCGTATTTCGACTTGATCACACTGGCGAAGTCGGCGCGCTGCACGTCGATGTTCATGCCGATCTGGCGCGCGGCCGCGGCGATCAGCTCGGCCGCCCTGAGGCGCCGCTCGTCGTCGCCACGCACGAACAGCTGCACCGTCAGCGTCACGCCGCCCTGCTGGCGGATCGCCGCGCCGTCGGGCAGCTTCCAGCCGGCCTCGTCGAGCAGCGTGCCCGCGCGCGCAAGGTCGAGCGTGCTGGTAGGCGCCGGCACGCCATCGGCCCAGCTGCCTGGCGCGATGCTGGTGGCGATCGGCTGGCCCTGGCCGGCGGTGGCGACACTCACCAGCGCGGGCATGTCGAGCGCGCCTGCCAGCGCCTCGCGCAGCCGTGGATCGGCGAACAGGCGATTCTGGCGCATGTTGAAGGCCAGGAAGTAGTAGCCGTTCTCGGGGTATGCGCCGGCCTGCAGCCCCGGCAGCGTCTGGCTGATCGCGCGGCCCTGCGCCCACGGCAGCTCGGCCAGCGATAGCCGGCCATCCTTCAGCGCCGACACCGCCACATCCGCGTCGGCCACCACAAATGCCACCCGATCGAGCAGCGGCGCGCCGCGGTAGAAGCGCGGGTTCGCCTCGAGTGTCACCGACGCGCCGGCCTTGTGCTCGGCAAATCGGAATGGGCCGCTGCCCACTGGGGCATCCCAAAAGTTCAGCGTGGCGATGTCTTTGCCAAGCAGCAGGTGCTTCGGCAAAATCGGCACGGCCAGCTCGGCGAAGATCGGCGCATAGCGCTCGGTGAGCGACAGCACCACGGTGCTGGTGGTCGGCGTGGCGATCTGGTCGATCCGCCGCAGGTCGGCCAGCAGCGCGGTGGTGGGCGAAAGCTCGCGCAGCGCGCCGAGCGTGTAGGCCACGTCCTCGGCGCTGAGCGGCCGGCCGTCGTGCCATGTCACGTCGGTGCGCAGCGTAAAGGTGATCAGCCGGCCATCGGGCGCGGCATCCCAGCCGTTGGCAAGGTCGGGCTGCGGCTGCAGCTTGGCGTCGAGCCGCGTGAGGCCGCTGTAGAGCAGCCCGCTGATCTGCTCTTCGGCGCGGCTGCGGGGCTGCCAAGGGCGCAACTCGGGCACGTCGGCGGCCATGCGGATCGTCAGGTTGCCGCCGCGCGGCAGCGGCGTGCTGGTGGGCGGCGGGGGCGTCGGGGTCGGCTCGGCGGTGGGATCGAGCGCGCACGCGGCAAGGATCGCCAGCGTCAGAACGGCCAGCGCTACACTGGCCAGCAGCAGTCGTCGGGTTGGGAGGTAGCTCATTCCGCGATTATACCATACCATACCGGCGCGCCGCGCGATGAACAGACTGTTATTTGCCGCATCACGATGCGCTTTGCTATAATGCGCCCACCTGATCGAAAGGAGCGTAGCGATGTCGTCATACCGTGGCCTTGGCGTGCAGCTGCGGCCGGCCAAGCCGGCGCGGCCGGCTGGCGTAGCCTTTTTCGCGGGTTTGGGCGTGCTGGGCAGCCTGGCCGGGCTGCTGCTTGCAATAGCCCAGATCTGGTTGCTGATGCGCGTGAGCGTGGAGCCCAGCCGGCTTTTCGGGCTGTGCGCGCTCGGCCTGGTGGCGGCGCTGCTGGCGCTATGGATCAACTGGGGCTTCTGGGAGCTGCTGAAGTGGGCCTGGTGGGCGAACCTGCTGCTGACGCTGTGCGGCGCCGCGCTATGCGGCCTGGCGCTGAGCCAGGCGTCCGCACTTGGCAACGCGCTGGGGCGGGCGCTGCCACAGCTCGCCGCACGCGCCAACCCCGGCGCGATCGCAGTGTTCGGCATTATCGCGCTACTGGCCTATCACCTGGTGGTGGCTGCCTACATTGTGAGCGCGCACGCTGCCTTCGGCGTCGGCACGCCCGACGAGCGCCCGCTCTGGGAGAAAGCGCAGCGGCGCTAGCCACGGCACCCCGGCATAGCGCTTGCTACCCCGCCGCTAGCGGGCCAGCAAAAGGAGGCGCTATGGCACAGCCGCAGACACAGTTCGACGCGCTCGCGCGCGCCGCGCACGATCTTGGCATCACGTTTATTGGCGGGGCGCCGCAGCCGCCCGATGGCGGGCGGCTCTACTTGGGCAGGCGCAGCCTGGCCGAGCTGCTGCTGCCGGCATTCGAGGGCCGTCCGATCGCGCTTGCGCTCGCCTCGGGCGGGCCGCCATCGAGCAGTTTTCGCGGGCAATGCGCTGCTCGACGCCGCAGGCCTGGCGCGCTTGAACCAAGCCGCCCAGGCCGCCGCCGGCCACGTCTACCAGGGCCGGCTGGCGCGGCTCGGCCCGGCCGAGTGGCTGCGGCTGCGCCCCGATCGCGCCGACCCGGCCAATCGTCCAACTGGCCAATCGACCGAGTATGCCTGGGGCGACAACCTCAGCAACGCCGCGACGGCTGGGATGGGCGTCGGCGAGCTCGTCGGCGCGGCGCGCGCTGCCGGCTGGCCGCCACTATTCGCCGATGAGCAGGTGCTGTTCGTGGGCGACGACCCGCTATACTACCTGCTGATGCGCGAAAATGCCGGCCGCAACGTAATCATGCTGATCGGCGCGCTCGCTGGCGAAGGCTAGCCACTGGCCGGCGGCAGCTCGGCCAGGCGCGTCTCGAGGAACTCGCGCAGCGCACGCGCGGCCGGCGCCAGCGCACGATCCTCGCGCGACACCAGCGCCATGGTGCGGCGCAGCTTCTGATCGCTCACGCGCAGCGCCGCCAGCCGGGTGTTGCCGTGCAGCGCCAGCCGCGGCATCAGCGCGATGCCCAGCCCCAGCTCGGCCATGCGCAGCACCATATCCATCTCGCCGCCGTCGAGCACGATCCGCGGCGTGAAACCAGCCTGCGCGCAGGCCAGCAGTGTCTGCTCGCGCATGCCATAGCCGCGCGGGTACAGCAGAAACGCCTCGCCCGACAGCCCGGCCAGCGCCACGTGCTTGCGCGCCGCCAGCGGGTGCGACGGCGCCACCACAATCACCAGCTCCTCGCTGAACAGCGTGGTGACGTGCAGGCCGCGCCGTGCTACCGGCAGTGTCACCACCGCCAGATCGACCTCGCCAGTCTCAAGCAGCGACAGCATCGTCTGCGTACCGCCCTCGCGGAGCACCAGCTGGAGCCGTGGGTACTGCTGGTTGAACTGCGCCAGGATCGGCGGCAGCAGCTGCACGCCAACCGACGGCGGCGCGCCGATCGCGGCGCGCCCGCTGTGCAAGCCCACGCGCTCGCGCATCTCGGCGCGCGCCGCCTCGAGCTGCGCCAGCACGATCCGCACGTGATCGAGCAGCGCGTAGCCCGCGTCGGTCAGCCGCACATTGCGCCCAACCCGCTCAAACAGCGCCACGCCTAGCTCGTTCTCAAGATCGCGGATCTGCCGGCTCACTGCCGGCTGCGCCACCGACAGCTCGGCCGCCGCCTGCGAAACGTGCTGGTGGCGCGCCACCGCCTCAAAATAGACCAGGTGCCGTAGCTCCATAGCCTGCAATCCATACATTTCTGATCTGGATTCATCTTAAACGAGATAGTGAGCTTCGGCAAACGGCGCCTATACAAACTCCGTTTGATCACTTTCGTTTTGCCCTGCCCGGCTTCGGCGGGCAGGGCAAAACGAACTTTCGGGGAGCAACTCCGCCGCCCCCGAACCCCCACCATACAGCAAGTAAAGAACCTACGCAGTTGGCGTGCTTAGCCTTCGGCAGAGCGATATTTTTCTTTTGGACGTATGCGGTTTTTCCGCGCACAGCGAGGAAAAACCGCATACACGACGATCAAAAAGTACCATGCTGCCGCAGGCACCATGCACGGCCTCGGGAAGCCGAACAGCGCAACTTCGTAAGTCCTAAAGTAATCAGCCGAATGCCACAGGCGAAACAGGATGCGCCAGGCGGCATCCCGGCCGCGCCACCACCGTAATCGGAATGCGGATGGCCGGAAATCACGAGCGCAGGCCAGGGCCGGCGGCCAGAGATCGAGTACAATAGCATTGATGATCGCGACCATCCACGAACAGATCGCCGCGCTGCCGCCGGCCCTACGCGCCATTGCCGAGCGCATGTACCACGTTGTGGTAATGCGCAGCCAGGCCGTCCCACCGCCGGCGATGGAGCCCTGGATCATCGAGCATTTCGGCGACGTCGCCCAGATTCGCGAGCAGCTGGTCGTCAAGGTCACCAATCGCCTGACGCTCGAAACTGCGCTGTTCAACCCGGTGCGCGCGCACCGCCCGCACACCGGCGCGGCCGAAGACGAGGCGATCGAGCGCTGGATCGCCCACGAGCTGGCCGAGCACGATATTTTCGCCTACCCCGAGCGCGACACCACCGCCGATGTGTTTGGGCGCATCCGCGGCAGGTTCTGCGTGAGCGCCTCGAACGTGGCCAAGTACGACGGCTGGCACGGCCTGGTGATCTTCGACGACCCGCACCCGCTGCGCCCTGGCCCAGCCCAGATCGCCGACTTCATCGACGTGGCGCTGCGCTGGATCGCCGCCGCCCACGCCCACGACCCGGCCGCAGTCTACCCGCTGATCATCTGGAACTGCCTGCCGAAGAGCGGCGCCACCATGATGCACGGCCATATGCAGGTGGCGCTGACGCGCGGCATGCATTTCGCGCGCGTCGAGTGCTGGCGCCGCGCCGCCGAAAGCTACCGCGCCGCCACTGGCGCGCCCTTCTTCGCCGACCTCGCGGCGCTGCACGATGCGCTGGGCTTGTCGATCCGCCACGACAACGCGCACATCCTCGCGCACCTCACGCCAATGCGCAATGGCGAGCTGCTGCTCTGCGCCGACACCGCCGAGCAGCTGATCGCGCCACTGGCCGCGCTGGTGCGCCGGCTGATCGACGAGCAGGGGCTGCGCGCATTCAACCTGGCGATCGCGCTGCCGCCCCTCGCCGCCACAGCCGAAGATTGGAGCGGCGTGCCGGCGATGGCGCGCATCGGCGACCGCGGCAACCCGCTGACCAACCGCAACGACGTAGGCGCAATGGAGCTGTTCGCGGCGAATGTGATCTCGACCGATCCATTCGAGGTTGCCGCTGCGCTGCAAACGAAAAACCAGGAGCCAGGCGCCGCCTGATTGCGGCGCCTGGCTCCTGGCCTCCGTTTCTTTCCCTCCGCGCTACTGCAGATCGCCCGGCCGCGTCGCCAGCGTCACATCCACAGTCAGCGTCTTGCCGTCGCGCAGCACCTCGAGCTGCACCGTCTCGCCCGGCTTGTGCTTCAGCAGCGCGGCGCGCAGCGAGGTATTGCTGTCGAGCTTGGTGCCGCCGATCGCCGTAATAATATCGCCATCGCGCAGGCCCGCCTTGGCCGCCGGCGTGCCGTCGACTACGGCCGGCTCGTTCGGGCTGCGCGGGCCGATCAGCGCGCCATTTTGCACCGGCAGGTTCGCCTGGGCCGCAGTGTCGGCGTCGATCATGCTATAGCTGATGCCGAGATATGGGTACTCGACCTTGCCCTGGGCGATCAGGTCGTCGCTGACGTGCTTCACCGTGTTGCTCGGCACCGAGAAGCCCAGGCCCTCGGCCTGATCGCCGCTGAGGCCATTGCCGCGCACCACCAGCGTGTTGATGCCGATCACCTCGCCGCGCAGGTTCACCAGCGGGCCGCCGCTATTGCCGTGGTTGATCGCCGCGTCGGTCTGGATCAGGCCTTCCTGGCCGCTGCCCGGCACCGTGCGGTTCAGCGCGCTCACCACGCCCACCGTCACCGAGTTCTTGAAATCGCCCAGCGGGCTGCCGATCGCGATCACCGTCTCGCCCGGCTGCAGCGCGTCGGAGTCGCCTAGCGCCGCGAAGCTCGGCACGGCCTCCTTCACGCGAATCACGGCCAGGTCGCTCAGCGGGTCGGTGCCGATCAGCTCGGCGTCGTGGCGCGTGCCATCGGCGAAGATTACCGCAAGCGAGGCCGCGCTCTCGACCACATGGTTGTTCGTCACCACATAGCCGTCGCCGCTGATGATCACACCCGAGCCGCTGGCGCGCTGCTGGCGCTGCTGCGGCTGATCCTGGCCGGGAATCGGGAACGGCAGCTGCGCGTCGTTCGGCTGCGCGTCGGGCCGCAGCGTGTTCACCACCGTTACCACCGCCGGCGAGATCTGCTTCACCGCCACCACCACGCTGCTATCGCCGCTCTGCGGCTGCGGCGCGGTGCGCGGCGCCGGGATAGGCGTGGGCTGCACCTGCGCCTCGATATTCGACACCGGGCGCGGCTGCGGCTGCGCGGCCGACTGCGACGACGCGCTCCGCGAGAAATAATACGCCGCCCCGCCGCCGATCACCCCGCCCATCGCCGTGCCTAACAAAAATGTCACCACCAGGGCAACTATCACCAAAATTCGTGTACGACGTTCCATCGGAACCTCCTCAATCACTTCACCCATCGGCCCGGCCAATCTATCACGCCGGGCATGGTAATGCGCTTTGTTGCTGGTATTAGTATGCCAACATAAATTGAGCCAGCCGTGAGGAAGGGATGAGAAACGGATGAGCCATGGTAGGCGCCCGGCGCTGGCATAGTAATGTCGTAAGCCGCCGCGGTTGGCGAGCTTGCCTCGCTGCTGTATAATGAAACACTGGAAATACTTCAAGAACAATGCCAACCCAGCGCAACACCCGTGACACCCTATGGAAGAGATCCTGATCATCGACGACAGCCAGCAGATCTGCGCCATGCTGGCGGAGTACATTCTGCCCGAGCTTGGCTACACCTCGGCGATCGCCAACACCGGGCGCCAGGGTCTCAACCGGCTGCGCCAGCGGCTCCCCGATCTTATCTTGCTCGACCTGCAGCTGCCCGATATTAGCGGCCTCGATCTGCTGCGCCTGATCGCCCAGGAGGGCTACGACGTGCCGGTGATCCTGATGACCGCGCACGGCTCGGAGGGTATCGCCGTCGAGGCATTCCGGCTCGGCGCGCGCAACTACCTGATCAAGCCATTCAGCGAAACCGAGGCCCAGGCGGTGATCGACCAGGCGCTGCGCGAGCGCCGGCTGCGCCGCGAGAAAGAGCAGCTGACGCGCAACCTACAGCAGCGCGTGAAAGAGCTGACGGTGCTGTACTCGATCGGCCAGTCGGTCAGCGCGCTGCTCGATCTGGAAGAGCTGCTCGAGCGCATTGTCGAGGCGGCGGTGTATATCACCCGCGCCGAAGAGGGCTTTCTGCTGCTGCGCGATCAGAACGCCGACGAGCTGTACCTGCGCGCCGCCAAAAACCTCGGCGAGCAGCGCGCCCAGCGCATGCGTATGCCGATCGAAGATACGCTGGCCGGCCAGGTGGTGCGCAGCGGCAAGCCGGTGCGGCTCGATAAAGCCAGCGCCGGCGCGAACTTGAAAGTCAAGACTGGCTTTCTGGTGCGGGCGATCTTGCAGGTGCCGCTCACCGTCGGCAATCACGCGATCGGCGTGCTGGCCGTCGACAACCAGCAGGCCGAGCGCACCTTCAGCGAGAACGACCAGTACCTGCTCTCGGCGCTGGCCGACTACGCCGCGATCGCGATCGAGAACGCCCGGCTGTACTCCGAAGTCAAGAGCAGCGAAGAGCGCTACCGCGATCTGTTCGCCAACGCCTACGATCTGATCTTCACCCTCGATCGGCAGCTGCACATCCAGAGCATCAACAATATCGGCACCACGCTGATTGGCTACGACGAGGCCCAGCTGGTTGGGCGGCCGCTGCGCGACCTGGCCGTGGCCGAGGCCTGGGATGCCGCCGAGCAGCGCTTCGCCGGCCTGCTGATGGGCAACAGCACTCAGCCATTCGAGCTGCAGCTGCGCCGCCCCGACGGCGAAACCCTGGTGCTCGAGGTCAGCGCGCGGCTGCTGCACGGCCACGGGCGCACCGGCGGGGTGCACTGTATTGCGCGCAACCTCACCGAGCGCCGCCGGCTCGAAGAGCAGCTGATCCACTCCGAAAAGCTCTCGTCGATCGGCCAGCTGGTGGCCGGCGTGGCGCACGAGCTGAACAACCCGCTCACCAGCATCTCGGGCTATACCCAGCTGATGCTGCGCGACACCACCCTGCGCGACGATATGCGCGACGACTTGAAGCACATCAACACCCAGGCCGAGCGCGCCGCGCGGATCGTGCAGAACCTGCTGGTGTTCGCCCGCGAGCACAAGCCCGAGCGCAGCACCGTCAACCTCAACGAAGTCTTTCGAAATACGCTCAGCCTGCGCGCCTACCAGCTGCGCGTCGACAACATCAGCGTCGTGCTCGACTTCGACCCGAACCTGCCGAACACGATCGCCGACCCCTTCCAGCTCCAGCAGGTCATCCTCAACCTGATCAACAATGCCCACCAGGCGATCACCGAGCGCGGTGGCCCCGGCACGCTGACACTGCGCACCTATGTAGCCACCACTCCCGGCGAGAGCGGCGCCGCCAGCCAGCCGTCGGTGGTGCTGGCCGTGGGCGATACCGGCGTAGGCATCGCCGCGCGCGATCTGAACCGGATCTTCGACCCGTTCTATACCACCAAGCCAGTCGGCCAGGGCACCGGCCTAGGCCTGTCGATCTGCTTCGGCATCGTGCGCGAGCACGGCGGGCGGATCTGGGCCGAAAGCGAGCCAGGTAGCGGCACAACCCTCTCGGTGGCGCTGCCGCTGTTGCAAGGGCCAGCCACCGATGGCATCCTGCTCGACGACGACGCGCGCGTGGCCGAAAACACCCCGCGCTGCCGGGTGCTGGTGGTCGACGACGAAGAACCGGTAGCGCGGCTGCTGGCGCGGCTCCTGCGCCAGCTTGGCCACGAGCCGATGATCGTCGACAGCGGCGCGGCCGCGATCGAGCGGATTAAACGCGAGCCATTTGACTTGATACTCAGTGATGTTAAAATGCCTGGAATGAGTGGTTTTGAACTACACCAGGTCATCAAGCAGCTGAACCCCGAGCTCGCGGCGCGCGTGGTATTCGTCACCGGCGATATGCTCAGCGCGGCAACCCAGGCGCGCATCGCCCAGACTGGCAACCCCTATATCGCCAAGCCATTCGCCATTGAGCGCCTTGAGGCGCTTGTTCGAACCTTGTTGTCGCAACGACCGATCGAGCAGTAGTGTACGCCCGCACAGATCGTCCAATGAAGTACGCCTGCTAGCCCACCGGAAAGCGCCGGTTCGCCATGTCAGCGTTTGACGATTCGCATTTCCCGCTACGACACAGCGTCGGAGAAGCCACACTACGCGCGCAACGAAGCATTATGCGTGGTCCACACTCGGTGCGCGCCGATTGGGTGCGGCCGGGAGGAGATCAAGCCGTGGAACCAACTTTCAAGGCGATTGCCGAGATTGCCGCCGACAATCGCTCAGGCGCCGCCCAGATCGCCGAGCGCGCCGCGAACATTCTGCTGCAGCGCGCAGCCAGCGGCCAGGCGCCCTCGGCCGATGCGTTTCGCCACGAGATTCTGGCGATCGGCCGGGCGCTGATTCGCGCGCAGATGGTGATGGCGCCACTGGTGAACCTGGTGAACGCGGTGCTTTGGCGCATGGAGCAGGGCGACTCGCCGCGCAGCCTCAGCCGCGCCGTCGAGCAAACCACCGAGGAGTTCAAGCGCCAGATCCAGCAGCACGCGCTGCACGTGGCCGAAGGAACGCTTGGCCTGATCGACGAAGGCAGCCAGATCGTCACGCTGTCGTTCAGCAGCACTATTCAGCACGCACTGATCCACGCGCAGCGTGCCGGCCGGCGGCTCGAAGTGCTCTGCGCCGAGTCGCAGCCGGGCCGCGAGGGCCGCGACACCGCCACGGTGCTGCGGAGCTGCGGCGTGGCGGCGATCCTGCTCGACGACGAATCGGCGCTCGCGGCCGTAGAGCATGCCGACTTGGTACTGGTCGGCGCCGATATGCTGACGCACCGCGGCCTGATCAATAAAGTTGGCACCGCGCCGATGGCGCTGGCGGCACACACGGCCGGCACGCCGTTCTATACGCTGTGCGGCAGCGAAAAATTCCTGCCGCCCGGCTTCCGCCCCGGCAATCGCTCGATCAGCTGGGCCAATAATGGCGATGCCGTCGAGGCGTACCAGCTTGAGCTCGGCGACCTGCCGTTCGACTTCACGCCGCTTGAGCTGCTCTCGGGGATCGTGACCGAAAAGGGCATCCTGCCGGTCGCGGCCATCGAGGCGTGGCTGGCCGCAACACAGCTGCACCCGGCCCTGGCGCAGCATTCGGCAGAAGTGGCGCTGTGAAACAAACGCTCGCGCGCCAGCGTCGAACTCGTGATGCGTTTGTTAAAACAGCCCGGCCAACGCCATGCTATAATACGAGCGGATTGCGCATTACAATGCGATTGCAGTCGCGTCGCGCCCCCGAATGATCTGGTAAAAAATGCTTGACACAGAACATATGTTCTATTATAATAAGCCTCACCGAATACGTTCTGAGCGATGCTCAACACGGGCGATCAGCGGGGCGGCGCGGTATGTTTCCGCAGTACGCGCCGGCCACCCAGGTGAGGAGAACGATCACTATGGCCGTGACACAGAAGACGCTGCGCTCGAATATTCAGGCGCAGGCGCTAGCGAATGGGCTGCCGCGGCGGATGTATAGCACCGTATACCTTGCGACGCTGCTGCTCGCGGCGGTGGCAATCTACGTGCTCGTGAGCCTACTGCTGGGCAAGGCGCAGGTGCTGATCGACGACGTGCGCTACGGCCGGCCGCGCACCGTGCAGCTCGACGCATTCGTGGGCCACGACGAGGCCAGCGGCCAACCAACACACCTGATCGCCGTAAATTTAAACCGCCAGGCCATGATCATCGAGCTGCCAGGCGGCAACCCGGCCAACGCCCGAACGATCAGTGGCCCATACCTGTTTGGCGCCGACGAAGACCTGACGCCGCTGGCGCTTGAGCTGCGCGATATGGACAACGACGGCAATGTCGATCTGCTGCTGGATGTGCGCAACGAGCAGGTGGTTTACCTGAACAAAGATGGTGTGTTTCGTCTGCCAACCGCCGCCGAGCAGGCGCGGCTGGCAAAAGGGAACGCGCGATGAGCGCAGACGCACAGCGGCGCCAGAAGCCGGCCGATCGGCCCAGGCAGGCGTCGCAGCGCGCGCCGATGTTTGAAGTTCGCCACGACGAACTTCCGCAGGCGCCCAGGCCAATAGATAAAACGCGCGATCTGTTCGAGGATCTGCACGAGATCGGGCCACGCCAGGCCGCGCCGGTCGTTCGCACCGCGCCACGCCAGCCGGCACCGCTGCAGCGGCTTGTGACGCCGCAGCTGGCCGCGCCAGGTGAGCGCGATCATGCCGACGCCCCGGCGCCGCGCTCGCTGCCGCAGCGCGTGGCCGATCTGCAGCACACCACCTCGCAGGCGCAAGGCATGGCGATGCGGCGGCCCTACCAGGCCACGTACGAGCCGCCCGGCGCGTTCATCCGCAGCCGGCCCTGGCTGCTGATCATCGTCGCGCTCGTCAGCGTGCTGATTATCTGGTTTGCCTCGGCCACGCCAAAGACAATCATCAGCGGCTTTAACGGCGGGCCTGCCGCCGCTGCCGCCGACTCGCTATCGCAGGTGTTTCAGGCCAGCCAGGCTGCTATTCCTGCCGGCGAGCACTCGCTACTCGGCACGCCAAGCATCAGCGCCCAGTTCATCGACCAGGTGCTGGCGCACTATGGCTCGCCGGCGCAGGGCACAGGCGCGATCTGGGTCGAGATGGGCCAGCGCTATGGCATCGACCCTGCCTACGCGCTGGCGTTTTTCATCCACGAGTCGAGCGCCGGCACCAACCCCGGCTGGGCTGGCCTGAAGCCGGGCGGCGGCAGCACCCATAATGTCGGCAATATCATCTGCGCCGGCTACGCCACTTGCTTCGGCCGCTTCCGCGACTACGCCAGTTGGGATGAGGGCATTGAAGATTGGTATAAGCTGATTGCCACTGAGTATGTAGGCAATCGCGGCACCGCAACCATCGAGCAGATTATTCCAATCTACGCGCCCTCATTTGAGAATGATGTCGGCAACTACGTTGCCACGGTGGTCGATCTCGCGAATGCGTGGCGCCAGGGAGTGGTGCGTTGATCAACGATGGCTGGGCCGCCGCGGGCGGCCTGCGCAAAGTCATATTCATACTCGCGCTGGTTGGGCTCGCCTACCTCCTGCTGCAGACCCGGCCGGGCGCAGCGCGCATCAGCGCGTGGAACGCCGGCGGCGCGGCCGGCGCGCGCACGCAGGGCATCACCGGCGAGGCAGCGCCGCTCACCGGCCGCGGCGTGCCCGACACCGACCTTCCCTCAATCAACCCGCTTGGCCTGCCAAACACTGTGATGACGCAGGGCTACGGCGTTGGCTCACACGCGCCGGCCAATATCTGGGGCGCGATCGACCTGGCGATCGATGGCAATCACGACGGCCAGGCCGATCCCGATGGCACCCTCGGCACACCCGTGTACGCCACCCACGACGGCGTGGTGCACCTCGCGCGCGACACTTGGCCGGCCGGCAATCATATCTGGCTCGAGGGCATCCACTTCAAAACCGGCTACTCGCACCTGAAAGACTTTGCCATCCAGGACGGGCAGACGGTCAAGCGCGGCGACGTGATCGGCTACGTCGGCTCGACGGGCGAGGCAAGCGGGCCGCACCTCGACTACCAGGTGTGGAAAGACGGCGTGAACGTCAACCCGCTCGACTATAACGCGCTGCCATAGCCATCCTCTTTGCACAGCACCCCGGTGTATGTTACACTACGCGCAATTGAAAGAGCGCCATCAGCGTTGATGACGAGCTCTGCGTAGCCGGCCCACGCGGATGTGGGATTGGCCAGCGCGACCTGTAAGATTCAACGCCTGCGATGTCGCCATCGGGGGCGTTCTTTCTTGTTGGCCTGAGTCCAAAGGAGTACTCAAATGACGCTACCGGCCGAGACCCAGCTGCTGCACGAGATCGGGCCAGCGCCCGCGCTCGACGAGCACACCATGCTGGAAATGTATCGGTATATGCTGCTGGCGCGCGCGCTCGACGAGCGAATGTGGCTGCTCAATCGATCGGGCAAGGCGCCGTTCGTGATCTCGTGCCAGGGCCACGAGGCCGCCCAGATCGGCGCGGCGTTCGCGCTCGAGCGCGGCAAAGACTTTACACTCCCCTACTACCGCGGCCTCGGCACCGTGCTAGTGATGGGCATGACGCCGCGCGAGGTGATGCTGGCGATCTTCGCCCGCGCCGCCGACCCCTCGAGCGGCGGGCGGCAGATGCCGGCGCACTACGGCCACCGCAAGCACAAGATCGTCACCCAATCCAGCCCGGTCGGCACCCAGATCGCGCACGCCGCCGGCATCGCGCTGGCCGAGAAGATCAAAGGCGGCGACGCGGTGGCCTGGGTGTCGTTTGGCGAGGGCACCTCGAGCCAGGGCGACTTCCACGAGGCGCTGAACCTGGCCTCGGTACACCGGCTGGCGGCGATCTTCCAGTGCGAAAATAACGACTACGCGATCTCGGTGCCCATGAACAAGCAGATGGCCGTCAAGAGCGTCGCCGACCGCGGCCCGGCCTACGGCATGCCCGGCGTGAAAGTCGACGGCACCGACGTGCTGGCGACCTACGCCGCTACTGCGGCGGCGGTGGCGCGCGCGCGCGCTGGCGAAGGCCCGACGCTGATCGAGGCCCACTGCGTGCGCCTGACACCCCACTCGAGCGACGACAACGACCGCACCTACCGCCCGGCCGACGAGATCAAGAGCCTGCGCACCCACGACCCGATCGCGCACTTCCGCGACTACCTGCGCGAGCACGGGGTGCTCGACGATGCGATCGACCACCAGCTGCGCGCCAGCGTGAAGCACGATGTCGACGACGCCACCACCTTCGCCGAGCAGGCGCCGCTGCCGGATCCAGCCACCTTGTCGCGGCATGTCTATGCCGACTAAGAAGTTGTTTGAAAAGGGTGGTTTGGAGGGACTTCGTCCCTCCAAGTATCCACTTGTTCTGGCGGGTGGCGGCCACGAATGTGGCCGCCACCCGCCAGAAGGGAAGTGTGAGGGGCATAGCCCCTCGCGCACCCCCTTTTCAAACAGGCTCTAAGAACAGGGTTCGTGCAACGTCTTTCAACAAGGATAAGAGCATACTATGGCTGAAATAACACTCCTCGAATCGATCCGCCAGGGGCTCGACGAGATGATGGCGAGCGACCCGCGGGTGTTCGTTTTCGGCGAGGACGTGGGCAAGCGCGGCGGCGTATTTCGCGTCACCGAGGGCCTGTTCGACAAGTACGGCCCCAACCGGATCATCGACGCGCCACTCGCCGAGAGCGTGATTGTCGGCGCGGCGATCGGCGCGGCCATGAACGACACGCTGCCGGTAGCCGAGATCCAGTTCGCCGACTTCATCGCGCCGGCGTTCAACCAGATCGTGCAGGAGGCCGCGCGCGTGCGCTACCGCTCGAATGGCGACTGGAACGTGCCCATGGTCATTCGCACGCCCTACGGCGGCGGGATCCACGGCGCGCTGTACCACTCGCAGAGCATCGAGGCGATCTTCTGCCACGTGCCCGGCCTCAAGGTGGTGGCGCCTGCGACCCCCTACGACGCCAAGGGCCTGCTGAAAAGCAGCATTGAGGACCCCGACCCGGTGCTGTTTCTCGAACACAAGAAGTGCTACCGGCTGATCAAGGGCGACGTTCCGGCCGAAGATTACCGCATCCCAATCGGCAAGGCCGACATCAAGCGCGCAGGCCGCGACCTGACGGTGATCTCGTATGGGCTGATGCTACACTACTGCCTGGAGGCCGCCGAGGAGCTGGCGCACGAGGGCGTCGACGCCGAGGTGCTCGACCTGCGGACGCTGCGCCCGCTCGACGGCGAGGCGATCCTTGCGAGCGTGCGCAAAACCAGCAAGGCGCTGATTGTTCACGAAGATAACCTGACCGGCGGCCTGGGCGGCGAGATCGCCGCGCTGATCAGCCAGCACGCCTTTGAGCACCTCGACGGCCCGGTGATGCGCGTGTGCGCGCCCGATGTGCCGGCCATGCCCTACAGCCAGCCGCTTGAGGCCGCCTTCATGCCCTCGCCCGCGAAGATCGCCGATGCCATGCGCGAGCTGGCAGCCTACTGAGCTGCCGAGTGCGATTGCGCCGGCATTCGCCGCGCTCCACGATCGCCGAGCGGCAAAACAGTTTAGGAGTTACGCATTTGCGTGATTCGGCTTCTCGAAGCCGTGCATGGTGCCTGCGGCAGCACGGTACTTTTTGATCATCGTGTGCGATTTTCCGCGCGGAGCTAGGAAAACCGCACACGGTACATGAAGATAATACGGCTCTGCCGAAGGCTGAGCACGCCAACAATGTACAGCAATCGGAGAACATATGCCTACCGAGATCACCATGCCAAAGCTGGGCGAGAGCGTCACCGAGGGCACGATCGGCAAGTGGCTGAAGCGGCCGGGCGAGCGCGTCGAGAAGTACGAGGCGCTGCTGGAAGTGACCACCGACAAGGTCGACACTGAGGTGCCGGCGCCCGAGGCCGGCGTGCTGCGCGAGATCGCGGTGCCCGAAGGCACGACGGTGAAGGTCGGCACGCTGCTGGCGCTGCTCGATAGCGCGGCCGATACCGCGGCGAGCGGCAAGCCCGCCGAAGCGACGGCGGACAAGCCGGCGGCCGGCGCGGCAACGCACAATGGCAGCGCACCAGCGGCTGGGTCGCAGGCGTTTGTGTCGCCGGTGGTGGCGCGCCTCGTGGCCGAGCACAACCTCGACTTAAGCCAGATCGCCGGCACCGGCCAGGGCGGGCGCGTCAGCAAGCAGGATGTGCTGAAGTATATCGAAAGCCGCGCTGCCGCCCGCGCTGCCGCCAAGCCGCCCGAAACACGCGCGGCCGGCAGCGCGCCGCCCACCGCCCCAACGCGCGAGCCGGCGCTGCAAGAGGCCGCCAGCACGGGGCCGCAGCCCGGCGCCCCAGCCGAGGCTCCTAGCATCCCCGACGACGCCGAGCTCGTGCCGGTGACGCCCATGCGCCGCGCGATTGCCGAGCATATGCTGCACTCGCGCCGCACCGCGCCGCACGTCACCAGCGTGTTCGAGATCGACGCCAGCCGAATCGTGGCGCACCGCGAGCGCCGCAAGGCCGAGTTCGCGCGCCAGGGCGTGAAGCTGACGTTCACACCATACTTCGCGCAGGCGGCGGCGGCGGCGCTGCGGGCGGTGCCAAGCGTCAACGCCAGCTACGCCGAGAGCGGGATCATCCAGCATGAGCGAGTGCATATCGGCGTGGCCGTAGCCCTCGACGACGGCCTGATCGTACCGGTGCTGCGCGATGCCGACGAGAAGAACCTGCTAGGCCTGGCGCGCGGCGTGAACGACCTGGCCGATCGCGCGCGCGCCCACCGGCTCAAGCCCGACGATACCAGCGGCGGCACGTTCACCATTACCAACCACGGCGTCGGCGGCAGCCTGTTCGCCACGCCGATCATCAACCAGCCGCAGGCCGCCATTCTGGGCATCGGCGCGATCCAGAAGCGCGCGGTGGTGGTGAGCCAAGGTGGCGTCGACGCGATCGCCATCCGGCCGATGTGCTTCGTCTCCCTGACGATCGACCACCGGCTGCTCGACGGCGCGGTAGCCGACCAGTTTCTCACGGCTGTAAAGGATTTCGTCGAGCAGTACGCCGAGTAGCGCTCAGCGCGGGCTGGCTCGCAGCGACCAGCCGCCGCGCTCGACCAGGCCCTGCGGCGCGGGGCTAGCTGCCTGCCCGCGCCGCAGGCGCTAGCGGTCACGGTGCTCCTCGTAGGCGTTGTAAAGGCTTTCGCACTCAGCGGAGGGCCAGAGGCGCAGCGCCCCACCGATTTGCGCGGAGCGCCCCGGCTCGTGTATACTCGCGTCATCATGGAATCAAAACGCATCCTGCTGCTCACCACGCCAAACTCCTACCGCGACGCGGCATTTCTCGCGGCCGCCGCGCGGCTGGGCGTCGAGGCGGTGCGCGCCGTCGATATGCCGCCGGCGCTCGCCAGCTGCGGCGAGCACACGCTCGGCCTCGACTTCGCCGACCACGACGCCGCCACCGCGGCGATTGCGCGCTACGCCGCCGCGCGGCCATTCCGCGCGATCACCGCCGTCGACGACAGCGGCAGCCTGCTGGCGGCGCACGCCAGCGCGGCGCTCGGCCTGCCGCACAACGCCCCCGCCGCCGCCGAGGCTGCGCGCGATAAATACCTCATGCGCACGCTGCTGGCACGCCACGGCGTGCCAGTGCCCGAGTTCCGCCTGTGCTCGACATCCGATGACATCGCGGCCCTCGCCGAGCACGCGCCCTACCCCTGCGTCGTCAAGCCGCTGAACCTCAACGGCAGCCGCGGCGTCATCCGCGCCGACGACCCGGCCGAGCTTGTGGCCGCCGTCGCGCGCCTCAGCGCGCTGCTCGGTGCGCTTGAGCCTGGCGCAGGCCCGCGCCCGTTCCTGGTCGAGCGCTTCATCCCCGGCTTCGAGGTAGCGCTCGAGGGCCTGCTCGACGGCGGCAGGCTGCGCGTGCTGGCGCTGTTCGACAAGCCCGACCCGCTGGATGGGCCGTTTTTCGAGGAAACGATCTACGTCACGCCATCGCGGCTACCGGCCGAGGCCCAGGCCGCGATCGGCGAGTGCGCCGCGCACGCCGCCGCCGCGCTCGGGCTGCGCGGCGGGCCGATCCACGCCGAGCTGCGCGTCAATCGCCACGGCCCGTGGATCGTCGAGCTGGCCGGGCGCTCGATCGGCGGCCTGTGCTCGCAGACGCTGCGCTTCGGCACCGACGCCACGCTCGAAGAGCTGATCGTCGCCCAGGCCTGCGGCATCCCGGTCGAGTCGCTCGGGCGCGCCGGCGGCGCCGGCGGGGTCATGATGATCCCCATCCCCGGCGCCGGCATCCTCCGCCGCGTCGATGGCGTCGAGCAGGCGCGCGCGGTTGCAGGAGTAGAAGACGTGGCGATCACCGCGCCGCTGAACAACCCAATCGTGCCGCTGCCCGAGGGCGAGAGCTACCTGGGGTTTATCTTCGCGCGCGGCGACCGGCCGGCGGCGGTGGAGCGGGCGCTGCGCGAGGCGCACGCGCAGCTGCGCTTCCACATCCAGCCGAACATTCCCTTGCTATCGCTGGGGTAGCCGAGCACAGCGCCGAGGCAGCGGCAGCCACCGCGCTCGCGGCTCGTGCTTGCGCGGAGGGGCGGCTACTTCCGGCGGGGCGCGCCGCCCTTCGCAGGCCGCGCCGGCGGCGCCCAACCCTCGGGCACCTGCGCATTCTCGCCGAAGAAGAAATCTTCCATCGCCTGCATCAGCAGCTGCTGGGCCTGCGGGTCGGCCAGGTTGAGGCCATAGTGATTAATGATCAGCGTGGCCTGCGCCGGCCAGAGGTTCCAGGCCTGCTGCGACACCTGGTTGTAGATCCGCTCGCCCAGCGCGCCGGGAAACGGCGGCGCGCCGAGGCCGGGCAGCTCGCGGCCAAACTTCACACACTGAACCATTCGCGCCATAGGGGCCTCGCTTTCGCTTGATCGTGCGGCCAGTATAGCCCGTTTGGGTTGGGTGTCAAGCCGGAACCTGCGCGGCCCCGCGCCCCAGACGCTTTCGGGGCCTGCGCGGCCCCGCGCCCGGCGACAGGGGTGCGACGGCACCCCTGCACCCCCGTTTGGGGCTTCGCCCCAAGCCCCTTAAAGAATGCTGCCTCGGTTGCAGCCATCGTGGCGCATGCCTCGCGGCTCGGAATGACGTGTGGCGGTGCCTTGAGATATACTTTGTAGCACAGAATGATCTGCTGGTTTGCCCTGAGGCATGATCGTACGACACTGGTATTGGTACGGCATGCTTTCAGCCGGAAAGGTTGTAGGAAAACCGGCAGGGTTTTCCTGCGCGGGGGGCCGGGGGCGCAGCGCCCCGGTATGACCCACTGCGGAGAGTACAAGAAGCTAGAGAAAGAGAAAAGAACCTAACCGGCAGGGTTTTCCTGCGCGGGGGGCCGGGGGCGCAGCGCCCGGTATGACCCACTCGCAGAGGCTTGGAAGGAACAAAAACCTGCGCACAGTATTTTTCGGCATGGGCGGCGCCACCTCTGCGCTGGTGCTTGGCGCGC
This sequence comes from Kouleothrix sp., assembly GCF_046328425.1. Lineage (NCBI taxonomy): Bacteria > Bacillati > Chloroflexota > Chloroflexia > Chloroflexales > Roseiflexaceae > Kouleothrix > Kouleothrix sp. The sequence goes on from NZ_JAXLWP010000018.1 coordinate 61,950, forward strand.
TGCTGGCCGCAGGCGTGGATGTGCGCGGCGTCGTGCTGGCGGCCGGGCGCTTCGCGCGCGCCACGCGCCCCGAGCCGATCGTGGCGCTGCCGCCGCCGCTGCTGGCGCTGCGCGCCCCCGGCGAGCCCTCGGCCGCGCAGCTCGCCCACGATCACGGCATCGCGCTGCTCGAGCTGCGCCACGCCGGCGAACCTGCTACCCTGCAGGCCATCGCAGCGCTGCGGCCCGATATCGCCTGCGTGGCGTGCTTCCCGCTGCGCCTGCCCGCGCCGCTGCTCGCCATCCCGCCGCTCGGCTTCCTGAACATGCACCCATCGCTGCTGCCGCGCCACCGCGGCCCTGCGCCGCTGTTCTGGGCCTTCCGCGCCGGCGAGCACGAAACCGGCGTGACGATCCACCGCATGGACGAGAATTTCGACACCGGCCCGATCGCGCTGCAGTCGCCGGTCGCGCTGCCCGACGGCATCGGCGGCGACGCGGCCGAGCGCGCGTGCTCCCGGCTCGGCGCCGAGCTGATGGTCGCGGCGCTGCGCAGCCTGGGCGGCGGCACGCTCGCGCTGCAGCCGCAGCCGCCCGGCGGCGGCTACGAGCCCTGGCCGGCGAGCGGCAGCTGGTGGATCGAGGCGGGCTGGCCGGCGCGGCGCGCGTTCAACTTCATGCGCGGCGCCGAGAGCTGGGGGCGGCTCTACCGGCTACGCGTGGCCGGCCGCGATCTCGCGCTGGCCGGCGCGCTCAGCTTTGCGCCGGATGCGGTTCTCGGCGCGCCGCTGCGCGAGCAGGGCGAAACCGTGCAGATCCAGATGTCGCCGGGGGTGCTGTGCGCGCGCCTGGCCTGGAGCAGGGCGCAGAGCGATTGAGCGTGGCCTTCGCGCCTTGGTGGCAAGCACGGCAAGTGCGCAGGGAATCGGCGCGGCTAGGCGGTGCGCGCGATCTCCACACGCGGGTGCGGGATCTCGGCCTGGAGCAGGGCGCCGCCTCCCGGCTGGTTCTGCACGTGCAGCCGGCCCTCGAGCAGCGCCACGCGCTCGCTGATGCCCAGCAGGCCATAGTGGCCATCGGCGGCCAGCCCGGCCAGGTCGAAGCCGGCCGGCAGCCCGCGGCCATTATCGGCGATAGCGATCAGCAGCGTGCGCGGCGACGTGTGCTTCAGGCTGATCTGCACCGCGCTGGCGCGGGCGTGCTTGCGCACATTGCTCAGCCCCTCCTGCACGATCCGGAAGATCGACAGCTCGATCGCCTCGGGCAAGCGCCCCAGCCGCGCGTCGAGATCCAGCGCCACCCCAACCCCGCTGCGCGCCGACCAGTCGCGCGTGAACGACTGCAGCGCCGAGCCAAGCCCCAGGCTGTCGATCGTCGGCGGGCGCAGGTTCCCGCAGATCCGCCGCACATCGTCGACGAGCGCGCGGATGCTGGTGCGCACCTCGGCCAGCTCGTCGGCCTCGGCGGCCTGCTCGGCCTCGGCCTCGATCTCCTCGAGCTGATAGTTGATGCTCAGCAGATCCTGGATCACCTGGTCGTGCAGCTCGCGCGCCAGCGATTTGCGCTCCTGCTCGCGCTCGGTCAGCAGGCGCCGCTGCGCGTCTTGCAGGGCCAGGTTCGCCCGATCGAGCGCCGACACCTGCTCGGCCAGCTTGTCGATCAGCTGGCGGTTGAGCGAGTCCTGCACCGCCAGGTTTTGCTCGAGCAGCGTCTGCTGGTGGCCGAGCTTCTCGGCCTGCTCGCGGGCGCGGTAGTAGCTGTCGAGCGCCCACATGATCGGCGTGAGCTGCTGGCGGTCGGTGGTGCCCACAAGCGCCGACACCACCTCCTCGCGCCCGGTGGTGTCGGTGCGGTAGTCGGCGACGCAGTAGCCCTGCCGCAGCACCACGATCCGGTCGGCCACGGCGAACAGGTGGTCGAGGTTGTTGCTGGCGAAGATCACCGCCACGCCCTGCTGCTGCCACTGGCGGATGAGGTCGAGCAGGCGCTGCTGGTAGCCATAGCTCAGCGGCATGGTCGGCTCGTCGACCACCACCAGCCGCGCCGGCCGCACCAGCGCGCGCGCGATCGCGATCATCTGGCGCTGCTCGCTCGAGAGGTTGCTGACTTTCTCGCGCAGCGTGGTGAAGTGCACTTCGAGCTGGTCGAGGATCTCGGCGGCGCGCTGATCCATACGCCGCCGGTTGGGCACGCGCAGCCAGCCGCCGGCCGCCGGCCAGCCCAGCTCGCCGCCCAGAAACACATTCGCGGTGATATCGAGCCGCTCGGCCAGCTCGGGGCGCTGGTGGATCACCGAAACCCCGGCGACGCGCGGGTTGATCGGCCAGCGCAGCCGCTGCCCGGCGATGTACATGTCGCCTTCGCTCGGCCGCTCGACGCCGGCCAGCAGCATTGCCAGCACCGACTTGCCCGAGCCGCTACGCCCGGCCAGCCCCACCACCTCGCCGGCGTTCACGGCAAAGCTCACCTGGCGCAGCACCGGCAGCGCGCCGTAGCTTTTCGAAAGGTTAATGCAGCGCAGTAATGGTTCCATGCTTTTCACTAAGGGCTCGGCAGCGGCTTGCTGAAATCGTTGCTCTGCCAGGCCTGGGCCATGGCGTCGACATTCTTGCGCGTCACGATATCCACGCCGGTGTCGATGAACGACGGGTAGCGCTTTCCGGCGGCGATATAGTCGTACACCATCTGCACCGACTCGTAGCCCCAGTTCCAGTACTTCTGGCCGATCAGCGCATCGAGGTAGCCGTCGCGCAGCAGGTCCAGCTCGATCGGCAGCGTATCGAACGCCACCGACTTCAGCTTGCCGGTGCGGGCGGCCTGCTCCCACAGCGGCATCGCGCCGCGATCGGCCACCAGTGGCCACAGCCCGACAAAAAACCAGCCGCGCAGATCCGGGTGCGCCTGCATGGTCTCTTCGACGCCCTGCACGCCCAGGTTGATATCTTCATTGCTGGCGATTGTGGCGACCACCTGCATCTGCGGGTAGCCAGCCGCCAGCCGGTCCTTGAAGCCACGCACGCGCTGGTCCAGGTTCAGCGCGCCCGGCACGCCCGTCAGCAGCGCGACCTTGCCGCTCCCGCCAGTGGCGCGCGCCAGCAGGTCGGCGGCGGTCTGGCCGGCCGCGTAGTTGTCGATGCTGAGAAACGTGAAGCGCTGGCTGTCGGGCGAATCCGAGTCCCAGGTCATCACCGCGATGCCGGCCGCCACCGCGCGGTTGATCGGCGCGATACAGGCGGTCGGGTCGTTGCACGAGATCGCGATGCCGTCGACCTTGCGGGCGATCAGGTCGTCGAGCATGCGCGCCTGCTCGGCCGCGTCGGCGGCCACCGGCCCCACCGGCAGCACCTCCACGTCGTACGGGCCGCTGGCGCTCAGCTCGCGGGCTTTCTGCTGCGCGCCGCTGCGTCCCAGGTTGAACACTGGGTTGCCGAGCGACTTATGCACCCAGGCGATCGTCAGCTTCTTGCGCGCGGCCGGCGCGGCGGGCGATTGGCAGGCGGCGAGAACGAGGAGCGCGAGCGCGACCAGTGATACGCTGCGAGCGGCCCGAGGCCAACGACCGAGGACGACATGTCGCGCTCTGTCAATCATCGCTCGTCTTTCGTCTTTCGTCTTTCGTCTTTCGTCTTTCGTCTCGGCACACTACACCCGCCGCCGTCGCCAGTAGTCGAGCAGCAGCACCAGCAGAATCATGGCGCCGATCGTCACGAACTGCCACTGGTTCTGGTTGGTGAGGCCCAGCAACACCACGCCGTTGCGCACCACCTGGATCAGCGCGGCGCCCAGCAGCACCCCCGTGACGGTGCCCTCGCCGCCGAACAGGCTGGCCCCGCCGATCACCGCCGCGGCGATGATGTCCAGCTCGTAGCCCGAGGCGGCCATTGGCGCGGCCACGCCCAGCCGCGCGGTCATGATCATGCCGGCGCAGGCCGCCAGCACGCCGCTCAGCGCGTACACCCCGGTCTTCAGCCGCACCGGCGAGATGCCGGCCACGCGCAGCGCGCGCTCGCTGCGCCCGACGGTATAGATATAGCGGCCGAGCACCGTCTGGTGCAGCAGAAAGCTCACCAGCGCGGCCAGCAGCGCCATCCACACCACCGGCAGCGGGATGGACAGCGCGCCGAGCCTGAGATCGGCCTGGCCAAGGTAGCGGAACCCCGCCGACAGATCGAGCACCGGCGCGCCGCTGGTGAGGCTCAGCGCCACGCCGCGAGTGATGCCCATGGTGCCAAGCGTAACCATAAACGGCGGCAGGCCGGTGCGCCCCACCAGCAGCCCGTTTGTCAGGCCCACCAGCGCGCCGCACAGCGCGCCGCTCAGCAGCGCCAGCGCCAGCGGCAGCCCGGCCTGCAGCACCAGCGCGCTGATCAGCGCGGCCAGCGCCATCACGGCGCCCACCGACAGGTCGATCCCGCCGACGATGATCACCATCATGGCGCCAAACGCGGCGATCGCATACCACGAAAAGCCCAGCGCCACATTCAGCAAATTGGTGCTGGTGAAGAAGGTGCTGGTGCCGAAGCTCAGCGCCACGCCGAACAGCAGCAGCAGCAGGCCCACCACCAGCTCCTGGCGCTCGATCAGCGAGGCCCAGCCGCGCCGCAGCCAGCGCACCAGGCGCGGGCGCTGCTCGGGGGTTGGAAACGTGGCGAGGTCTATGCGCTGGCTCATGGTTCCTGCTGCCTACCAGTGCATGCCAGCGCTCGCCGCAGGGCCGCCCGGGGCGCGGCCGGCGAGCGCTGGCACATGTTGCTCCGCCGGCTAGCGGCTCGTCCGGCGTGTGTAGACATCGAAAATCACCGCCGCCGCCAGCACGGCGCCGCGCACAATATACTGGTACGAGATGCCCACGCCCATCAGGTTCATGCCATTGATCAGCGAGGTCATCACCAGCGCGCCAATGATCGAGCCGGTGACGCGGCCGACGCCGCCGGCCGCCGAGACGCCGCCCACATACGCCGCCGCGATTGCGTCGAGCTCGAACAGCGTGCCGGCAGTGGTCGAGGCCGAGGTCAGGCGCGCCGCGAACAGGATGCCCGAGAGCGCCGAGAGCAGGCCCATCGAGCCGAACACCACAAAGATGATCCGCCTCACGCTGATGCCGCTCAGCTCGGCCGCGTCGGGGTTGCCGCCCACCGCGTAGATATGCCGGCCCAGCACCGTCTGCGTGCTGATAAAGTGGTAGATGCCCACCACTACCAGCATGATCACTACCGTCCACGAGAGCCCCTGGTAGTTCGCCAGGATCCAGGTGATCAGGGCGATCAGCAGCGAGATGAACACCAGCTGCAGCGTGAAGATATCGAACGGGATCACTTCAAAATGGTAGGCCAGCTGCTTGCGGCGGGTGTTGACCGCGTTGAATATATACAGCACGATCCCAACAATGCCCAGCAGCAGCGTCAGCTTGTGCACGCCCTCAAGCACGCCGATATTCGGGATATCGGGGATGAAGCCGTTGCCCAGCGCGTTGAAGGCCTGGTCTTTAATAATGATCGTACCGGTGCCTTCGGTCACCTGCTGCAGGAAGCCGCGGTAGATCAGCCAGCCCGCCAGCGAGGCCACGAACGAAGGGATGCCCAGCTGCGCCACCGGGAAGGCGGTGATCAGGCCGGCCACCAGGCCTAGCAGCAGCACCATCGGCACCACGAGGTACACCGACATGCCCCAGCGGCTCAGGGCGATCGCCGCGACCGCGCCGAGGAAGCCGGCCAGGAAGCCGACCGAGAGGTCGATCTGGCGGATCACGATCACCATCGTCATGCCCACCGCCAGCACCGCGATGTAGCCAGTCTGGTTCAGCAGGTTGCTCAGGTTGCGCGACGAGATAAACGAGCGCTGCGGGGTGAGAACCGTAAAGATCCCCATGATCACGAACAGCGCGATGAACATGCCATACTCGCGGATGTTCTTGCGCAACACCCGCTGCAGATTCTGGAGGAATGAACCGGACTGCGGCACATTCCGCACCGTGTCAACAGACATCGTTGTGCTCCTCGGTTACAGGACATACGCGGTCGCCCGCGTGAGCTCGGATTGCCTGGCCACTGCAGGCAGAAAAATGCCGGCGGCGAACGCCCGATCAGTTGGTTGCCAGGTGCATAATCTTTTCCTGAGTCGCCTCGGCGATCGGCAGCTCGCCGGTGATCCGGCCGGCCGATACGATATACACGCGATCGCTCATGCCCAGGATCTCTGGCAGCTCGGACGAGATCATGATGATGCTCATGCCCTGCTCGACCAGCCGGTTCATAATGGTGTAGATCTCATACTTCGCGCCCACATCGATGCCGCGCGTCGGCTCATCCAGGATCAGCACGTCGGGCTTGACGAACAGCCACTTACCCAGGCAGACTTTCTGCTGATTGCCGCCGCTCAGGTTGCCAACCCGCTGCTCGACGCTGGGGGTTTTGATGTTGAGCGAGGTTTTGTACTCGTTCGAGATCTTGATCTCGGCGTTGGCGTCGATCACGCTGCGATTCGAGATCGCGCGCAGGTTCGCAAGCGTGATATTCTCTTTGACATCCTGGATCAAGATCAGGCCGTTGCCCTTGCGATCTTCGGTGACGTAGGCCATCCCCGCGCGGATCGCGTCCTGCGGCCCGTGGAAGCTGCGCCGCTGGCCTTTCAGCAGCAGCTCGCCGCTGATCTGGTAGCTCACCGGGTTGCCGAACATGCTCAGCGCCAGCTCGGTGCGCCCCGAGCCCATCAGGCCGGCAAAGCCGACAATCTCGCCGCGCCGAACGGTGAAGTTCACGTCGCGCAGCACGGTGCGGCCGAGCGCCGGGTTGTAGGCGTTCCAGCCCTTGGCCTCGAGCACCACCTCGCCGAACTGCTTGTTGGCGCGCTGCGGGTAGATGTTATCGATCTCGCGGCCGACCATATGCTTGATCAGCACAGTCTCCGACACCTCGCCCTTGTGCGCGTCGAGGGTGCAGATCGTCTGCCCATCGCGCAGCACCGTCACCGAGTCGGCGATCGCGATCACTTCCTTCAGCTTGTGCGAGATCATAATGCAGGTGACGCCCTGGTCGCGCAGGCCGCGCAGCAGGTCGAGCAGGTTGGCGCTGTCGTCTTCGTTCAGGGCCGCAGTCGGCTCGTCGAGGATCAGCAGCTTGATGTCGCGGCTCAGCGCCTTGGCGATCTCGACCAGCTGCTGCTTGCCAATGCCAAGCTCGCGGATCTTGGCGGCGGGGTTGACGCTGAGGCGCACCTTGGCCAGCATCTCGCTGGAGCGGCGGATCGTCTCGTTCCAGTCGATCCGCGGACCCTTGCGGATCTCGTTGCCAAGGAAAATATTTTCGTAGACGGTCAGCTCGGGGATCAGCGCCAGCTCCTGGTAGATGATTGCAATGCCGGCGTGCTCGCTGTCGCGGATGCCGCGGAAGTGCTGCACCTCGCCGTTGAGCAGAATTTCGCCGCTGTAGGTGCCGTCGGGGTAGACGCCACTGAGCACCTTCATCAAAGTCGATTTGCCGGCGCCGTTTTCACCAACCAGGCAGTGGATCTCGCCCTGCGCGACGCGGAAGCTCACGTTGTTCAGGGCTTTCACGCCGGGGAATTCCTTGGTGATGCCGCGCATCTCCAGGATCGGGGTATTCATTGCGAAACTCGCTTTTTCTGTTTCGATCCTGCCGTCGTCGGTCAGGCCCGGCAGGGATCCGGTGGCCGGCCCTCCAGCATGCTCTGGGCCAGAATATTATCGTCGCTTTTGGGGAACTCAGCAAACTGGCCGCGCGCTTTCCGCCACACCGGCGAGCGAGGCCGCTCGGCACCGTGGTACGCCCGCGTGCGAGCGTACCACGGCACTCGATGTTTCACCCGCTCCCGCCAAGGGGGCGGGCGAGAGGAAAGCGGATGATGCTGCGCCTACAGGCCGGTGTAGTCGCTGACCTTGTAGTAGCCCGAGTCGAACAGCGCGGCCTTGACATTGGCCTTGTCGACCGAGATCACCGGCGACTGGATGGCCGGCACGTCGACCTTGCCGTTGTTGTAGCTGCCCTTCGAGTTCGGCGCCTTGCCGCCCAGCAGCGCCACCGCCGCGTTGATCGCGTCACCCACCAGCGTGCGCACGTCCTTGAACACCGTCATCGACTGCTTGCCGTCGATGATGTACTGCACCGATGCCGGCGCCGCGTCCTGGCCCGTGATCACGAAGCTCTTCACGTCCTTGTCGCCCGCAAAGGTATCGCCAATCGCGCGCGCCGTGTCGTCGTTCGGCGCCAGGATGAACACGTTGCCCTTGTCCGCCGCCGACGTCGCCGTCAGGTTCGACTCCGCCAGCGTCTTGGCCTTGTCCGGCGCCCAGTCCGTCGTCACCTGCCCGATGATCTTCGCCTCTTCGTCTCGCGTCAGCTCGGCCTTGCCCTGCAGCGCCACCGCCTCCGACGAGTTCTTGATCACGAACGTCCCATCGGCGACCTTCGGCTGCAGCACGCCCCACGCGCCCTGGAAGAAGATGAACGCGTTGTTGTCCGAGGCCGCGCCCGCGTACAGGTACAGCGGGTTGCCCTTGGTGCTGCCGGCTTTGTCCACCAGGTACTGCGCCTGCTGCGCGCCCACCGCGACGCTGTCAAACGTCACGTAGTAGTCCACCGCGTCGGTGTCGCGGATCAGGCGGTCGTACGAGATCACCTTCACGCCCGCCGCGCGCGCCTCGGCCGCGGTCGACGCCGCCGCCGTGCCGTCCACCGGCGTGATGATCAGCACCTTGATGCCCTTGGTCAGCAGCGACTCGACATTCGCCTTCTCTTTGGCCGAGTCTTTCTCGCTGAACAGGATCTCAACCTGGTAGCCGGCCTTGTCCAGCGCCTCTTTGAACCGCGCCTCGTCCTGCGTCCAGCGCGTCTCGTCCTTCGTCGGCAGCACAATGCCTACGGCGATCGCGGTGCCACCGGAGGTAGCGGCGGTTGGGGCGGCGCCGCCCGAGGCGGCGGTTGGGGCGGCCGCGCCGCCTGAGGCGGTAGTCGCGGCAGGAGTCTGAGGAGCGGCGCCACCGCACGCGGCGAGCAGCAGGCTCGCAAACGTGAGCAGCGCGAGGAGCGCGAGAAGTTTGCTTCGCATGGATTCTGTCCCCCTAACTAACAGTGTTACCGAGGATCAACAGATCGTCCCTTCGATACGAGCGAGGTGGATGAATTGGCCGGAACCTCCTTTCCAGCGCCGCCCGGCTGCGTTGGCGGCATGCGGCACATCAGGCCGATGCTCGGATGCTGAAGCGCCGCGCGTATTGCCGACACCAGGCGGTCATTCGTTCGCTAGAGAAGTTAAAAACGCGTAATGTCAGGGTTAGCTTTAGTCTAAAACGAACGGCGATATTTCTCAACCCTTAACGCCCCTTAATAGATCAAAGGACATCCCCTAGTCGCGTTAGGGGTTTTCCCCTATAGCCGAGCGGGGAGCGGTTGAGCGACGCGCCTCCACATAGAAGAAGGCCAGGCCACCACCAACGCCGTACGCTCATGCCCCAGGGCCAACCATCACCCGTATCCGCGCCACGAGGCATGCGCCACCGGCGTAGCGGCCGAGACAGCATTCTTTTACGGGGTCTGGGGCGCAAGCCCCAGCGCGGGAGTGCAGAGGGCGGGCGGCCACCCTCTGCCGCGGGGCACGGGGGCGCGCAGCCCTCGAGAGGGAGAAGGCGCGCACGATGCGCGCCCTACGGGAAAGGCCGTGCCAGTGGCAGCGTCAGACGCTCATGCCTCGTGGTGTGGACGGGAAAGGCCGTGCCAGTAGCAACGTCAGACGCGCATGCCTCGTGGGGCGGACGGGAAAGGCCGTGCCAGTAGCAACGTCAGACGCGCATGCCTCGTGGGGCGGACGGGAAAGGCCATGCCAGTAGCAACGTCAGACGCGCATGCCTCGTGGGGCGGACGGGAAAGGCCGTGCCAGTAGCAACGTCAGACGCGCATGCCTCGTGGGGCGGACGGGAAAGGCCGTGCCAGTAGCAACGTCAGACGCGCATGCCTCGTGGGGCGGAGTGCCGTAGCGCCGCTGGGCTGTGCTGCGGCGCCACGGCCGGTGTACACGCGGCAGCATTCTTTTACGGGGTCTGGGGCAAAGCCCCAGCGGGGGAGTGCAGAGGGCGGGCGGCCGCCCTCTGCCGCGGGGCACGGGGGCGCGCAGCCCCCGAAAGTACCTCGCGGGGCACGGGGGCACGCACCCCTCGAAAGCACCTCGCGTAGCCCCCAAAAGCACCTCGCGGCAGCCTCCCGCGCGAGCCGGGCCGCGCGCCCGGCCGGTACGGTATAATAGAAGGAGCTGGTTACCTCCGGCGTCCTGAGGTTGGAGCGGAGCGCCAACATCCGAGCGCCATACAAGATCAAGAACTGGTATGTCACATAGCGAAATAGTCAAGCGCGTGCGCGTCTACCTGAACGAGCGCGACATGGCCGAGGGCCAGCCGCTGTACCAGGCGGCGCTCGACCAGCTGAGCCGCGCGGGCGCAACCGGCGCCACAGCGCTGCGCGGCGTGGCGGGGTTTGGCGCCGGGCAGCGCCTGCGCGCCACCGGCGCGGGCGACACAGCCACCGCGCCGATCGTGATCGAGTGGATCGACCGCGCCGACCGGGTCGGGCGCATTCTGCCGCAGCTCGACGAGCTGCTGCGCGACGCGCTGATTACGATCGAGGATGTGCGCGTATACCGCGCGGTGCTGCGCTCGAGCGGCCCGTTCGGCGATCGCACCGTCGGCCAGATGATGCGCGCCCAGCCGGCGGCCGGCCACCCCACAATGCCAGCGCGCGCCGCCGCCGAGCTGATGCTCGCGCGCGAGCAGCCGCTGCTGCCGGTGCTCGACGAGCGCGGCGCGCTGGTGGGCACGCTCGGCGCGGCCGACCTGGCGCTGCGCGGCGGGCTGGCGCTGCCGCTTGGCCTGCTGCCGGCGCTCAGCGCCGCCGAGCGCCAGGCGCTGCTCGACCAGATGCCGGCGCGCACGCTGGCCGAGGTTATGGCCAGCGACCCGCGCACGGTGTACGCCGATCTGCCGGCGGCGCAGGCGCTCAGCCCGATGGTCGAGTGGGGCCTCGACACGCTGCCGGTGCTCGACCACGATGGCCGGCTTGTGGGGCTGTTTGGCCTCGAGCAGGCGCTGCGCGCGGTGGTGCGCCGGCCCGAGGCGGCGAGCGCGGCGGTGCGCGATGCCGAGCCGCCCACGCCGGTGGGCCTGGTGATGCAGCGCTCGGTCGCGAGCCTGCCGGCCGCCGCGCCGCTGGCGGCGGTGCTGGCGCTGCTGAACAGCAGCGCCGATCGCTTCGTGGTGGTGCTCGAAGATGGCAAGCCGCTCGGCACGATCGCCGACGCGCTCCTGGCGCGGCGCCTGGCCGAGCCGGCGCGATCGGCCTGGCTCGACGCGCTGCGCGCGCCGGATCTGCCGCTCGGCGCGCTGCCCGACGCGCCCGGCGCCGCCGCGCTGCTGGCCGATCGCACGATGCCCCGCATCGGCCAGCAGGCGCCGATCGACGAGGCGATCGGGCTCATGCTGGAGGGCAACCACGAGCGCCTGCTGGTGCTCGACGACGAGCGGCTGGTGGGTGTGCTGACGCGCCCCGGCCTGCTGCGTGCGCTGGCCCAGTCGCTCGGCTAGCCCCCTCGCCGGGCGGCCATACGTACTGCCGGTACGTATTCGGAATACGTAATTTCCACGATCCGCCGCGCGGGCGAGTGCGCTACAGTACAGGCAGCACATCTGGCTGCTGAAATACTGCAAGGAGCACTCGCATGGCCGATCTTCAGTCCGACCTCCAGGCGCTCGGCGCGATCCGCGATTCGCTTGACGCCTCGAACCCGCTGGCAGGCATGAGCTGGTGGATTGAGGCCGAGGTACTGGCCAGTGTGGCCGACTACTGGATGCTCAACGCCAGCGACACGAATGTCACCGTCGTCTGCCAGCAGATTGTGGCGCAGGCATCGCAAAACTTCCAGGCCAAGCTCAACCCAATCGACGCGGCGGGTATCTGGTTCGACGACTATGGCTGGTGGGGCATTGCGTTTGCCAAGCTGGCGATGTACGGCGCCGGCCCGCTCAAGGGCCTGGTGAACGTCGACGCCCTGACCGGCCTGGCGCGCCAGTGCGCAAACCTGAATGCGCGCGGCGCGGATACCTGGCGCATCGCCACCCCGCAGCAGCGAAGCAAGTGGGCTAGCCGCGCGCCAGTGGTCAGCATTCCCACGCCGGCCGAAGCATTCCCCGGACTGTGGAACGCGACATTCGATATGCTCGAAGAGGTGATTAAAAAGAATTGGGACGCGAGCCTGGCGGCGATCCAGAACACGGTGACCAATGGCAACTACCTGCTGCTGTGCATGTACATGGCCCAGATCGACCGCACCAATGCCGCCGAGTGGCAGCGCCGCGCCGGCTTGGGAATGCAGTGGTTCAAGCAGTGGATCGACCGCTACGACCCGAACAACCCCGACCCCTCGTACCAGCGCTACCTTGGCGATGTGCTGGTGCAGGGCGACGCGCTGATCCGCGAGCGCGTGCCGTCGATGCCCAGCTTTAGCCCGAATGGCTTCTGGGCCGGCGACCAGGGCATCTGGCTGGGCGTGATGGCCGAGCTGTGGTCGTGGGGCGGCGCGCCGTTCAGCCGCGAGCTGCTGATCGCATACATGAACAACCTGCTGGCGGGCTTTCCGATGCAGCCAAACGGCTACCAGCCAGTCTACTGGCAGAACTTCCAGGGCGGCGACAACGACACCACCGACTATAATACCGGCGGCGAGGTGCTGATACGCCACATGCTCGAGACGCTGCTGCTGATGCAGCAGCTGGCCTCGTTCGACCCCGACGCGCGCGCGATGGTAGACACTCTGCTGGCGAGCCCGCCGCTGGCGCACGTGCAGAAGTGGGCCGCAAACTTCCCATGGCCGCCCACATCCGGCACCGAGTTCTCGCAGGCGGGCGCGTACCTGGCGGTGCGCGCCGCCGCGCAGGTGCTGGCGCCGATCCCGGCCTAGCGCCAATACCTTTCAAGCACGGTGAGCAGAGGACGTTTGCCACAAAGACACAAAGTCTCAAGGGCGCGGCCGCATAGTCTTTGCGTCTTTGTAGCTATTTGACGGGACTTATACGCTGTTCGCTTGATCACGTATCGATTGTGTTGCACGACGTGGCGAGCCACGTCGTGCAACACAAAGGATATTAGGGGCGGCTTCGCCGCCCCCAAACCCCCACCAACGTGTCAGTAGAGCGCTCGCCCGCACTGCTGCACTCCAGGGCCATGCAGGAGGAGCACGCACCCTCCGCCTTTGGCTATAGCGTTTGCGCGCGCCTGAGCAAAACGGCGGGCAGCGAGCAATCGCTCGCCGCCCGCCGCAGCCAACCAACCGCGCCAGCTGCGCTACGCCCGTAGCTCGGCGCCCAGCGTCACCGGGCGAGCCAGCGCGTCGGCCAGCGACTGGCCTTGTTTGAACACAAACGTCGGCACGCGCAGCTCGGCCAGGCGCGCCTGGATGGTGTAGGTATTGCGCCAGCCGCCGAACGACTGCGGGTCGATCAGCACCACCACCGCGCGCACGCCGCGATACACCAGCTGCTGCAAGCTGGCGGCCCAGCGCTCGTCGAGCGAGCAGGTGATGATTACCAGCGTGCAGTTGCGGCCGAAGCGCGTGGCCTCGGCCGCCAGCACCTCGGCCAGCGGCTGTGCGCCGTGCGCGCGCAGCACCGACAACGCCTCGAGCATCTTAAACAGCTGGCGCGACTCGCGCTCGGCCGGGATGACCTCGCGGTGCTGGCCCCACGACACCAGCCCGACGGTGCGGTTCAGCTCGAGCATATGCCGGGCGATCGAGGCTGCCGCCAGCACGCCATACTCCTCGGTCGACTCGGCCACGCGCAGCTCGCGGCCGCCGCGCGCGCTCTGATCGGCGAGCGCGCTGGCGAGCTGCTGCTGGATGCGCTCTTGCATATCGAGCACCAGGTACACTTCGGCGGTCGGGTCGAGCTCGAACTCCTTGACCATCAGCTGGCCGCTGCGCGCGGTGCTGCGCCAGTGGATGCGGTTGAAGCTATCGCCGGGCTGGTACTCGCGGATCGACGCGACATTCGGCGTCACGTGGTATGTTCGGCTCTTCACATCCTGGCCGCCGGGCAGCTCGGCGCTGGGCAGCGCAAACCCCGGCAGCGCGGCGGTTTTCGGGTACACCAGCACCTCGCTCGTGCCTTCGACCTTGCGCTCCAGGCGAAAGATCCCGAACGGGTCGCCGCTGATCAGCGTAGCCGGGCCGAGCGTAAACTTGCCGCGGATGGTGCAGGGCGTGCGCGAAACCCAGCGCCGCCGGTCGTTGGCCGGCAGGTAGGTGACGAAGCCATTGCCGTGCTGCGGCATGGTCGAATAGTCTTGCAGCTCAAGCCAGAGCTTGGGGAATGGCCACAGGTTGCGGATGGTGATCCGCTCGCGCGCCTGGTCGCCCACCTGCGAGCGCTGCGTGAAGGTTTCGCGCTGCACCTGCAGGCCACGCAGGTTCAGCCAGGCCCACACATACGAGAGCGCCAGCAGGGCCAGCAGCAGGTAGAACAGGTGAAAGAACAGCCGGATGCCGGTGCCCTGCGCGGCCAGAAAGCTCAGCCCCGCCAGCGCGAGAACACCCAGCGGTCGTGCCCAAACATGTCTCATTCCAAGCTCGCTTTATCAGGCATGGTAGGAATTACGCAGTTAGCGTCATCAACCTTCGGCAAAGCGGTACTTTCCTTTTGGACGTGTCCCTTTTCCGCGCTCCGCGCAAAAAAGGAACACACGATGATCATGCTGCCGCAGGCGAAATGCACCGCTTCGAGAAACCGAACAACGTATGCCGCATGAGGCGTGAATCCTACCACATCCGGTGGGAGCGGCGCAAGGCGCGCTTACTGGGCGCGGTGATCGAACTCGTGAAAGGTAAAGCGCTTGTAGAATGCGACCGTCGCGTCGGCGGTGGCGGCGATGCACTGCTCGAAGCGCCCGCTGCTGGTGCGCACCTGGCCGATCGCGGCGCGGAAGGCGCGGATGGCCTCGGCCAGGGCCGCCTCGGCCAGCGCGCGCGCGTCGCCGTAAGGTGCCAGCAGCGTCAGCGCATTCTGCTTGCCCTCGGCCAGCTCCTTGTCGGCGCTGTTGAGGTCGTTCGCCAGGCGGATGACGCGGGCCTCGGCGCGCAGCGCCGCGCTGATTGTGGGCAGCTGCGCCAGCGCCGAGGCATCGTTCAGCACGATCAGCAGCGTCCAGGCATCCTGCATGGCGCCGATGCTCAGGTGAGCGTAGGCAAGGTACGCCTCGAGCGATTCGCGCGGCGCCGGGTCGCGCTCGGCCTCCATGCCGGCCAGCAGATCATCGAGCGAGCACGCCCAGGTATCGGCCAGCGCCGGCCACAGCGGCAGCTGCGCCAGCGCGGCGCGCACCTCGGCCAGCAGCGCGGCAAGGTCGTCGCCGGGCGGCGCCGCCGCGCCGCGCGCCACCGCCCGCAGCGTGGCATAGCGCGCGCGCAGCTCGGGCAGCGGCACCGACCAGTCGTCGCTCAAGTCGTCGACGCCGAAGATCCACACGAGGTAGCGCGCCGCAGCGAGCGGCGGATCCTCGCTGCGCCAGCTCGGCATGCGCGTGTAGGTGGTCAGCGCGATGCCAGGCAGGCGCTTTGCGCGCACAAACGCATAGCGCTGCGCCAGCGGCGCAAGCTCGGCCACGATCGCGTCAAGCTCGGCCGCGCGTGTGTCGTCTGTCATGTGTTTGCTCACCCCCCACTACCCCGCTAGCCCACCAGATTCGGATCGACAATATACTGCCACCAGTTATTGCTGACGCCAAAGGTTTCGCCGGGCACATGCGGCAGGTGCTTAAGCCACCACAGGTGGTGCAGGCGCATGTCGCCGCCGCCCCATTCGGCGCAGTCGACGGTGCGGGCGGGGCCGGAGAGATCGGGGAAGCTGTACCAGGCGTCGCAGAAGCTCTGCACTGGCCGGCGATTACCCCAATCGTAATCGCGCACGCTGTTGGGCGCGAAATGCACATTGCCGCACTGCGACAGGCCGGGCGAGGTCTGGTCGTAGCGCGTGAAGCGATCCCAGAGGTTCTGCTCGGGCGGGTGGCGCGCGAACACCCGGCTCATGATCGACTCGGCGCGATGGCCGAAGTTCTCGAGCATGCAGTCGACATCGCGCTCGTAGTTGAAGCCCATGATCACAAAGCGGCCGCGGCAGTGCCCGGTGTTCAGCAGTGGCGGCGAGTTGCACCAGAACGCCCCGTGGCCAGCCATGGTCGACTCGTAGTCGCCCGAGTAGGGGAAGCCAAAGAACCATGCTTCGTCGAACTCGTCGCGGTCGTAGCGCTCGATCAGGTCGAACGCTTGCAGCCGCGCGGCGTAGTCGAGGCCGTCGGGCTCGTGCATGCGCCGCGCGCGCCACAGGCGCAGGTAGCTCTCGCCGGTATAGCTGAAGCCGTCGATCTTCGGCGGAAACCAGTCGGCCACAATTCGCTCGACGATCTGGTACTGCAGGTAGCCATGGCTTGCCTCGGCCAGGTCGGCGATATACAGGCGCGCCAGGCGATCGGGGTCGTTCCAGCTAAAGATCTCGGTCAGCCGCCGGCCGCCCTGAATGTCGACTGGCGGGTTATGAATAACTTGCAGCACGCGCGGCCGTATCGGTTCGCCGGTGTAGGGTGCCGCCGGGGCACGCGCCGGCCCAAAGCGGGCCTTGCCGGCGCCAAAGAGTCGGTTGAACATAGTGCCACCTCGCCAGAATTTCAAGCCGCATCCACTTCCACTTCCACATCCGCACCAGGCGTGCTGCGCTGCCCTGGCGAGCCGAACTTCAGGCCACACGCCGCCTGCTGTTTACCGCGTTATTGTGTAACAAAATCGCGCAGCGCGCAACAGCGCTGGCAAGAAGAACGCCGCCAGCCGGGGTATAATACGCGTGCTACCCTCTCTGGAATCGCGCGGCTTGCGCTGGCCAGCATACCAGGCGCGCACAAGCCTTTTGGTTGCGGCCGAAACGCCGCGCAGGACACCTATGAACCTAGAGCTTTCCCCACGCCAGCAGCGGATGATCGACCTGGCCGCCGAGCTGGCCGCGCGCTTCGCGCCGCGCGTCGACGCCGACGACCGTGCCGGGCGCTTTCCGAGCGAGAACTACGCCGAGCTGCACCAGTCCGGCTACCTGCGCCTGATCATCCCGGCCGAGCTGGGCGGCGCGGGCGCCAGCCTGTACGAGACGGTGCTGATCCAGGAGCGGCTGGCGCAGGGCGACGGCGCGACGGCAATGGCCGTGAACATGACCATGCACCTGATCGGGCGCCAGCGCGAGACGCGCGCCTGGCCGGCGGCGATCTTCGAGGCGATCTGCCGCGATATCGCCGATCACGGCGCGCTGATCAACGGCGCCGCCTCCGAGCCCGAGCTTGGCAGCCCCTCGCGCGGCGGCATGCCCGCCACCACAGCCGCGCCGGCCGACGGCGGCTGGCTGGTGAGCGGCCGCAAGCAGTTCGTGAGCATGGCCCCCGTGCTGCGCTACTTCGTCACCAGCGTGGCGCTGCCGGCGAGCGCAGAATGGCCGCAGGGCGCCAGCGCCAATGCGATCGTGCGCGCGCCGGCCGACGGGCTGCGGCTGGAAGACACCTGGGGCGACGCGCTCGGCCTGCGCACCAGCGGCAGCTACGACGTTTTCTACGATCAGGTGTTCGTGCCCGATGCATGGCTGGTCGATCGGCATGCGCCAGGGCAGGCGCCTGCGGCCGGGCCGCCTACGGCGAGCGCGTGGTTCGCGCTGACCATGGCCGCAGTGTACCTGGGCATTGGCCAGGCCGCGATCGACGCGGTGTGCCGCTACGCGCACGAGCGTGTGCCCAGCGCGCTCGGCCGGCCGATCGCCACGCTGCCGGCCATCCAGCGCCGCGTCGGCGAGGGCCAGGCCCCGCTGGGCGCGGCGCGCGCGGCGCTGTACACCACCGCCCACGACTGGGCCGCGCGCCCCGAGCTGCGCGAAGGCATGCTGCCGCGCATCGCGCTGGCCAAATACCTGTGCACCAACGCCGCCGTCGCCGCCACCGACCAAGCGCTGCGCATCGCGGGCGGCTTCGGGCTCACGCGCACGCTGCCGCTCGAGCGCCTGCACCGCGACGCGCGCGCCGGCCTGACGCACCCGCCCAACGACGACGCCGCGCTCGAGCAGATCGGCCGCGCGGCGCTTGAGCAATGGCGCTAGCTACGCGGCGAATGGCGTGACCTGATCGAGAAACACGCCGGCGACGCGATCCCAATCGTAGCGCGCGACATGCGCCTGGCCGAACTGGCCATACTCGGCGCGCAGCCGGGCGTCGGCCAGCAGCTCGGCCAGCGCGCCGGCCAGTGCGGCGTGATCGCCCGGCGGCACCAGAATGCCGGCCTGGCGCTGCGGTAGCACCTCGGGCATCGCGGCGGCGCTGGTTGCCACCACCGGCAACCCACAGGCCATCGCCTCGAGAAACACAATCCCAAAGCCTTCCTGCACGCTCGGCAGGCAGAACACATCGGCGCGGCGGTACAGCCGCGCCAGGTCGTCGTCGGGCAGCGCGCCGGTGAAGCGCACCGCGTCGTCAAGCCGAAGCTCGGCCGCCAGCGCACGCAGCGGCGCGTGCTCGGGGCCATCGCCGGCGACGATCGCGTGGGCGCGGGGCAGCGCGCGCCGCACGATCGGCAGCGCGCGCAGCAGGTCGGCGATGTGCTTGCGCGGGTACTGTCGCGCGACGCACAGGATCGTCGCGCCGTCGCCGCCGTAGGGCTCGCGCTCGGTCAGGCCGCGCCAGCGCGCAAGGTCGATCCCCTCGGGCACCAGCCGAACGCGCGCCGGGGCCACACCGTAGTGCCGCTCGATCGCGCGGCGGCAGTAGTCGCTGGTGGTGAGCACCGCGTCGGCGGCGCGCGCGTTCGCGCCCTCGAGCCGCGAGAGCAGCTCGAACAGCGCGCGCACCCGCCCGCCCTCGTGCTGCATCTCCTCGGCGATCACGCCCTTGATGCTGGCCAGGTACGGCGCGCCGCGCCGCGCGCGCGACCAGATCCAGCCGTCGATGTCGAAGCCGACTACGAGGTCGTAGCGTAGTGTCTGTAGCAGCGCCGGCAGGTACAGGTTAAACAGCAGCCGGCGCGCGGTGAGGTTGGCCGGCCACGCCGTCGGCGGAGCCAGGCGCGCCACGGCGTGGCCGCGCGCGATCAGCGCCTGGCGCAGACCGCCAATCCCGGCGGCGGTGCCGCTGCCCTCGGCGATCGTCTGGATCCACGAGTCGATGAATGCGATGCGCATACTGCTTCTTTCGTTCGATAACACGGCTTCAAAGCACTCGGCATTCTGGCCTCGGAGTGCGGCGCGAGTCTTGCTTGTGCAGCACGCGGGCACGTGAGCGCCAGGTCGCGCCAGGCGTCTATTATATAGGCCATGCGCCACATAGCTGCTGTGCACGCTTTTCTGCGCTGCCCCTGAAAAATCGCACACAGCGAAAAGGCCGGGCAGCGCTCGGCCAAACTGCATCCATCCTTAAGAAGAAAGAGCTTTTCGATGCACTACCGTTCTATATTCATTATGCTAGCTTGCCTGCTGACGCTCGCAGCCTGCGGCGGCGAGTCGGCTACTACGCCAACCGCGCCGGCGCAGCCCAGCGCCACAGCCGCGCCAACTGCGCAGCCCACCGCCGTAGCTGCGCCAACTGCGCAGCCCACGGCCCAGCCCACCGCCGCTGCCGCGCCAACCGCGCCCGCCGCCAGCGCGCCAACCGCGCAGCCAGCAGCGCCTGGCACCATCGCGCTTGAGCTGGTGACGAGCGACCTGCGGCAGCCGGTGTACGCGACCCACGCCGGCGACAACAGCGGGCGGCTGTTTGTCGTCGAGAAAGCCGGCACGATCGCAATCGTGAAAGATCGCCAGCGCGCCGCCCAGCCGTTCCTCGACATCACGCCGCTGGTGAACTCAGGCGGCAGCGAGCAGGGCCTGCTCGGCCTGGCGTTCGACCCGAGCTACGCCCAGAGCGGCCGCTTCTTCGTCTACTACACCGCGAAAAACGGCGACAACACCCTGGCGCGCTACCAGGTGAGCGCCAACCCCGACGCGGCCGACCCGAACAGCGGCACAGTGCTGTTCGCCCAGCCCGACCCGGCGCCGAACCACAACGGCGGCATGCTTGCGTTCGGCCCCGACGGCTACCTCTACGTCGGCCTGGGCGATGGCGGCAGCGGCGGAGACCCGTGGGGCAACGCTCAGAACCGCAACACGCTGCTGGGCAAGCTGCTGCGGCTCGACGTAGCCGGCGGCGACCCGTACTCCATCCCGCGCGACAACCCGTTCGCCCAGGCGAGCGACGCGCGCGGCGAAATATGGGCCTACGGGCTGCGCAACCCCTGGCGCTTCTCGTTCGACCGCGCCAGCGGCGATTTGTTTATCGCCGACGTGGGCCAGAACCAGTACGAGGAGATCAACGTGCAGCCGGCCGGCGCGCAAGGCGGCCAGAACTACGGCTGGAACGTTCGCGAGGGCCTGCACTGCTTCCGCGCCGACCCGTGCGCAAGCGACGGCATGGTCGGCCCGGTGGCCGAGTACAGCCACGCCGAGGGCTGCTCGATCACCGGCGGCTATGTGTACCGCGGCGCGGCGCTGCCGGATCTGGTCGGCACGTATGTGTACGGCGACTACTGCAGCGGCACGGTGTGGGCGCTCAGGCGCGACGCCGAGGGCGCCTGGAGGCAGCAGAAGCTGCTGAGCAGTGGCGCGAGCATCAGCTCGTTCGCCGAAGACCAGGCCGGCGATCTGTACCTGATCGACCTAGGCAAGGGGCTGTACCGGTTTGCGACGGGGAAGTAGAAAGCTACTCTGCGCGCTTCTCGGCCACCAGCACCTGCCACAGGCTGCCTTCCTCGAACGGCACCGCCGGCATTGTCGCGTCGCCGAATACCGCCAGCGGGCGCAGCCCGGCGCCCTCGAGCAGCGCGGACAGCTCGGGGTAGCCGTACAGCCGGATGCGGTCGCCGGGGTAGCGCGCGTCGATGCCCTGGGCGGGCAGCACGAAGCGGTAGCCGATATGCAGCGTGGCCTCGCGCGGCTCGAAGTGCGCGTCGCGCAGCAGGTAGCCGCCGGCCAGGTGGTGCCAGCCGCCGCGAAAGCCCTCGAGGTAGCGCGCGATCTGGTAGGGGTTGAGGCACTGCACCAGCAGCCTGCCGCCGTCCACAAGCGCCGCCGCAGCGCGCTCGACCGTCGCGCGGTTGGTGGCGTCGTCGAAGAAGCCGAGGCTGCTGTTCATCACCAGCGCGGCGTCGAACTCCTGCTGGTAGCTCAGCGCGCGCATGTCGGCCTGGGCGAAGCGCGCGCGCACCGCTTGCTCGTAGGCGCGGCGCGTGGCATAGGCCACCAGCGTGGCGCTGCTGTCGACGCCCTCGACCGAGTAGCCGCGCCGGGCCAGCTCGAGCGCGTGGCGCCCGCCGCCGCAGGCCACGTCGAGGATGGCGGCGTCGGCGGAGAGGCCTAGCGCCGTCTCGATGAAATCGACCTCGCTGTGCGTCAGGTCGTCGGCGTAGCTGCGGTACTGCTCGAACTCGTAGATCTGAAACAGCGCCTCCCAGTCGACGCGGCCATCGGCCAGGATCAGCGTGGGCAGGTCGGGCATGCGGGTTCCCTTGCTAGGCTGGGCGGCAGGCCACTCGCGCCGCCATCAGCTCACCAGGTCGTCGAGCACCTCGCGCAGCGCGGCGGCGTCGATATCTTTCTTATCGAGGAACGCCACCGCGCCGGCCGCCAGCCCCAGCCGGTGAAACTCGCGGTCGGGGTAGGCACTGATCAGGATCACGCGGGTGTTCGGCGCGAGCGCCTTGATCTGGCGGGCAGTGTCGATGCCGTGCTCGTCGCCCAGCACCACGTCGATAAACGCCAGGCGCGGGCGCGTGTCGGCCACCAGCCGCAGCGCGGTGCTGGTGTTCTCGGCCTCGTAGATCGCGGCCTGCGGGCAGGTCTTCGCCACCATACGGCGCATCTGCGTGCGGTAGCGCAGGTTGTCGTCGACGATCAGGATCGCCAGGTGCTGCGGCCTGGCCGCCTCGACCCTGCCAGTCGAGACGCCAACCGGCAGCTCGGCGTAGCCCAGCACGTCGGGGTGCTGCATGAGGTAGTTTACGGCCTCGAGGCGGCTCTGCACATTGATCTGGCGGTACAGCCGCGTCAGATGGTTCTCGACAGTTTTCACGCTCAGGCCGGTGCGCCGCGCAATCGCGTGGTTGTCGAGGCCATCCTTCAGGCAGCGCAGAATATCGCGCTGGCGCGCGGTCAGCGCCAGCGTGGTGGCGGCCTCGCGGTAGCGCACAAGCTTCTCGACCAGCGGGCTGCAGACCCAGCGCTCGCCGGCCAGGACGCGCTGCACCGCCAGCCGCAGGTCGCTCAGCGGCTGATCTTTCAGGTGGTAGCCGTTGACCCCTGCGCCCAGCAAGCCCTGCACATACACATCGTCGTCGTACGCGCTGACCACCAGGATCTTGAGCGACGGGTAGTCGCCGTGGATCTGGCGGATCGTGCCGATCGGCTCGAAGTGTGGCATTGTCACGTCGGTGACGAGCACGTCGGGGTGGGTGCGGCGCAGCAGCTCGAACAGCGCCTGGCCGTCGCCAACCTCGCCGACAATCTCGATATTCGGCAGCTCGCGCAGCGCATTTGCGATGCCGGCCCGCACGATCGCGTGGTCGTCGGCCAGCACCAGCCGCACAGTCGTGGCGCTCATAGGTGTGCTTTCGTGTGTGTCCATAGTAGTATTGAGGAAGGCGCTCAACATACGATTATCGCCGTCGCCTTCGTCTCCCATACGCGGTACGATAGTCGTGTCAGCCACCACCCACCCCGTATCGAGACACTCCTAATGCTACTCGATTTTCGCGCCCTGTTCAACTGGCTCCGCGCCGCTCTCCGGCCGCAGCCGGCCGGCTCACCCCTCCCTCCCGATGTCGCCTGTCTGCTCGCCCAGCCGCGTGTATATTACACGAGCTACGCGGTGGAGGGTTCGGGGGCGGCCGCCCCGATTTTCTTTAGGAGCTACGCACTTGCGCTATTCGGCTTCCTCAAACGACGAGATTGAGCCTGCGGCAGCGCGGAGCAAGGCGGCTGTCACGACGATCAGCGGGAGTTGCGCGGCACCATACACCACATGAAAGACATAGTGTCGTAGAGATTGCTCCGGGTAGAATGGCAGGAAAGGGAATGGTAGAACGCTCAGGCCACCCCCAATCAGACTTACCAGCCCCCACCCGAGCAGCATCCAGAGCGTGAGGCGCTGGCCAGGAAATCGCCACCAGGCCAGCCAGAGCACAAGGTACACCAGCGTCGGCAGGCCCGTCTCCGGGCTGAGCAGCGACTGGCCGGGCAGATCGGCGATATTGTGGATGAAGAAGCCGAGCCAGGCCAGGGCGGTGGCCGCAGCAACCCACCATGATCCTGGCCGAGCGATGCTCTTTGTCATCAATTGCCTACCTCTAGCTGCAGACCCGCCGCTACGGACGGGCCGACTGAATCGCCAGACCGCTCTCGGCCCCAAAAAAAAGTCCTGGCCGGTAAATCGCAATTGACCGTTCGCAGCATGGCAGCTGGCACAGGTGCGGGCGAAGCACTCGCCATCGGCTACCAGCTGCGGAGTGATCGTAGCCGTCAGCTGCGGCACCGGGTTGGGCCGTATCGCATTGAGCTTACCATAGCCCACCAGCGCCAGGGTGGCCGCAGCGCCGAAGAGCGCCCCGAGCAAGGCCACAGAGAGACCGCCAGCGAGCTTGACCCAGCGCCGGCGCGCGGAACGCCCGCAGCGCCAGGAAGGCGCCGAGCACGGCAAGCGCGCTGATGCCTATCAGGCCAGGGTAGTCGATCGGGTGCTCCTTGCACCGGGGTCGCGCAAGATCGCCCCAACGACCTGCGCGGGTCGGCCGGAACGGCAGGGAGTGCGTTCATCTTCGGCGCTACGTGGATCACCTCAGCGTTGCGGCCCAGAATCCTTGCACGGCCCGAGCGGTCGCCTCCGGCTGCTCCAGAGGCACCAGGTACGCCGCATCGGGCACGATTGCGAGCTGCCCCTCGGGCACCAGGGCGATTGCGGCGCGCGCCTGCTCCGGCGTGAAACCTGTGTGCCCAGCACCAGTCACGAACAGAGTCGGCACCTGGATGTTGGACAATAGGCTGGTAAGATCCTCGCGCCCCAGCGAGATCGACACAACCGCGTTGCGCAGCCGGCGGCGATCCGCACTGCCGATCTGAGAGCGAACGTAGTCGGCCGCAGCGGGGTTGCGCTCGCGTGTCGCAGGCGAGAGCAGCGCCTCGGCGACTGCATTCCGGATGAACCCGACCGAGCCGAGCAGCCGGTAGATGCCGAGCAGAAGCCGCGTCTCACGCGCCTCGGCTGGCGTATAGGCCGCGACGGGCGCGCCGATGGCGATCAGGCTGCGCAGCCGATCGGGATGCGCGGCGGCGAGGGTGATGCCAACATGACCGCCCCACGCATTGCCCACCCAATCCACCCGCTCCGTCACCCCCAGCGCGTTGAGCACGTCGAGAGCAGCCTCGGCGCACGCGCGCATGCTGTATGGCTGCCCCGAGTCGCCGCTCAGGCCGTGGCCTGGGCCATCAATCAAGATCAGCCGCCGATCCGCGCTGAGGTATGGCCCGACATGGTGCCAGCTTGCGCTGTCGACGAACAGGCTATGCCAGAGCACCGCCGGCGGGCCGGAGCCGGCCTGGCGCACGTGCAGCGGCCCGACGCGCGTAGCGATCACGGTGTCGTTGGTTTGTGCTGCCTGCTCGGCAGCGAGCACGGCGGTGTGCTCGGCCAGGTGCTGCGCCGGGGTATGGAACAGCCCCTCGATCGTGTAGAAGCCGTGGCCGTAGAAGTTCGCCCCGAGATCCCACTCGCCGTCGGCAACCGTGTCAAGGCTGGCGAGAACGGCGGCCATAGCGGCATCGTAGCGGCGCACCAACGATACGCGGGTGACGCCGCGGGCGTTCCAGCGGTTCATCCAGTAACTCGCCGGGTCGGCAAACCAGGCCGGATAGTTGAACATCCCGCGGCCCTGGCGCGCACTCGCCACCTCGGCCGGCAGCTGCTCCAGTGCCCAGGTCAGATGTACCATCACCTCGCACACCGTCCACGCGCTGCCTGGACACAGCTGCTGCCAGCGCGTGTCGGGGAGAGCCTCTACCAGCGTGCGGAGCTGGTCATTCGTCGCTGTGAGCTCGACGCGCAGGGCTGCCCGATCGACTGCCCGTGGTGCTGACGCCGCCTTCGCTGTGATCGCGGTCATCACGCCTCCTCCTTCCTGAATAGATGGATATCGCGAGATCGGCGCCGCCGTAGGTGCGCCAGATCATCGAGCGCTGGGTTCGCTGCATGTGACCGCCATGATCAGCGCCTGAACGGCTGCGGCATACGCGGGCACCTCGACAGCGGGGTCAAGCGCCTTTTGTAGCTCAAACCCGTAGTAGAGCGAGAGCAGAATACGCCCGAACGCCTGCGGATCGAGGGCAGGATCAAGCTGCCCGCCAGCCTGGGCGCGGCGGATGATCTCCGTCAGGGCGGCGAGGTAGTGCGCCATCACGCGCTGGAGCGTCTCGCGCAGCGGCGGGTTGACCAGCGCCTCGCCCCAGCTCTGCACATTCACGCGGCCCGCGCCAAGCTCGGCGGCGCCTTCGAGGCCGCGGAAGAAGAAGGTGATCAGCTCGCGCAGCGCCTTGAGCGGGTCGTCGCTCGCCGTGGCGGCGGCGAACAGATCCAGGCTGCGCTGGTAATCGAACTCGAAGCTGGCCTGGATGATGGCATCCTTGCTCGGGAAGTAGTGATAGACCGCGCCGGGGCTGAGCTGGGCTTCCTCGTAAATATCGCGCATGGATGCCTGGTGAAAGCCCTTGCGCGCAAAGCAGCGGTACGCCGCGTCGATGATCTGCTGGCGGCGCGCGGCGCTATGGGCCTCGGATACTTTCGGCATAGGGCGTCTCACAAATAAATCGAACAACCGATCTTTTTTATTCTAGCGTATAACCAGGCTCGAGTCAAGCGCTTATGGCGTTGCTGAGCGCAACCGGTGCGCCTGGCGGCAGCCTCAAGCCTGAATGCGGCTCGCATAGCCGTCGAAGAGGATGCGCAGCTCATCACGTAGCTCATCGGGGCTGATGCGCCTGTCGAGCAGCGCTGCGCAGAGCGATCGGTTTATCGACCGGCCACACCGCTGCACCTCCTGATCGCTTGCCACTGGAAGTTGCCGCTGTAAGTTGACCTTGAATGCCTGCTCCGTGCCTGTGAGCAACGTCTCGATCACCTCCCAGAACGATTCGGCCCCCAGCTCCAGCGCAGCGTGAAGAGCAGGCCGGCAAAATCCGACGTGGCTCACGATCAGATCAATGCCTTCCTTGATACACTGCTGCGGGTCTGCCTCTGCCAGGTGCTCGAACTGAGCGTGGAAGTCCTGGCACCTCTTGCCGCATCGAGAGCCGCCGGGCGCGCTCGCGCTCGATCAATGGCGCAACCGCGCATCAGAACCTCGGTATCGCGACGCGCCTGAATAGGCTCGCCTTGCGGGAGATGAAAACACAAGGCATGAAGCTGGCGGTTGTCGGCACCGGAGGCGACGCTGGGCACGCACCTGCCAGAGCCGCCTATGAAAAGGTTGGATACACGGCGCTGCCATTGGTGCGCTACTACAAAGCCCTAACCGACGACGCATGAAGGCGAGCTGTCCGTCCTCGGGAAGCCGTAGCGGCGCGATTCTATCGCGCCGGTGCTTGGTGCGCAACACAGGCGCCGTACCGTGGCGCATCACCATCCTCGGAAAGCCGTAGCGGCGCGATGCTCTCGCGCCGGTGCAAGGGTAAAGGGTGCGCGTAGCAAAAACGGCGCACCCACACCATACCAAATTACAAACGTATGCACCAGGAAACACTGGCTGCTGCCTCACCACCCGGCCGCCCCAGTAAAATCACCTCTCGCTAGGTACCGTTGTTCCGCACAACCCCAACCTCGCGCGCTGCCTCACCTGCCGCCCGCGCCAGTTCCTTGATGCGCTCTTCGTGCGCGCGCAGCAGCAGCAACAGCTGCCCGATCACCTGCTCGACCGACAGCTCCTCGCGTTTCCAGCGCGCTATCAGCTCTTCCAGCGAATAGTGGCTCATTCTTTTCCTCCTGCATGGCCGGTGTACGGGACGGGAAGCCAGCCAACCCGCCCCGTACGGACAGAAGGCACACCGGGACTTCCACGGCCCATCCAGCGTGGCATGCGTTGTAGCCGCAGCCGCAACGCACGCCAACGAACAGCGGCCCCCCGCAAACAAGGCGAAGGAGCCGCTGCCGCCACGCAGTGTGGTACAATGCGCGGTAGCCTCGACACCTGCCACTACAGGTTCGGGGTTAGCGGGCCGGATGGTGTTGGTAGCACCATCCGGCCCGTGCTGTTTCTTTGGATGAGTTACCGGCTATGCTACGACGAACTGCCCAACCTGTCAAGCGCACACTTGACACCGTTGGCGAAACGTTTGTAGCAGCGAATCGCCTCGTAGTGCGGAGCCAGCAGAAAGCCTTAGCGCTGATGTGTAAATGACACGAGTTACGCGGTGGGAGTTCGGGGGCGGCAAAGCCGCACCCGAAAACTTCCTTTGGCCGGTCGCGGCCACGGCGGTGGCCGCGACCGGCCAAAAAGAGATGATTTTGGAGGGCTTACGCCCTCCAAGCCTCCCACGCGGGAGGACACCGCGTAACTCGTGTAAATGAGGAAGTGTTTTGGCCCGACCGTATGACGTTTAGTTGTCGCGAGCGCGCCAGAAGGCGATTTCAAAAAGCAACGATCTCGCGCGAAGCGGTCAGCTGCAACACCGTGTTGAGTGCTGCTTCTAGCTTTACTTCTGGTGAGACAGAAATGAATCAAGATCGTTGTTTCCAAGCCGAGTTTACTGCTTGGTAATGCGACTGCTGTATCTCGGAAGGTCCTTCATCAATTTGGACGAGCATCATATTCTGAATATCAGTGAGCACTAGATGATGAGCGGTAAGGCCAATGACGACCTGATTGCAATACGTATATTGCGATCCCTCAGCTGTAATGAACCCTAGTGTGATTGTTTGGAGGGATTGGCCGATGAGGCGATCGTCGTGCCATTGCTCCCATCGCCGGTGGTGGTGGTGGCGCGATAATAGGTGGTCGGGCTGATCTAAGTTGACTGGAAAACGACCGAAAGATGCTTGTGCACCAGAGGTATTGACAAAGATAGCCATCTCGATGGTTGTTGTGCAAAGCACAAGCCCATCATCAAAATGATCGGGTAAGCTCTCGTAGGTCGCTACGGGGCGGAAACAGGCGGTAAGAGTTCGCCCAACGAGCTGCGCACGCCATATCGCTAAAAACGCTGCAAAGGCATCCGTGTCGTTGAAGTGATACTGCATATTACTATATAACTGGTGAGATGGTTTTGATGGGATGAATAAGCAGAGAAAAATTGGTCATATTCGCATTTATTAGACCTGATGCCTCAAAGAACCCAACGCCCTGCGCATCACCCGCGCCGGCAGGCTGGCACGGACGCTCCCAAGCGGGAAAGCAGTTTACCGCATACCAGCGCGGAAAATCGCCACGATTCAGGCGATTCGGCTGCACGCATTGTTGGGCCGAGCGACATCGATACTCGATAGTTCGTCTTTAAAGGAAATCAGTCGTTGGTTGGTGGTTGTTTGCGTGTGATATCGCCATACAGTTGTTCTATCTGCACACGATCAGCCGGATTATAAAAGACTGTGGACTTCCCTGCTGGTGGTGCATCTCTAGCTGGCGTAATCGGGTAAATGGTCGGTGTTTCGTCGCTTAATACTTCTATGACGTCGTCTTCTGTGCTGATAAGGTAGTGTTTCAGGTCTGGATAGAGCACATCCAAGAGCGATTCGTGCTGCTTGAGTTCTGCGATCCACGGGGAAACGACCACGAGGAGTGTCCAACCAGTATCAGGTGTACCGGCAAGAGCATCCCACAATTCCAGACGATACTCTTCGAGAAGGTTTCGATAACCCGGATAGCGGGTAAAATCAACTTGAAAACGATGACGTTGTGGATGGCGTTGGTCTTCGAGAACGATAGAAAGTCTCCCCTGCACGTCGGTCAGTGAGACAAGAGCAAGACTTTGTGCATCTGAGACAGGTGTGTCCCATCGCTCAAACACCCAGTTGTCATACAGCGATGCCAAGAGGTGCTCCTCACGCATAGACCAAGACATCTCGCTGAAGATTACAATAGCACAGGGGCGATGGGCTGGCAATCACAAAGCTCGGCCCAACGGATTGCGCATCAGCTGCCGACGAGGCGCGCGGCACAGGATAACGCCAAAATAGCAACGATCTCGCGCGCGAAGCGGTCAGTTGCAAGCGCTTGTTAGCCGGCAGTGCGGGTCAGGCTTTATTGCATTAGGACGCGCCAAAGGGGCGATCTAGAATTATGCAACAATGCCACATTCTATCTGCATGCCAAAACCACAACCTGTAGTGGCTTGCTGATTTTCTGGCTACGAAATGGCGGAATAATTGTGCAACAAAGCCTGCGGGTCACCTTAATGTTGGAGATAAAAGATGATCTTCAAGCGAACAGCGACTTTCAATTCGTATTTTAGGAAAATTTAATCGATACATTCTAATAGCTCAGCGCAAAATGCTTGTGCTTTAAGCAAATCTCCTGCTTCAAGTTGATCTTCATTGACATGGCGTAGCTTATTTCGCACAAAGACGAGATGATCTTTTCGTTCTTCGAACCTAAATCTTGCCTTCTTTGTATCACGGCTGAGGCGGACGAATTTAGTCGACAAATCGGTCCATTCAGTTCCTAATAGGAAAATATCAAAAAGATCGCCTAGATCCAAGTTCTTTAAAACATCACCATTATTTAGAAAAGATTCCGGGCTTACTCTTGCCCTTTTGAGAATTTCTTTCCATTGCTCTGGTGACGAGGAAGTAATCCGTTTCTGAAGCCAATCTGGCTTGTACTTATTATCAATATGAATTGCCAGTACATGGCGCATCTGTCGTTCTGTTTTTTTCAGTAATGAGTCGACGTGATCTGCTAAAGTGGGTGTAATAGATATCGCTCCAAATTTCCTGAACCATTCTTGAAATAAGTCGCCTGCTACAATTGCCATTTCTGAAACATTATCAATACGCACAACTCCCGTGTGTGATAATATAGAAAGGCTACGGTTAGCCGAGCTACCAAATTCTGAAAGTATAATAGCTCTTTGTATTGCTCCTCTGTCCATGATTTGCGAATATATGGCAGCGGCAGTATTGCCGAATTTGTCAAGCCAGTTCTGGAACAAAAAATTTTGTTCAGTGATAAACTTTATTCTAGCCTGCGTAAGTGCTTCATTTGGATTCCTCGAGCTGCTATTGTGAACGAAGCTCATCATATACTGTATTAGAAAAGGATGTCCGCCTGTCATGTTGTAGACATCTGTGATAAACTGATATGTCCACTGCTGTTGAGATGGTATAGTCATCAGTAGTTTTGTATCTTCCTGATTGAAAAGTTCTAGCTCACGCCATGTCAGTACGTTTCCAAGAGGTGAGCCAATATCCTTTGCGATCTCGAACATTTCACTAGAACCAGCAAACACAGCACTAACGTACTCAGATAAGTTAGGAGTATTATGCAACAAGGATCGCCAATTAGCAAAAAAACTTCGTCCCCAATGCATTTTTGTGATGGGTTCCACCTCATCAAACAATAAGATAATTTGTGGTCTATAGTTTTGGCAAGTATCGATTATTTTAAGTAGGTATTCACTAAAGTTTACTCTATTCACAGGGCGATCATTAGAAAAAGAAATTTCTACCAATCGATATAATACCTTAGCGAGTAGATCTGATATTGCTTGAAAAACCAGATCGGGAGAGTTATCAAACGATATCGAGCCTGTTTCGATGTAGATCGGTAGTACAAGAAGACCACCTCTTTGAGCCTGATGTGAGTATGCCAGTAAATCTTTTTCCACTCTACGTAGTAGAGTGGTCTTCCCCATTTTACGGCCACCTGTTATGCCAAAAGAATGCCCTCCAACTAATTGGTGTACCAAATCGTTGGCTAGGTCAATTCTCCCAAAGAACATGTTAGGATCAACACGTTGCCAGTTGTAGGGGTTGGTCGTATTCATAGTGGATCCTTATAACCAAGACGATAACGCCTTAGCCATCTGTAAAGGAGGTTGATCTTTATGTAATAGTTATTGTCTCTGTAATCAATAATTTGATAACCTATTAAATGTCTTAAGGCAATATCGATTGGTTCATTGGTCAATGTGGAGAGCTCATTCTCCTCGGAAAGACCTTCCGCAATAAAGTAAAACAAGTCTTTCTCTTGTGGAAAATAGTTTAGTCTTTCCAAGATCTCCTCAAAAATATCACCTTTCTGACGAAGGAAAGATTCGGTGCCCTCAACGACCATTTTCTGAGTAATGTGGAGAGGTCTCGAAGAACTAAGATGTACTATATGACTGCAAAATTGCCTGGTGATATATGGATGTCCTCCAGTTTCGTTGTAGATGTGTTCTAATGCCTCGTTCTCGAATGAAACGCCCATGCCTCTCCCAAGTTTCTCTATCATTTCATAGCACTCTTTTTGGGCTAGGGGTGGAAGAAACATATCTTTATAGAACTGAAAAACAGGATTATCCCTACCTTCCCACTTACCCTGTTCACTTACAGTTGGGTTAGCAGCTGTAACAATACTAACGACTCTCCCCTGAGTGGTTTGGGATATCCCTCTTAGATGAGCAAAGAAAGAAGAATACCCGCGAAATCCAGGGCTATACCCTGGGGCTGGAAGCATCCATTCTAATTCGTCGATCGTGATAACAATCTTACTTGGAACAGGGCCTTCGATATCATCGAGTGAATCAATAATTTGGTTGATATCCGAATCGAAGCGTAGGGGATTTCTTTCCTCTGGCTTGTCGATTTTCTCGTAATCTTCCTCACACCCTAACTTGAGATTTAAATCCTTTATCTGAATTCCGTTCTGCCGCTTGTCCTCGATGCTTTCTTGTAGCGCTCTTGCTATTTTCCAATAGAGATACGCACAATCATTGCTTGCCCCAGCTATCTTTTGAAGATCAATATAAACCACTATGTCGTTGGGTCTTTTTTCCTGAATTTGATACATTAATGATGTTTTACCAACTTTTCTCAGCCCATATATACCGGTGTGTTGACCATCATCTATATTGCGCATCAAATTTTGAAGCTCTGACTCCCTTCCGTAAAACTGTCTTCCAGATACAGGGAATCGATAGTGAAATAAATCTCTTCTAGAAAGCCATTGATCCAAAATCTGTCGCAGAATTGTTACAATGTTGTGTTCTTTATTTTGCAAAAACAAGCTATTTTCAATAGGCACAATGACTTCACGGCTATCTTCCACTATTCTATAAAGGGCGTCGCGCCATTCGTTAATATTTTCTGCAATTAGGAAAGCTATTTCCGTGTTAAGGTTAAAACCGCGATATTTCCGTGATTTTCTGATCGTTTGTAGAAGATCATTTATATTTTTCCATTCTGCGGGATGAAAAAGACATCTTGCTAATATTCTTCCTTGCAAATCATAAGATTCCGTGTATTCAATTTGCTTCGAAGCAATTAGCAAATCGGCAAAATTATCATTAAAATCCTCCACACGAATATCAAAACCTGCAGCTCGCAAGAAATCCCAAGATTTACGACCTAACTCTGGACCAGTAACGAGACTTAGCTTGTGGCGGATATCGTTTGGCATGGCATCGAGCGTCATACCTAGATGTTTAGCCTGTTCAGCATGAAAAGCAGCCTCTTGGAAGCTTGCATCGTCATCAGTACTGGCAAGAACAATAGCTAATGACCAGTGCAATTGTTTAGCAAAACTAGGAGCAGCTCTAAGTCCTCTTCGGAAGATATCTGCAGCACGCTTCAGATCGCCTCGTCGTCGCAATCGCATGCCAAAATGCTCATAGAGAATGCCTTCAGCAGGAAGTATTTTTATGCCCTCTTGTAGTACCCTTAGCGCGTTATCTCCACGCCGTGCTGACTCTTCCATTGCTGCGTAGGAGAGGAAGACGTATGGATTTGTTGTGTGTTTTATTGCTTTTTCAAATAAAGATTTGGCTTGGTCGAAGTCGCGTTCGTCCTTTGCAGCAAGCGCTTCACGGTAATACCGCTCTGATTGGTAGCTAAGAGGATCAAGTGTTCGAAAATTAGGTCTCGCTAAGATATCGCTTTCCGGTTGATCTACTGTAACTATAACTTCTTTTGCAGCCCAACCTTTTGGAACGCTTATGAGATCGAACTCAACAGAGTCTCCAACCTTTAATGACCTCCCCCAAGCTTCGACGTCACTATAGTTAAAGAATACATTCCGGCCATCTTTAGCTTTGATAAAGCCATAGCCGCGATCATGGAAATATCTAGATATAAACCCTGTAGTTCTGGACATACATTTGCTCCCTCAGAAGAACCCATCTGTGGCATTATAGCATTGTGAAGTTGTGATTTCAAGGGTAATGGAACGAGGAGACCCAGAGATGCGAACAACGCATATGTACTAAATCCGTGTAGTTAACTTTGGGCAGTAGTAATTGTACAAGTTTGATGCTGCCGGCTAACTCATTATTAGATGGATTATTACAACTACTACACATATATATGCAGAGGTATATACCATTACACTTTATTAGACATTATCAAGATTCGGCTATGCTGTCATCCGCCAAGAGGTGTCGTACGCGCAGATTGTATAGTCCACAGCAAATTGCCATCACCTGATCGCGTATATCCGAACACCAGTGGCGAATGACATCATGCACAATCCGATAGACTTTCACACCACCAATACTATGCTCGACCAGCACTCTGATGTGCGAAATCCACTGATTCTCGGCTTTTTCTTCCGGCGTCAGCGTGCCCTTACGGGGTTTCTTTTTCGGCTGGAGGATTGTCACACCTGGCAGCGTAAAGCCCTGAAAACCACTCTCTTGCGCAAGCACACTTCCTTCGGGCAAGTGATACCCAGCTTCATCGGCAATCCGTTTATCGTGCACGCGCCCTGCATAGGTCGCACTCAAGAACCAAATCCAGCCATCTGCATCCACCAGGAGGAGATTCTTGATCGTATGGTCCTTCTGCTTGCCGCTATAGTAGATTTCCTGCTCATCGGCGTCTCTTGGTCGCGCTATCGGCCGCTCAGTTCCGTCTTGGCAAAAAAAGGGGGCGCTTCGGGATCGAGCGATTGCAGTTCGTGCTGCAAGTAGCTGGTGAGTTCCGTGGCAGTGCGCGCCGGAAGCAGGTTTTGCTCCGCCAAAGCGGCTTCCAAGATCTCGAGCAGTAGCCGGACCCACTTGCTCACATTCGGTTGACTCATACCGAAGAGCTGTCCATGCACGTGCTGTATCGCATTCTGTTTGAGGTAGGTCAAGATAAACAGCAAGCGATCAGCGGCAGTTGGCAATGGACTGTTGGCGTACGTGCTCGCGCGCTCGCCTTCACGGAGATAGCCATCGAGTGTGGTGCGGTCAAGATAGCGCTGCATTGCCAGAGCGAAGTGTGTCAAAAGGTCGGCGAATGTGGCGTGATCAAGACCAGTAAAGGCGCGTATCGCTGCTCGTTCTGAAGGATTGCCTCGAACTTTGGCATCATTCTACTCCGTAGAGGTGTCATCAGCCGGGCAGTATATCACGAACCTTGATAATATCTAGTGCAAACAACGATATCGAGGCTCCCGCCATCCGATACCCTCTCGGTCAGCAAGCGAGAAAGTATACGCTCAAAAGCTACCGTATATTGGGTGAAGAAGCATGAAGAATTCCTACAGCAAAATGTATATGGGACGACCCCCTACTAGCATGGCGATAAAGCTAGCATAGCACAAATTCGCATAATGACAAGAGGTACCGCGTAAAGTTGTGTAAATAGGCTTAGATATGCGAGTGCCTAAAAGCGAAGCTTCATTGCAACGCTCTGCTGCTTCGCTCCCAACGACGCGCGCCCGCTCGCCGGTATTCGGCGAGCGGGCGCGCAAATGCCAGCAGCGGCGCGATTACTCTTTAGGGCGGCGCGCGGTGCGCACCGGGCGCTTGCGCTTCGAGCGGCGCGTGAGGCCGATCGACTCGATCACCTGCGCATCGTCGCCGTACTGCGCGGCGATGTTCGCCTTTGCGCCCATGATCGCGTTGTGGAACGCCCAGCCGGCCTCGATCTCGGCGTTGCGCTGCGCGGCAAGTTGTGTCTCGCCGCGCTGCACCGCCTCTTTGCTTTCGCGGTGCGCTCGCTCCAGCGCCACCAGCGACTCAACGCTCTGCTGCGGGTTCAGCGCCCGGTAGTCCTCCAGGTCGCGGATCGCCACCAGTGCCGCGCGATCGTTGTCCAGCCGGTCGTCCGGGAGCCGATAGTTGGAAGTTACTGCCATGGTGTCTCCATTGTTCTTCCAAAGAAGTTTCCACCCCGACTACTCACCACCCCACCACCCAACGGGTATTACTATAGCCGATCGTCGGCGCCCCGCCAATCCCCCGCCAGTCCTGTCTGGCTATAGCCCATACACACCTGATCTGAGACTCGCTGGTAGACCAGGAGTTTTGTGTAGACGAGCCTACAGAACATGTAGACCAGCCTACAGAACATGTAGACAAGCCTACACAACGTGTAGACTGAACTGACAGAACATGTAGACGAGCCTACAGAACATGTAGACGAGCCTACAGAACATGTAGACGAGCCTACAGAACATGTAGACGAGCCTACAGAACATGTAGACGAGCCTACAGAACATGTAGACTAAGCTGACACAACGTGTAGACTAAGCTGACACAACGTGTAGACAGGTCATGATCACTGGCGCGTGCAGGGCATACGTGCGCGTGGGAGGCATTCCAATGCGGTGGCGGCACAATGATGGCTTGAGCGGAGCTGGGCATGTGTGATGGCATGTCTACATATGGTGAGCCAAGGAGGTGACTCAATGACTTATGGGATAATATCACACTTGATCAGCACAAATTCTATTCTTGCGAATTAAAATCAGTCAATCGCAAATCCCAATGCATATGGTACAGGTAATACCGTATATGGAGGAGTGGCCATGATCCTGCCGAAAGACCGCGACCCGCGCCTGATCACAATCCGGCGCGGGGGCACGCTTTCAGACACCGACCACCAGCTGCTCGCCCTGTGGGCGGCCGCGTGCGCCGAGCACGTGCTGCACCTCTTCGCGGCGGCGCGGCCCGACGACCCACGGCCGCGCCAGGCGATCGAGCAGGCCCGCGCCTGGGCGCGCGGCGAGATCACGATGTCCCAGGCGCGCGCGGCGGGAGGCCACGCCATGGCCGCAGCCAGAGATCTGCGTGGCGCAGCGCGGCACGCCGCGTACGCTGCCGGCCAGGCCGCCGTCGTCGCACACGTCGCCGCGCACGATCTCGGCGCTGCCGCGTATGCGATCAAGGCTGCGCGTGCTGCCGCCCCGCACGGCGAAGGCGAGCGCGCCGGCCGGCTGGAGTGCCAGTGGCAGCGCGAGCAGCTGCCGGAGGCGATCCGCGAGCTGGTCATCGACGATCAGCGGCTGCGCAACGACATCTGCTGGTCGGTGTTCGACTGCTGATACTCCAGCGCATGGCGGCTGTGCAATGGCCACGGCTTCAGCCAGGCGCAGTTTCCCCTTGCAACCGTTAGAAGCTGTATGAAGAGGGTGGCCGCCCCCCGTTTTCAAACAGGCTATTAGCGCTCCAGCGCGTCGGCAAGGACTTCAGCCAGGTGGCGCGCGCGGCGCCCGGCGCCATCGGCGATCTGGTGGCGGCAGCTCGTGCCCATCGCCACGACCTCGGCCTCAGGCGGCAGCGCGCGCACCGCCGGCAGCAGCGCGCGCTCGGCCATGCGCATCGACATATCGTAGTGCTCGGCCTCGTAGCCGAACGAGCCGGCCATCCCGCAGCAGCCGCTGTCGACCTCGCGCACCTCGGCGCCGGGGATCATGCGCAGCAGCGCCAGCGCCGCCCCGGTGCCTGCCAGCGCCTTCTGGTGGCAGTGGCCGTGCAGCAAGAAGGTGCGAATTTCTTTGCCGCGAAGACTCGAAGACTCTAAGCCCTGAGAATATTTTCCCGAACCTTGAGTCTTTGAGTCGTTGTGGCTACTAAAAGTCAGGCTTGTGTGGCCAGCGTGTATCTCGCGCGCCAGAAACTCGTCGAGCAGGAGCGTCTGCCGGGCCAGCACCTCCGCGCGCGGATCGTCGACTAGATCGGGCAGCTCGTCGCGAAACGTCAGGATGCAGCTCGGCTCAAGCCCGACGATCGGCAGGCCGGCGACGGCGTAGGGCGCCAGCCACTCGAGCTGCTCGCGCGCCAGCGCCTGCGCCTGGCCCAGCAGCCCCTTCGAGATCAGCGGCCGCCCGCAGCACACCCGCCGGCGCGGCAGGATCACCGCGTAGCCGGCCGCCTCGAGCACCCGCACGGCGGCCTGCCCCACCCTCGGCTCGTTGTAGTCGGTGAAGGTGTCGGGAAACAGGACGACCGACCGAGAGCCGAGAGCCGAAGATGAAGAAGCGTGTGTGCCATCCCCACTCGTGGTTCCTGGCTCGTGGCTCCTCCGGCGCTCAAACCAGACGTGGAACGGCTCGCGCGCGAACTCGGGCAGCGCGCGGTGGCGGCTGATCCCCAGCAGCCGCTCGCCCAGCCAGCCCGCACCAGGGGCGCGCAGCGCGGCGTTGGCCAGCGGCGCCAGCGCGCTGCCGGCCCGGCTGAGCTGCCGAATATGGCCGAACAGCCACGCGCGCAGCGGGACGCCGCGCTCGGCATACACCTGCGCCAGCCACTCCGACTTGAGCCTAGTCATATTCACGCGCGAGGGGCACTCGGCGGTGCAGCCCTTGCACTCGACGCACAGGTCCATCACCTCGCGCATGCGCTCGCCATCCATCTCGGCAGCCGGCAGGGCGCCCGAGAGCAGCATGCGCAGCGCATTGGCGCGCCCACGTGTCGAGTGCTGCTCGTCGCGCGTGACCATATAGCTCGGGCACATGGTGCCGCCGCCGGCCTTGCGGCACAGCCCGTTGCCATTGCACAGCTCGGCCGCGCCGGCCATACCGCCCGTGTCGGCGAAGCGGAAGTGCGTACTCAGCGGGATGGCCACGCGGTAGCCCGGCCCGTAGCGCAGGTTCGTATCCATCGGCGGCGCGTCGACGATCTTGCCGGGGTTGAGCAGGCCGTGCGGGTCGAAGGTGCGCTTCAGCTCGCGAAACGCCTCGTACAGCTCGTCGCCGAACAGCCGGCGGTTGAACTCCGAGCGCAGCAGGCCGTCGCCGTGCTCGCCCGACAGCGCGCCGCCGAACTCCAGCACCAGGTCGCGCACGCCCTCGGCGATCGCGCGCAGCTTGGCCACGTCGCCGGCGTCCTTGAGGTTCAGCAGCGGGCGCGCGTGGATCAGCCCGACGCTGGCGTGCCCGTACATGGCCACCGCCACGCCATAGCCCTGGCAGATTGCGCGGAAGCGGCGCATGTACTCGCTCAGCCGCTCGGGCGGCACCGCCGAGTCTTCGACCACCGTCTCGGGCTTGAGGTCGGGCGAGAGCGACTGCAGCAGCGGCATGCTGGCCTTGCGCACCTGCAGCACCGCGCGCTGCTGCGCGGGCGTGGTGGCGCGGGTGAAGTCGAAGTCCAGCTCGCAGCGCCCGCGCACGTGCGCCTCCAGCCGGTCGAGCCCGGCCAGCGCCGCCTCGGGCGTATCGCCGAAGAACTCGACCTGCAGCAGCCCGCCGGGCGAGCCGCGCACGAACGACGCCAAGTGCCCGGCGTAGTCGCGCGATTTGCGGGCCAGGTCGAGCAGGATCTCGTCCATCAGCTCGACGGCGGCCGGCCGGCACTCGAGGCACGGCACCACCGCGTCAAGCGCCTCGGCCAGCGACTCGAACGCCAGGATGCCGATCGCGGTGTGCCGGGGCACCGGCACCAGCCGCAGCTTGGCCGCTAGCACGATCGCCAGCGTGCCCTCGGAGCCGACCACCATTTTCGCCATATTGAAACGCGGATCTTGTAAGGAGGAAGGGCGAAGGGCGGAGGACGAGGGCCGGCTCTCAATGTGGGGGGTGCTTGCTTCGGCTGGTACACCGCTTTCGTCTTTCGCCTTTGATCGTTCGCCTACGGGCACAAACTCATCCAGGTTATACCCGCCGACGCGCCGCAGCACCTTGGGGTAGCGCCGGGCGATCTCGCCGGCGTGCTCGCGGGCCAGGCGGCGCACCGCGCGGTAGGCGCGACCTTCGAGGCTGTCGAGCAGGAGCTTGGCGCGCAGCTCGTCCTCATCCAGCGGCCCAAGCTCGGCCAGGCTGCCGTCGGACAGCATCACCCGCAGCGCCAGCACGTGGTCGATCGTCTTGCCGTAGACCACCGAGTACATTCCCGACGAGTTATTGCCGATCATGCCGCCGATCGTCGCGCGGTTGGACGGCGAGACGTCGGGCGCGAACTTCAGGCCGTGCGGCGCGAGCCGGGCGTTCAGCTCATCCAGCACCATGCCGGGCTCGACCCAGGCCCAGCCCTCGGCCGGGTTAACCTCCAGCAGGCGGTTCATGTGCCGGGTGAAGTCGAGCTGTAGCCCGCGCCCGACGGCCTGGCCGGCCAGGCTGGTGCCACCGCCGCGCGGCTGGAGCGGCACGCCGTGGCGGCGGGCGGCCCGCAGCACCGCCGCGACATCCTCGGCGTCGCGCGGCGCGACCACCCCGAGCGGCTCGATCTGGTAGATGCTGGCGTCGGTGGCGTACAGCGCGCGCGACACCGCGTCGAAGCGCACCTCGCCGCGCACGCTGGCGCGCAGCTCGCTTGCTAGCGCCTCGCTCATTGGTTGAGCCTTTCTGCTCTTCCTGGTGCGGTATCTCTTTCCTGGGCACTTCGCCCGCGGCCCTCCGCTCCTTCCGCCCCTCCTCGTACAAACCGATCTCTCCGGGGCGCTTCGCCCCCGGACCCCCGATTAGGGGAGCGAGCCCGCTCCCCTAAAACCCCTTCGGCATTTTATGCCGATGCAGCTTTACTGGCAACTTGTCATGCCCAGCCCATGCACAGTAGTGCCTACGCGGTACGGCTGCACGCTTGATTCGTACAATCGATCTGAGTCGCGGTAGCAAGTGACGAATCAACCAGCAATACGTACTGAGACACGGGTACTGCGCGCGGGCTGGGCATCCGCGCAGGACATTGAGCATACGCAAGCATAAAATAGGGGGTCTGGGGTGCAAACCACCGCCGGGGTGCAGGGGCGGCGGCCCGCCCCTGCCGCGGGGCGCGGAGGCGCGCAGCCCCGAATTGCATTGTAGACAAGATAACACGCGGGCAAGGGGGGCGCGCAGCCCCCGGATTGCATCGTAGCTGAGATAGCGCCGCCGCGCGTTGCAAACCGCGCAGCGGCGATCAGCGGCGCGCGGCGCGGCTCAGCGCGCTCAGCGTAGTGAGCGGCGAGATCGCGTCGGGGTCGATCCGCAGCTCGAGCAGCGCCGCGCGCCCGGCCGCGAGCGCGCTCGAGCGCGGGCGCAAAATCGGCCGTGCGCTCGACCAGCTCGCCGTAGGCGCCGAAGGCCCGCGCGTAGTCGGCAAAGCTCGGGTTGCTCAGCGCGGTGCCGATCGCCCGGCCAGGGTAGTGCCGCTCCTGGTGCATGCGGATGGTGCCGTACATGCCATTGTTAACCACCAGCACGAGGATGTTGGCGCCGTAGTGCACGGCCGTAGCCAGCTCCTGGCCATTCATCAGAAAGCAGCCATCGCCGGCGAACGCCACCACAGTGCGCTCGGGGCGCGCGATCTTGGCGGCCACCGCCGCCGGCACGCCGTAGCCCATGGTGCCGTTCACTGGCGCCAGCTGGCTGCGGTAGGCCGAGAACTGCAAAAAGCGGTGGCACCAGGCAGTGTAGTTCCCGGCGCCGTTTGTGATGATCGCGTCGGGCGGCAGCCGCGCGCGCAGGTGCGCGAACACCGCGCCGAGGTCGAGTGCGCCAGGCATCGGAACCGCGTTGAGCGTGGCCACATACTCGGCGCGCGCCTCGGCCAGCCACCCGGCCCAGCGCGCGCCGTCGAGCGGCGGCAGCGCCCGCGCCGCCGCCGCGAACTCGGGCATGCCGGCCATGATCGCCAGCTCGGGCTGGTAGACCCGCCCAAGCTCGGAAGCGTCGGGGTGCACGTGGATCAGCCGCTGGCGCGGGCGCGGCACGTCGAGCAGCGTGTAGTCGAGCGTGTCCAGCTCGCTCATGCGGTCGCCGACGGTCAGCAGCACATCGCAGCGCTTCACGCGCTCGGCCAGCGCCGGGCTCGAGCCAACCCCCAGCGCGCCGACATAGTAGTCGGCGCGGTTGTCGACGATGTCCTGGGCGCGAAACGCCGCCACGGTCGGCAGGCGGCTGGCCGCGGCGAAGGCGCGGATATCCGCAGCCGCTGCGGGGCTCCAGTCGCCCCCGCCGACGATCATCAGCGGGCGCTCGGCCGCCGCCAGGATCTCGCGCATGTTCGCCAGCCCGGCCGCGCCGGGGTGCGCCTGGGCGCGCTGGTATGGCGCCGCGTCGGGCACGGTGCAAACCTCGGCGAGCATATCTTCGGGCAGCGCCAGCACCACCGGGCCGGGCCGGCCCGACACCGCCAGCGCGAACGCGCGGCCGAGCAGCTCGGGCACGCGGCGCGGGTCGTCGATCTGCGCGACCCACTTGGCGATCGAGCCGAACATCTGGCGGTAGTCGATCTCTTGAAACGCCTCGCGCCCGGCAAAACCGCGCGCCACCTGGCCAACAAACAGAATGAGCGGGGTCGAGTCGTGGAAGGCGGTGTGCACGCCGATGCTGGCGTTGCACGCGCCCGGCCCGCGCGTCACAAAGCACACGCCTGGGCGGCCCGTCAGCTTGCCGTAGGCCTCGGCCATGAACGCCGCGCCGCCCTCCTGCCGGCAGCTGACGAGCTTGATCGCCTCGGCGTCGTACAGCGCGTCGAGCACCGGCAGGTAGCTCTCGCCCGGCACGCAGAAGATCGTGTCG
Source organism: Kouleothrix sp. (assembly GCF_046328425.1). Classification (NCBI taxonomy): domain Bacteria; kingdom Bacillati; phylum Chloroflexota; class Chloroflexia; order Chloroflexales; family Roseiflexaceae; genus Kouleothrix; species Kouleothrix sp. The sequence goes on from NZ_JAXLWP010000018.1 coordinate 103,908, forward strand.
ACGCCGTAGACCTTCAACTGGTCGACCAGCACCTGGGCGCCGGTGCGGGAAGCAAGCATTGTCATGAGATACCCCTGTGGATTACTCTGGCTTGGCTGAGCTGGCTCGCAGCTGGTTTGTGGCGTCCCAGTCGATCGCGTAGTGCTGCGGCAGGCGCACCAGCTGATCGGGCGCGCCGAGGTAGCGCACGGCCACGCCGTACTCGCGCCCGGCGGCCTCGATCGAGACATAGCCGTCGACGACATCCTGCAGCACTCGATCGGCCGGGCGCGCCAGCGGATCGCCATAGCCCCCGCCGCCGGGCAGGCACAGCTGCACCTCGTCGCCCGGCTCAAACCAGACCACCGTCTTGGGCGGGAGCGCCCGGCCGCTGGCGAGCTGAAACGCGCCCGGCGCGCCCGGCCGCCCGCCGACGAGGCCTTGGGCCGCGTGCTGCGTGCGGTCGATCATCGCCGACACGCTCCAGGGGCCGTCGCCGCGCCGGCTCCAGGCGGTGGCCTGGCCCAGCCCGCCACGGAACTCGCCCGCGCCGCCCGAGTCGGCGCGCAGCTCGCGCCGGCGCTGCACCAGCGGCGACAGCGTCTCGACCACCTCGGCCGGCACACCGGCCACGCCGCTGGGGAAGCCGGTGGTATGCAGACCGTCCTTGGTCGGCCGCGCGCCCATCCCGCCCACCTGGAAGTTCGAGACCATAAACGGCGCGGTGCCGTCGGGCCGGCTGCCGCGCCACACGCTGAGCCAGATCGGGTCGGCCCCGCCGGCGATCACGCGCTCGGGCATGGCCTGCGCCAGGGCGCCGAAGATCGCGCTGGGCAGGAAGTGGCCGACCAGGTGGCGGGCCGCCACCGCCGCCGGCGGCTCGCAGTTGAGGATCGAGCGCGGCGGCGCCGCGACGTGCACCGGCCGGAAAGCGCCCTCGTTGTGCGGCACGTCCGGGCTGATCGCTGCCTTGATCGCAAACGAGGCATAGCCGTGGGTGTAGTTCAGCACCACATTGATCCCGCGCCGGCTCTGCGGCGATGAGCCGGCGAAGTCGATCGCGATCTGATCGCCCGCGATCGTCACAGCCGCCCGAATACGCAGCGGCTCCTCGAAGCCGTCGCTCCAGACCTCGTGCTCGTAGTGGCCATCGGGCAGGGCGCGGATGGCCGCGCGCATGGCCGCCTCCGAGCGGGCGATGATCGCGTCGCCCAGCGGGTCGATGCTGCCGAGCGCGAACTCGTCCATCATCTGCAGCAGGCTGCGCGCGCCCACCGCGTTGCACGAAGCCTGCGCGTACAGGTCGCCGATCGTCTCGTCGGGCGTGCGCACATTCGCGCGGATAATCCTGATCAGCTCGCGGTTGGGCTCGCCGCGGTCGAACAGCTTGGTGATCGGCACGCGCAGCCCTTCCTCGTACACCTCGTGGGCGTCGGCCGAGAGCACCCGCCCGCCAATGTCGGCGGCGTGGCACAGGTTGCCGAAATAGCCGACGATCCGCTCGCCACGGAACACCGGGCTGAGCACGGTGAAATCGTTGAGCTGGCCCGACGTCAGCCAGGGGTCGTTGGTGATCAGCACGTCGCCGGGCGCCAGCTCGGCGGGTGGGTAGGCCGCCAGCAGGTGCCGCACGCCCGTGGCCATGGGGTTGATGTGGCCGGGCGTGCCGGTGAGCGACTGCGCGATCATCTGGCCGCGCGTATCGAACACGCCGCAGGCGAGGTCCTGCGACTCGCGCACGATCGTGCTGAAGGCGGTGCGCATGAGCGCAACCTGCTGCTCGTTCGCCACCGACAGCAGCCGGTTCCAGAGCATCTCGAGCGTGATAGGATCGAGCGTCATCGCGGCTCTCTTTGTGTAAGTTTCACCACAGAGACACAGAGGCACAGAGATTTTTAGAAATAATTTCGGCGTGGTAAGGTTATTATGGTTCTAGGTCAACTACAAGGTTCCACTGCTCATCCACGCGGCAGCGCGCGCCCGGCCCAACGATCGCCGTCGACTCGCGCTCCTCGACGATCGCCGGCCCGGCGAAGGCCATGCCCGGCGCAAGCCGGTAGCGATCGTAGATTGGCGTGCTGACGAAGCCGCCGGCCTCGGGGAAGTAGGCCAGCCGCTCGCCCTTGCGCGCCTGCGCGATATCGCTGCTGGCGGCTGCGGGAATAGACAGCGCCACCGATGGCCGCGGGCCGGACGAGACCACGCGCCAGTTCAGGATCTCGAGCGGCACGGCCGGGCCAAGCCGCTCGTACAGCTCGCGGTACGCCGCCTCGAAGGCCGCCTGCAGCGCGGCGGTATGCGCGGCGCCGAGCGCGCCAGGCGGCAGCGGCACGCGGATCTCGTGGCCCTGCCCGACGTAGCGCATGTCGGCCTCGCGGCGGTGGCTGATCGCCTCTGGCGCCACACCCGAGGCCTCCAGCAAGGCCCGGCCCTCGGCCTCCATGGCCTCGAGCAGCGCGTTGGCCCTGGCCCAGTCCATCGCCTGCAGCTGCTCGCGCCACGAGCGCACGAAATCGAACGCCAGCGGCGCCGAGAGGAAGCCCAGCGTGCTCATCACCCCGGCGCCGAACGGCAGCAGCAGCGTGGGCACGCCCAGCGAGAGGGCGATCCGGTACGCGTGCACCGGCCCGGCCCCGCCGAACGCGAACATCGGGAAGCGGTGGGGGTCCTTGCCGCGCTCGAGCACATGCACGCGCGCGGCGTTGGCCATGTTCTCGTTGGCGATCTGGTGAATGCCCCAGGCGGCCTGCTCCACCGACATGCCCAGCCGCGCGGCCACCCTCTCGGCGATCGCCGCGCGCGCCCCCGCGACATCGAGCGCCATCTTGCCGCCCAGGAAGTAGCCTGGGTCGAGGTAGCCCAGCACCAAGTCCGCGTCGGTGACGGTCGGCTCGGCGCCGCCGCGCCCGTAGCACACCGGCCCAGGCGCCGAGCCGGCCGAGTCCGGGCCGACTTTCAGCAGCCCGAGGCTATCGACGCGGGCGATCGAGCCGCCGCCAGTGCCGATCTCGATCATCTCGATCACCGGAATGGTGATCGGCATGCCCGATCCCTTCTTGAAGCGGTAGATCCGATCGACCTCGAACGACTGCGCGATCAGCGGCTGGCCGCCGTCGATCACACAGATCTTGGCGGTCGTGCCGCCCATGTCGAACGAGAGCAGATTCGGATGGCCGGCCGCCTGGCCGTACACCGTCGCCGCCAGCGCGCCGGCAGCCGGGCCAGACTCGAGCAGCCGCACGGGGTAGCGCGCGGCCGTGTCGACTGTGGCGATCCCGCCCGACGAAAGCATCAGGAAAAAGTCGCCGTCGAGGCCAAGCTCGCGCAGCCGCACCTGCAGCGTACGCAGGTAGCGCTCGACCAGGTCCTGAACATACACATTCGCAATCGTGGTCGAGGCGCGCTCGAACTCGCGGATCTCGGGCACCACGTCCGACGAGATCGATACTCGGATGCCCGGCGCGGCGCGCTGCAGAGCCTCGCGGGCGGCGCGCTCGTCGGCGGGGTTGGTGAAGCTGTGCAGAAAAACAATCGCCGCCGCGGCGATGCCATTGGCGGCCAGCTCGCGTGCTAGCCGTTCGACGTAGGTTATGTCGAGCTCCACGTCGGTCGAGCCGTCGGCCAAGGTGCGCTGCGGCACGTCAAAGCGCAGGTAGCGCGGCACCAGCGGGCGCGGCTGCTCCAGCAGCAGGTCGTACAGGTCGTAGCGCTGCTCGCGCCCGATCGCCACCGAGTCGCGGAAGCCGGCGGTGGTGAGCAGCGCGGTGGGCGCGCCCTTGCGCTCGATCAGCGCGTTGGTGACGAGCGTCGTGCCATGCACCAGGTTGCGCACCGCGCCCGGCGCGATTCCCGCCTGGCGCAGCGTTTCGGCCAGGGCCGTCTCCACCGCGCGCGAGGGGTCGTCGCTTGTCGTCAGCACCTTGCCCATCGCAAAGGCGCCCGTCTCCTGGTCGACGACGATCAGGTCGGTGAAGGTACCGCCAATGTCGACGCCTACGCGGTAGCGCTGGTTGGGTGGCATGTATCTTTCTCGCTCTCAGAAGTTGTTTGAAAAGGATGGTTTGGAGGGACGAAGTCCCTCCAAGTATCCACTTGTTCTGGCAGGTGGCGGCCACATTCGTGGCCGCCACCTGCCAGAAGAATGCGAGGGGCATAGCCCCTCGCGCACCCCTTTTCAAACAGGCTCTCAGGAAAAGCTGCTATTTGCAAATGGCCTGTTCTGCCTTCGGCAGAGCGGTACTTTTCCAGGCATTGTGCTTGTTTTCGCGCTCTGCGCGAAAACAAGCACCTTGCTGCCGCAGGCCAAATCGGCTCGGCACAGCCAGAGGGCTGCGTCGCGGACGCCCCTGAGCACTTCCCAAACGCTAGCCCAGCTTGGGGAATTTGCTCAGCGGGAAGATGTCGACGGTCGCCGAGCGCTGCTGCACCAGCATGCCGCCGTCGACCACCAGCGTGTGGCCGGTGATATAGCTCGCGTCGTCGGAGGCCAGGAAAACCGCAGGGCCGGCCATCTCGGCAGATTCGCCGACGCGGCCGAGCGGAATATTTTCGCCGCGCGACGCCTTCACCTCGGGGGCCATGCCCTTGCTGTCGATCGAGCCGGGCACCAGGGCGTTGACGCGCACTCCGTATGGGCCAAGATCGAGGGCCATAGCCCGGGTCATGGCCTCAATCCCGCCCTTTGCGGCGTCGTAGGCCACGTTGCCGCGGTGCGCCTTGGTGGCGCCGCCCGACGACAGGTTGATGATCGAGCCTGTTCGGCGGCGGGCCATGAGCTGGGCGGCGAGCAGGCTGCAGCTGAAAGCGCCGCTCAGATTGACGTCGATAATGCGCGACCACCACGCGATGTCGGCCTCGAGCACGTGCCGCTCGGTCTTCACCAGTGCGGCGTTATTCACCAGCACGTCGACCGCGCCGAAGGCCGCTATGGTCGCGTCGAACAGGCGCTGCACCTGGTCGTGGGCCGAGACATCGACGGCCACGGCAAGGGCCGCGCCGCCGGCCGCGACGATCGCCGCCGCCACAGCCTGGGCTTCGGCGGCGTTCTGGTCGGCCAGCACCACCCGCGCGCCCTCGGCGGCAAAACGCTCGGCGATCGCCCGGCCGATGCCCGCCGCCGCGCCGGTGACGATCGCGGCCTTTCCGTCCAAACGCCTATGCTGTAGGGTCATAGCCGATACCTCCGTGGCTAGCAGTAAACGTGCGGTTGAGCTGAAAGCGACCGATCGGGTAGGCGGTACGGCCGTGCGCAACCAGGTCGGCGAGGATGCGCCCGATAACCGTGCCGAACTTAAAGCCGTGCCCCGAGCAGGGCGAGGCGATCACAATCTGCGGGTGCTCCGGGTGCAGCCCGATGACGAAGTGCTCGTCGGGCGTCATCGTGTAGCGGCACGTCACCGCCTCGATCACCTGGCTGCCCAGCGACGGCAGAACGCCGGCGGCGTAGTTCAGCAGCAGCTCGAGCTGGCCCGGCGCCGGGTCGCGGTCGGGGTCGCCAGGCTCAACCGTCGGGCCGGTGCGGTCGAAGATCATCTTGAAGCCGGCGTGGCGGAAGATCGGGAAGCCGCTGCCCAGCGTAGTGGTGTTGGCGAAGCGGTGGATGAAGATCGGAAAGCGCTCGGGCAGGTAGGCCTGCGGGTCGGGCGGCTGGAAGTACGCAACCAGCTCTTTAGTCACCGTCAGCGGCAGGGCGATGCCGAGCTGGCCGAGCAGCGGGCCGATCCACGAGCCGGCGCTGAGAACCAGCTGGCCGGCGGTGTAGGTGCCGCGAGCCGTGCGCACCGCTACGCCATCGGCGAGCGGCGTGATCTGCAGGGCCGCCTCGTGCTCGTTGATCCGGGCACCGTGGCGGCGCGCCAGGCTGGCCAGCGTCGCCACGCACAGGTCGGCGTCGAGCAGGCCGTAGTCGGGCTGGTAGTAGCCGATCGTGCCATCGGGCAGGTTGAACTTGGGGTAGCGCCGCACAATCTCGTCGCGGTCGAGCGCCTCGTAGGCTACGCCAGCGGCCTCGTAGGTAGCGCGAATCTCGTCAAGCGCCAGCGCGCCGGGGGCGCCGAGGTCGAGGCCACCGATCGTGCGCAGCAGCGATTGGCCGCTCTCGGCCTCCAGGCCACGCCACAACTCATAGGCCGCCCGCGCCAGCTGCACATAGTCCTCGGTGTCGTAGGCCAGCCGAATGATCCGCGAGGGGCCGTGCGAGCTGCCGCGCGTATGCACCACCCCGAACTGCTCGAGCAGCAGCACGCGCCGCCCGTCCTTCGCCAGGTGGTAGGCCGCCGCGCATCCCATAACGCCGCCGCCGATAACAATCACGTCTGCGGTATACTCGCTCGCCACGGCAGGTCGCCCCTTTCGTCATTCAGGCCCAATCTCTGAGCAGGCGGTTCTCGAGTTGTTCGCGGCGGGCACGCTGCGCGGCTGCCGTGGGCGGCGCATCCCTGGCGCGGCAGGCCCGGTAGATCGCGTGGTAGTGATTGATGAACAGGCGCTTTTGATATTTTATAAAATATATTTTACGCGCGCAATTCTGTCAAGAACCGCGTATTCCGTGTCACGGAATAGCGATCGGGATGCGCAGTGCGTCGGGGCCATCGTCGGGGGCGCCGGGGGCGGGCGCAGCGTCGAGCGGCAGCCGCTTGCCGCTGGCCGGGTCGTACACGCCCAGCGACAGCCAGTAGCGCCCCGGGCTCGCCGCCAGCGCCGTGGGGATCGGCACCGTGGCGGTGACGAAGCGCCCCGGCTGCCACTGGCTGGTTGGCTCCGCGCCGCCGGGCGGCACGTCGGCCCGCCCGACCACCTGGCCATTCGCGTCGATCACGCGCACAAACATAAGGTAGTCGGCCGGCAGTGGCGCGTTCACCTGCCACGTCAGCGTCAGCGTCAGCGCCCCGGCCTGGGCGCGCGCGTCGATGTCGTAGCCAAGCAGCCGGATGCCCTGGCCGAATCCGGCCGGCGCGGCGTGGGCCACCGCCGGGATAGCCTGGTAGACATACGCGTACTCGATGCCGTGGATGCGCACCACATGCAGCGGCACGAGCTTCCCGAGGTACTGCGCCGTCACCTCTGGCGCATCCTGGCGCTGAAGCTGATCGATATACAGCACCACGTAGCCGGCCTTGCCCGGCGCGGCCGCGGCGTACAGCGGCAGCACGGCGGTATGCACGAACGGGCGCAGGATCGGCTCGAACCAGGTCGCCACCGGCCGCGCCGCGCCGTCGGGCTGGGCGTCGATAAACGCCCCGGCCTGCTCGTAGCCCTCGCCCCAGCCCACCGGGATGCTGCGCGCCGCCGCCGGGCCGCCGCCGAGCAGCGGGCTGAAGTAGGCCAGCTCGTAGGGATGAAACCACGCCAGGTTCGCGGCAAGCAGCAGAGCAACCACAAGCCAGCCGGCAGCGCTAGCCAAAGCGGCTCGCGGCTTGCGGCTTGCGGCGCTTGTGCTGCGGAAAGATAGCAGCCACTCCGCGACGGCGGCCAGCCCAGCAGCCGCGAGCACATCCAGCGCCGGGTAGATCGGCAGCACGTAGCGATCGAACTTCTTTGGCGGCACGCTCATCATGGCCACGAACAGCAGCGCGAACAGCAGCAGCAGCGCCAGCGCCGCGCGGCCGCGCGTCTGCCGGCGCGCCAGCAGCGCCAGCCCCACCGGCACGCCAAGCAGCGTCCACGGCGCCAGCCGGAACGCAAGCGTCACCGGGTAGAACAGCACGCCTGGGTCGGCCACGGCGTGCCCGAGGAAGAAGTTGCCCCACGCGTGCGGCGTGCCGCCGTCGGCCTCGGCCTGGTGGAAGATCGACCAGGCTGCGTCGAGCGGGCCGACCCACGCGGCCGGCCACAGCGCCAGCCAGGTAGCCGCCGCGATCAGCGCCCACAGCGCCAGCGGCCACACGATCAGCCGCAGCCGGCCAATCCGCCACGCCTGGCGCCCGGGCTGCGCCGCGCGCCACAGCCCCACCAGCGCGATCAGCCCCACCATCGGCGGCACGAGCACTGCGGGCGACTTGGTGAGCAGCGCCAGGCCGCCGCACAGCCCCGAGGCCGCCAGCCAGCGCAGGCGCGGCGCGAGCAGCTCGCCGGGCGCGGGATCGTCGAAGCGGAATGCGACAAGCGCGTACAGCAGCGCCAGCGTCACAAACGAGGCCAGCAGCGCATCGACATGGAGCAGCTGCGAGTGCGCCACCACAAACGGCTCGCCCGCCCACAGCAGCGTGGCCAGCAGCGCGGCGCGCGCGCCGAGCAGCCGCCGTAGCGGCGCCAGCGCCAGCGCCACGCACAGCGCGGCAACGGCCGCCACCGGCAGGCGGATCAGCGCGCGAAACACAAACAGGCTGTCGCCGTCGGCCAGGCCGGCGTCGATCAGCCAGCGCCGCAGCACCAGCCCGAGCGAGCCAAGCCACATCGTGGTGACGCCAGGGTGGCCTACCAGGTTCGTCCCGGCGTAGTTGCCGCTCTGCAGCGCCTGGCCGAAGCGCGCCGCGCGCTCAAACCAGTGGTAGGCCTCGTCGGCCGTAACAATGCCGCCGGGCGCAATCGCGCGCGGCGCCAGCGCCAGCGCAAACAGCGCCAGCGCGAGCAGCCAGCGCGCAGCGACGGCCCTGCCGCCCGAGCGCACAGCCAGCGCTGGCGCCGCGCGCGCCGCCGGTGTATCGCTCACTGGTCGCCCTCCGCGCGCGACATGCGCGCGGCGCGCATGTCGCCGCCGAGCGCCATCACCAGGCCGCCCAGCAGGCTCACCGCCAGCTTCACCGAGAAGATCAGAAATGCCAGCGCCAGCGCCTGGGCCGGCGCCACGCCGATCTGGCCGAGGTACAGCGTGAAGATCAGCTCGCGCGCGCCGAGGTTGTTCACAAAGATCGGCACCAGGCCGATCATATCGGTGAGCGGCACCATCAGCGCATACAGCAGCAGCGGCGCGCGCAGGCCCAGCGCCAGCCCGCACACCGCGTGCAGCGCCACCCACAGCAGCTGGAACAGCAGCGACAGCGCCAGCACCAGCGCCAGGCGCCGGCCGCGCGGGGTATAGGCCGAAAGCACCTCGGCCACGCGCCGTAGCGGCGCCCGCGCCCGCTCGGGCAGGCGCGGCCCGAAGGCGCGCTCGAGCCACGGCGCGGCCAGCGCGCCCGCCAGCGCGCCGATCGCCGCAAGGCCAAAGCCCAACGCCAGCCAGCGCAGCGCCGGCGTGGTGGCCAGCGCGGTTGGCGCCAGCACGCTCGCCGCCAGCGCGGCGTTGGCGATCAGGCTCAGCGCCAGAAAGCCGGTGAGGCGCTCGACAAAGATCGACGCGCCGGCCTCGCCATAGCTGCCAATCCGGCGGCCCAGCTGCACGCCGCGCATCGCGTCGCCGCCGATCGTCGTCGGCAGCACATTGCCGACAAACTGGCCCACCAGGTAGGCGCCGAACAGCCAGCGCAGCGGCTGGCCGCGCCCACGCGCGCGCAGCACCACGCCCCACTTGGCCGCGCTGATCGCAATGCCCGCCAGCTGCATCAGCAGCGCCAACCCCAGCAGCGGCAGGTCGATCGCGCGCCACGACTGCCAGATCAGCGCGGGCTGCGCCCGGCCGACGAGGTACACCAGCAGGCCGCCGCTCACCGCCACGCGCAGCAGCGTCAGCGGCCAGCGCCGCGCCGGGGCGGCATTGCTCACGAGCCCACCCCCGCGCCTAGCTCCTCGCGCACCACATAGATCGCCTTTGCCTGCGTCTCGTAATACGTGCGCACCACCAGCTCGCCGATCAGGCCCATCGTCACCAGCTGGACGCCCACGACAATCAGCAGCACCGCCAGCATCAGCAGCGGCCGGCTGCCGATCGACTCGCCCGCGACCAGCTTGGCGTACGTCAGGTACAGGCCTAGCAGAAATCCGAGGCCGCTGATGCTCAGGCCCAGCAGGCCGAAGATCTGCATCGGGCGCGTGCCGTAGCTCAGCAGAAAGCGGATGGTGATCAGGTCGAGGATCACGCGCAGCGTGCGGCCAATGCCATACTTCGAGCGGCCGAAGCGGCGCGGCGCGTGGTGCACCGGCAGCTCCGTCACCGCCACGCCCTGCCAGCTGGCGATCGCCGGGATGAAGCGGTGCAGCTCGCCGTACAGCCGGATGCCCGCCAGCACCTCGGCGCGATAGGCCTTGAGCGAGCAGCCGAAGTCGTGCAGGTGCACGCCCGTCACGCGCGAGATCAGCCAGTTGGCGATCATCGATGGCAGCCGGCGGTTCAGAAACGGATCTTGCCGGAATGCGCGCCAGCCGCTGACGACATCGTAGCCCTGGTCGATCTTCTCGAGCAGCATGCCGATGTCGTCGGGGTCGTTCTGCAGGTCGGCGTCGAGCGTCACCACCACCCGGCCGCGCGCCCGGTCGAACCCCGCCGAGAACGCCGCAGTCTGGCCGAAGTTGCGGCGCAGCCGCACCACGCGCATGCGCGCGTCGGCGCGCGCCAGCTCGCGCAAAATCGCGAAGCTGTTGTCGCGGCTCCCGTCGTCGACGACGATGATCTCGTAGCTCGCGCCCAGCGCCTCAAGCGAGCGCGTCAGCCGCTCGGCCAGCGCCGGCAGGTTCTCGGCCTCGTCGAGCACCGGGATCACTACCGACAGATCGATCGCTGCGGGCGGCATTTCCGCCAGCTCCGAGCCGCCGTAGTCGCTCGCGCGCTCTGCGATTGCCTCCATGTCGTATGTCCTTCTATCCACCGGCGCAGCGGCCCGCGCCCGGTGCGTGATGTGTGGGCGCATTATAGTACACCTTGATGACATCTCGTTTACGATTCGCAGCGGAACTGAGTACCACGCCGCATCATAGATGTGCGAAAGTAGCCATGAGCTTGTTCTGAGCTCGGCTTGTGCATGTATCGAAGGGCAGCTCAGCACCTCACACCGCCTTACGCTAACGCATCAGGAGCTTTGTCTATGCACCGACCTTCGAGCCAGCCGCGCGCCGCACGCGCGCCGCACGCGGCCACACTGCTCGTGCTGCTGGTTGTCGCCGCGCTGGCCGGCCTGCTTCAGCCGCCACCGGCCCACGCCACCATCACCGATGCCTACGCCAGCGCATTCGACCTGACATCCGCGCTGACGGCGGCGCCGTTCAGCTTCAGCGATGCCGCGACCGATGTTTCGACATTTACGCGCGACGCGGCCGAGACCGACGGCCTGAGCACATGCGGCAGTTACCCGCCCATCCCCGACAACACCTACAGCGTCTGGTACAGCTTCACGCCGTCGGCCAGCGGCTGGCTGCTGCTCGGCACCATGAATGCCGCCACCAACTACGACACAGTGATCGAGGTGTGGCAAACCGCGCTGCAGCCAGCCAACAGCATCGCCTGCAACGACGACGCGGTCGCCGGCAATCGGCGCTCGGAGCTGAACTTCCAGGTGACTGCCGGCACCCACTATATCATCGCCATCCGCCGCTACGGCGTATCGGCCATGGCCGCGCCCAAGCTGGCCTTCGACGCCGCGTTCAGCCCCACCCGCGAGCTGTTTGTCGACCAGACCAACGGCAACGACGCCAACACCGGCTCGCAGGCGCTGCCCTTCCGCACGCTGGGCAGGGCCGAGCATATGCTGCCGGCCAGCGGCGGCACGCTAACCGTGCTCGACCCGGGCAGCTACAACGAGTCGGTGACGCTGAGCGTGCCGACGACGCTGAACACTTCCGGCGGCGCGGTGTCGATCGCCCACCTGACGCTCGCCAGCACGTCGATCGCGAAAAGCGGCGCGATCGGCGCCAGCACCGTGACGGTGCAGCCCGGCGCGCTGGCGCAGGAGGGCGTGCAGGTGGCCGAGGCCGGCGCGACGGTGAGCCTGGCCGACGCGACCTTCACCGAGACGGTGACGATCGACAAAAACCTGACGCTCCAGGCCCTGCACGATGGCAAGCCTCTGATCCACCCGGCCAGCGGCCCGGCCATCCAGGTCAGCGCCGGCAGCGTACGCGTCACCGGCCTGAACCTGCAGGGCGACAAGAGCGTGCTGATCAGCGGCGGCAGCGGGCACGTCGTGACATTCAACAACCTGTTCGGCAACAACAGCGGCATCGCGATCGACAACCAGACCGCCAGCCAGGTCGACGCGACCCGCAACTGGTGGGGCGACCGCGGCGGCCCGCCCGGCGACGGCGATAATGTGAGCGGCGACGTGCTCTTCCGGCCCTGGTGCGACACCGCGGTGCCGACCTGCACCAGCCTCGTAGGCGCGGCAACCCAGCTGCGCTTCACCACCTCGCCCACGAATACCATGGCCGGAACCGCCTTCGCGGCCCAGCCCGTGATCGAGGCGGTCGACGACCAGGGCGTGCTCGACGGCTCGTTCGCCGGCGCGGTGACGCTGGCGATCCAGGGCGGCAGCGGCACGCCCGGCGCCACGCTCGGCGGCACCGCCACTATCACCGCCAGCAGCGGCATAGCCGACTTCAGCGGCCAGGGCCTGAATATCGACTACGCCGGCCAGGGCTACCGCCTCACCGCCAGCAGCGGCGCGCTTACGCCCGGCACCAGCGGCGCGTTCGCGATCACCGCCGACCGCCTGGTCGTGACGGCGTCGCCAGCCAACCCCACCGGCGCGGGCACGCCGCTGGCGATCAGCGTGGCCGCGCGCGACGGCTTCGGCCACACCGACGCAACCTACACCAGCACGGTCGCGCTGGCGATCCAGAGCAACCCCACCGGCGCGCCGCTGCTAGGCACCACCGCCAAGCCGGCGGCAGCTGGCGTCGCGGCGTTTGGCGGCGCGGGCGAGGCCGCGATTGCCAAAATCGGCACCGGCTACACGCTGCGCGCCAGCAGCGGCGCGCTTGCCACCGCCGACAGCAGCGCGTTCGATATTGCCAGCGGCACGCGCAGCACGCTGGTGTTCGATACATCGCCAAGCGCCAGCACCACCGCTGGCGTGGCCTTCGCAACCCAGCCGTCGGTGAGCGTGCAAGACAGCTTCGGCAATGTCGACACCAGCTTCGGCGGCGCGATCAGCCTGGCGATCAAGAGCGGCAGCGGCACGCCCGGCGCCACGCTCGCCGGCACTACAACCGTGAACGCGGTCAACGGCGTCGCCAGCTTCAGCGGCCTGAATATCACCACCGCCGGCAGCGGCTACCAGCTGGTGGCAAGCATGGGCGGCCTGCCGAGCGCCGCCAGCACTGCCTTCGACATCACGCCGGCTGCCGCCAGCGCGCTGGCCGTGGCCGCAGCGCCCGCCAACACCATGGCCGGAACCGCCTTCGCCACGCAGCCGGTGATCGTCGCCCAGGATCAGTTCGGCAACACCGACACCAGCTTCGGCGGCGCGGTGACGCTGGCGATCCAGGGCGGCAGCGGCACGCCCGGCGCAGCGCTCGCCGGCACTACAACCGTAAGCGCGAGCAGCGGCGTCGCCAGCTTCAGCGGCCTATCGATCGACAAGATCGGCGCGGCCTACAAGCTGGCCGCCAGCGCCAGCGGGCTGACGCCGGCCAGCACACCCGCCTTCGACATCACCGCCAACGGCCTGTTCTTCACCCTGCAGCCGGTCAGCACGCCCGCCGGGCAAAACCTGCTGGTGAAGGTGGCCGCGCAAGACGGCGCCGGCACCACCGACACCGGCTTCAACGGCCAGGTGACGCTGACGCTTAAGAGCGTGGGCCGCAGCGGGCCGTCGCTGCTGGGGACGACAACCGTGAGCGCAATCAGCGGCGTAGCCGACTTCAGCGCCGCCGGGCTGAACATTCAGAAAGCCGGGGTCGGCTATGTGCTGACCGCCAGCGCCGCCGCCCTGGCCGTGGGCGACAGCAGCGCCTTCGATATCACGGCCGGCGCGGCCACCAAGCTCGTAGTGATCAGCTCGCCGCCGAATACCCCCGCCGACGCGCCCTTCGCGCTCGCGGCCGAGGCCCAGGATAGCTACGGCAACCTGGATACCGGCTTCAGCGGTACGATCGACCTCGCCATCCAGGCCAACCCTGGCGGCGGCGCGCTGGGCGGCACCAGCGCCAAAGCTGCCAGCGGCGGCCAGGTGAGCTTTGGCGCCGCCGAGGGCCTGAACATCAACCACGTTGGCGCCGGTTATGTGCTGCGCGCGAGCAGCGGCGCGCTGGCCACGGGCGACACGGCGGCATTCAACATCACCGCCAACCGCCTGGTGTTCGCCACTTCGCCGGGTACGAGCGGGGTGGGGTACGCGCTGCGGCCCGCGCCGGTGGTGCAGGCGGTCGACAGCTTTGGTGGGGTCGACACCACCTTTGGCGCGGCAGTCGCCCTGACGATCAAGAGCGGCAGCGGAACGCCGGGCGCGAGCCTGCGCGGCGCGGCCGACAGGGCGGCGAGCGGCGGCATCGCCAGCTTCAACAGCGTCTCGATCGACCGGATCGGCGCCGGCTACCAGCTGAGCGCCAGCACCAGCGGGCTGGCAGACGCGACCAGCGCGGCGTTCGAGATCACGCGCGCGCTGACGTACGTGCCCTGGGCCATCCAGCCGCCGCTGCCCGACCTGGTCGGCAGCTTCAAGCTCAGCACCGACCAGGTCACGCCGTTCGAGCCAGTCGAGGTAACCGTCAGCATCACCAATACCGGCGACGCGCCGGCGGGCCAGTTCTGGGTCGACTTCTACATCAACCCGGCCGAGCCGCCGACCGCCGCCAACCAGCCGTGGGACAAGCGCTGCGGCAAGTCGCGCTGCAAGTACGGCATCGCCTGGTATGTCGACGCGACGCTCGCGCCGGGGCAGAGCGTGACGCTCACCTCGACGCGCGCCAGCTATGCCGGCCGCAACACGGCCTGGCCCGGCTACTTCGACACCAGCCGGCTGAACCTGTACCTGTACGTCGACAGCTGGAACCAGAATATCAGCTATGGCGCGGTGTACGAGCGCAACGAGGCCAACAACCGCTTCGATCTACACCTCGGCACTGGCGGCAACGCGCCGCCGCCCGCCGCAGCCACCGCCGACGCGCCGCTACCGCCGCGGCCGGTTCGGCCCGCCCGCTAATGCCGGCATCGCTTCCGGGCGCGGCGCGCCGCGCCCGGAGCCACGCACGCTATCTATGCCTACGCGACGCACAAAGGAGCACACATGAACCTACGACGAAAAATCGGCAGCACGCTGGCCGCCTGCGGCATTGTGATGCTGTTCTTTGGCATGGGCGCGCTGCCGGCCCACGGCGCCGAAGCCCCGTCGGTCGCGCTGCAGCCCTCGCCACGGCCGGCGCTCGACCCGATCAAATCGAGCGAGGGCGCAGCCATCGCGATGGGCCACATCACCGGCACGGTGATCGACCAGCGCACCGGCGCGCCTATGCCCGGCATCGCCGTGCTTGTCGGCGACACGGCGGTCACCACCGACGCCAACGGCAACTACGATCGTTGGCTGCCGGTGGGTAGCTACAGCGTGGCGCTGCAGCTTGGCACCGCGCAGGGCACGCCGGCGCAGGGCAGCCTGACGGTTGCGGTGGCCGCGAACACGGCCACGGTGCAGCACCTGAGCTTCACCAGCCCGGCCCCCAGCCCGGCCGCGCCAGCCGCTGCGCCGGTGCGCGCGATCACGACGGCGACGCACACCGGCGCGGCGCCCAAGTCTGTGGCAGCTCAGGCGCCCAAGCGGCTGCCGCGCACCGGCGCGGGCGACTCATCGGCGTGGCTGTGGCTTGCCGCAGGCATGCTGCTGCTGCTGGCCGGCGGCACCGTCGGCTTCGCGCCGATCGTTGGCGGGCGCTCGGTGCTGGCGCTGGTGCGCGCGCAGGCCGCCGACCACGCCATGCTGCAGCGGCTGCTGGCCGCGCCGCCGATCGACGATTTTCTGGCGTCGCTGCTGGCCGCGCACGACCGCAGGCGCCGGTAGGCACAGCTGTGGTCGTGGCCGGATTCTAAATACGCTGTTCGCTTGATCACGTACATATTGAGTTGCACGACGTGGCTTCGCCACGTCGTGCAACTCAATAAGAAATTTGGGGGCGGCGAAGCCGCCCCCAAACCCCCACCAAGCGGGATAATTTGGAGTTTCCGAGGCCCTTAAAGAAATTCGGGGGCGGCAATGCCGCCCCCGAACCCCTACCAGAAAGCAAGCGCCCTGCTATGCCAGCACCGGCTCGCCGGCCATGGCCTTCTCGAATGTAAAGGCGCCGCCGCGATCGACGCCGACCTCGATCGTATCGCCCTCGCGGAACTCGCCCTGCAGCAGCCTGAGCGCCAGCTCGTTCTGCAGCCGCTGCTGGATCACGCGCTTGATCGGCCGCGCGCCATACACCGGGTCGTAGCCCTCGTCGGCCAGCTTGGCGCGCGCCGCGTCGGTCAGCACTAGCGCGATCTTGCGATCGGCCAGCAGCTTGCGCAGCCGCGCCAGCTGCAGCTCGACAATCTGGCCGATCTGCGCGCGCCCGAGCGGATGGAACACAATGATCTCGTCGATTCGGTTCAGGAACTCGGGCCGGAACTCGTCGCGCAACGTCTCGAGCACAGCCTCGCGGATCGTCGCCTCGGCCGCGCCCTCGCGCGTCAGATCCTGGATCAGCAGGCTGCCGGTGTTCGACGTCATGATGATCACGGTGTTCTTGAAGTTCACCACCCGGCCCTGGCCGTCGGTCAGCCGGCCATCGTCGAGGATCTGCAGCAGCACGTTGAACACATCGGCGTGCGCCTTCTCGACTTCGTCGAACAGCACCACGCTGTAGGGCTTGCGCCGCACCGCCTCGGTGAGCTGGCCGCCCTCCTCGTAGCCGACGTAGCCGGGAGGTGCGCCGATCAGCCGGGCGACGGTGTGCTTCTCCATGTACTCCGACATGTCGATCCGCACCAGCGCGCCTTCGTCGTCGAACAGGAACTCGGCCAGCGCGCGCGCCAGCTCGGTTTTGCCCACGCCGGTCGGCCCGAGGAACAAGAACGAGCCAAGCGGCTTGTTCGGATCTTGCAGGCCCGCGCGCGAGCGCCGCACCGCGTTGGCCACCGCGCGCACGGCCTCCTCCTGGCCAATCACGCGCAGGTGCAGGCGCTCCTCCATCTTCACCAGCTTCTCGACCTCGCCCTCGAGCAGCTTCGACACCGGCACGCCCGTCCAGCGCGCGACGATCGCCGCTACGTCCTGCGAGTCGACCTCCTGCTTCAGCAGGGTGGTGTCGTGGCCCTTGAGCTGGGCCTCGGCCGCGGCCAGGTCTTTCTCGAGCCGCGTGAGCGTGCCATACTGCAGTTCGGCGGCCTTGTTGTAATCGTACTCGCGCTGGGCGGCCTCGATCGCCACGTGCGTCTGGTCGATCTGCTCCTTCAGCTTCTGGATGCGGCCAAGCACCTCGCGCTCGCGCTGGAGCTGCGCGTCGAGCGCGCCGCGCCGCTCGCGCAGGTTGGCCAGCTCGTGCTCGAGCCGCCCCAGCCGATCCTTGCTCGATTGATCCTTCTCTTTCTTCAGCGCCTCGCGCTCGATCTCGAGCTGCATCATGCGCCGCTTCAGATCATCGAGCTCCTGCGGGTCGGAGGTTATCTCCATGCGCAGGCGCGCAGCGGCCTCGTCCACCAGGTCGATCGCCTTGTCGGGCAGGAACCGGTCGCTGATGTAGCGGTCGGACAGCACGGCGGCCGCAACGATCGCGCCGTCGGTAATCCGCACGCCGTGGTGCGTCTCGTAGCGCTCTTTCAGGCCGCGCAGAATGCTGATCGTATCCTCGACCGACGGCTGGTCGACCACCACCGGCTGGAAGCGGCGCTCGAGCGCGGCGTCCTTCTCGATGTGCTTGCGGTACTCGTCGAGCGTTGTGGCGCCCACCAGGCGCAGCTCGCCGCGCGCCAGCATCGGCTTGAGCATGTTGCCGGCGTCCATGGCGCCCTCGGCCGCGCCCGCGCCCACCACGGTATGCAGCTCGTCGATAAACAGAATAATATCCTCGCGCGACTGGATCTCCTTCAGCACGGCCTTGAGGCGCTCTTCAAAATCGCCGCGATACTTGGCGCCGGCGATCAGCGCGCCCATATCGAGCGACACGACCTTGCGGTCCTTCAGCGCCTCGGGCACGTCGCCGCGCACAATGCGCTGGGCCAGCCCCTCGACGATCGCGGTCTTGCCGACGCCAGGCTCGCCAATCAGCACCGGGTTGTTCTTGGTGCGGCGCGAGAGGATCTGGATCACGCGGCGGATCTCTTCGTCGCGGCCGATCACCGGGTCGAGCTTGCCCTGCTGGGCCAGCTTGGTCAGGTCGCGGCCGTACTGCTCGAGCGCGGCGTAGGTGCCCTCGGGGTTGGGGCTGGTGACGCGCTGGCTGCCGCGCACCTCGCGCAGCGCGGCCATGAGCTTTGCGCGGTCGAGGCCGCTCTGCTTCAGCAGGCGCTCGGCGCCGCCGCCGGCGTGCGCCAGGATGGCCAGCAGCAGGTGCTCGGTCGAGACGTACTCGTCGCCAAACTGGCCCAGCTCGTCGTGGGCCTTAACCAGCAGATTGCGCATGCGGCTCGAGTAATCGACGCGCACATTGCCGCCGCTGACGCGCGGGAACTTATTCAGCTCGGCGCGCACCTGCTGCGCCAGCGCGCCGACCGGCACGTTCAGCTTCGCCAGCACCTGCGGCACCACGCCATCGCCCTGCTCGAGCAGGGCGAGCAGCAGGTGCTCGGGCTCGGCCTGGCTGTTGCCATTGCGCTCGGCAATATTTACCGCGGCGTTGATCGCCTCGGCCGATTTCTCGGTAAAGCGGTTGGTATTAAACGACATATGTTTCTCCTCGGCTCAAAATCTATCGTTATCATAGCATGAGCGTATCGGAAAAACGTATGTGGAATGTTGGCGTTGTGTTAATGTTCAGGCCTTGCGCCGCACCAGGCCGGCCACGCCGCCGATCAGCTTGCGCGCGCCCAGCGCGACGCCAACGATCGCGGCTACCAGCGCTCCCAGCAGGCCCAGCGCCAGGCCCGCGCCCGAGGCAACCGCCACGGTCTTGACGTTCGTGCCGGAGGGGCGGCTGGCTACCGGGGCGGCCGGGGCCTCGGCCGGGGGCTCGCCCGGCTGCGCGGCCGGCGCGGGCGCGCGGCTGCCGTGGCGGCGCGCGTACGCTTCGGTGAACTCGGCGCCAAGAAACAGGATCTGGCTGCTGAAATACACCCAGACCATGATCACCAGCACGGTGCCAACAGCGCCGTACGCGCCGTAGCTCTGGGCCGAGCGGCCGATGTACCAGGCCAGCAGGTACTTCGCCAGCTCCCACACCAGCGCCGTCACCAGCGCGCCAAGCCAGACATCGCGCCAGTACACGGTGGTATCGGGCAGGAACTTGAACAGCAGCGCAAACACGAGCGTGTTGAGCAGCAGCGAGATCGCCAGGCTCAGCGCCACGCCGGCCGCCCCGCCGATCAGCGGCAGGTCGCGAAAGCCGCCCAGCAGCGCCTGCGACACGCCGGTGAGCGCCATCGACACCAGCAGCAGAAAGCCAACCGCCAGCACCATGCCGAACGACACCAGCCGCGTGCGCAGCGTGTTGAGCACCGACTGGAGCACCCCGCCCGACTTGGCGGGCTTGGGCACATCCCAGATCTTGTTGAAGCTCAGGTCGAGCTGCTGGAACACGCCCGACGCGCCCAGCAGCAGCGTCACCAGGCCGATGATCGTCGCGCCGCCGGCCTGCGACTTGACATTGCCGAGGATCCCGGCCAGCGTCGTGCTGAGCTGCGGCGAGAAGTTGTGGCCGACGGCGTCGAGGATCTGCTGCTGCACGTCGATCGCCTCGTCCCAGTAGCGCAGCACAAAGCCCAGGCCGGCCACCAGCAGCAGCAAAAGCGGGAACAGCGAGAACATGGCGTAGTACGCCAGCGCGGCCCCGAGCTGCCCGGCCTCGTCTTCCTGAAACCCGCTTACGGTGTCCTTCAGCAGCGGCAGAACCTGGTCCTTCAGCGTGGCTTGTAGCTTCATGGCGCTCTCATACTCACTGGTTGTTTATTCGCCTGGCGCGCATGCGCGTCGGCTCGCCACAGGCAGAATCTACCTGCGGCAGAGCAGGCCGGCGCGGCGGCCAAGGTTGCGTCTGCGCGGCATTATAATACGAGAAGCATGTGGAGAACACACGATGCAAGAAGCATACCTTTGTACTACAATATTGGTTGCAATTGGCGCCCGAGCCTGGTAGAGTAAGGCCGAACAACAGCATAAGGAGTCAATCTATGCATACACTTCAGCCCGACTCCGGCGACGAGATCGCGACCACCACAACCACTACCACGACCGACGCCGACACCAGCACCACCAGGGCGGCCGAAAAAGACGCCGCCACCAGCGAGGGCCAGCGCGCAGCCTCGGAGCAGCAGGGCGAGCTTGGCGCCGAGCAGGGCCAGGCGCGCGAGGTTGGCGGGCCTCGCGCCGAATCCAGCCTCTACCTAGGCGGCGGCTCGCGCCGGCGGCTGCTGCTGATCGCGCTCGACGGCGCCGCGCCCGAGCTAGCGCTGGGGGCCTGGCACGCCGATCTGCGAGCGCTGGCGGCGGTCGGCGAGCGCGGGGTGCGCGGGCGGCTGCAGAGCAGCGTGCCCTGGAGCAGCCCGAACGCCTGGCTGAGCCTGTTCAGCGGCCTCGATGCCGGCCAGCTTGGCGTGTATGCCGGCGAGCAGCGCCCTAACTATACCTACGCCACGCCCGCGCCGCTCGACAGCCGCTCGCTGCGCGCGCCGCGCCTGTGGGATCTGCTCGGCCGCGCCGACTGCTATGTCGGCGTGGTTGGCGCGCCGCTCACATACCCCACCACGCCGCTGAACGGCCACCTGGTGAACGACAGCAGCGGCAACCTTGCGGCCTACCCGGCGTCGTTCGCGCGCCAGCTGGCGGGCTGGCTGGCCGACGATCCGGCCGAGCCGGTGACGCAGGGCGACGCGCTCGACCGCCTGATTGGCGCGGCCTACGCGCGCGCCGAGCGCCGCTTCAGGCTGGCCCGCCGCATGCTGGCGCGCGAGAGCTACGATGCCTTTGTGCTCTACGACGACGGGATCGCCACGGTGCAGCGCGCGCTCTGGCACACGCTCGACGTGACCCACCTGCGCTACGTGCCGAACCACCCGTTTGCCGCGGCGATCGGCGCGTTCTACCGCTTTATCGACGAGCAGATCGGCGCCCTGCTCGAGCTGATCGACAGCGACACTGCGGTTGCGATCGTGTCGGCGTGCGGCGCGCAGGCGCTCGACGGCGAGCTGGCGCTGAACGACTGGCTGATCGGCGAGGGCCTGCTGCGACTGCGCGAGCAGCCCGCCAGCCCAGGGCCGCTCGCCCCCGAGCTGATCGACTGGCCGGCCACACGGGCATGGGCCGGCGCGAACGGCACCCTGTTCCTGAACCGCGCCGGCCGCGAGCCGCAGGGCACTGTGGCGCACGAGCAGGCCGACGCCCTGCTGGGCCAGCTGGCCGAGC
Organism: Kouleothrix sp.; assembly: GCF_046328425.1. Lineage (NCBI taxonomy): Bacteria > Bacillati > Chloroflexota > Chloroflexia > Chloroflexales > Roseiflexaceae > Kouleothrix > Kouleothrix sp. The sequence goes on from NZ_JAXLWP010000018.1 coordinate 125,204, forward strand.
GGATCGCCGCGCTGCGCCCGCCGCTGGCCCAGGCGCTGCAGGCCCCGGCCTTTGTGGCCTACCGGCCGGCCGCGCTCTACGCCGGCACGCAGGGCGTCGCGCCCGACCTCCAGGTGATCGGCGAGCTGCCGGGCTGGCGCACGAACGCCGAGGCTGGGCACGCCAGCCCATGGCGCAGCGCCCCGGCTAGCGCGCTCGACGCCGCGTATGAGTCACCGCGCGGCATGCTCCTGCTCTACGACCCGCGCAACCCCGGCGGCGGGCGCGAGCTGGCCGGCGCCACGATCTACGACGTGCTGCCGACCCTGCTGGCGCTGTTCGACCTGCCGGCGCCCGCGCGCGCTCGCGGCCACGCCCTGCTCGAGCTGAGCGCCTGAGAAGATTACAACACGTTCTCAAGGCCCTGCCAGCGCCGCCCCACGCCAGCCATGAGGCTTGCGCACGCCCCGACCGCATGATAGGCTGAAGCACGAGCTACACCGACGTGCTCTAGCATCGTGACGACACCCGTAGCTGTCACACCAGGCCGCGTGACACGCCCCCGTTCCACGAGCTACCTGGAACCCGATCGATGCGCCCGCGCTGCGGGCGTGGCTTGATTGCGATTTCGGAGGGATCATGCCGGCACACGCGACCTTTACTCCACTATCCGAGGCCGATCTGTCCGAGCTATTCCGCGACGATGCCGAGGGGCTGCGGCGCTACCGGCTGCTTCACGCCGTGCTGGCCGAGAGCAAGACGCAGCGCGAGGCCGCCGTGCAGTTTCAGGTATCCGAGCGCACCATCCGCAATATTCTGCGCGCCTACGCCCAGGGCAGCGGCCTCGAGGGGCTGCGCTCGCGGCCGGCCGGAAACCGGCGCCGGCGTGATCGCCGGCCCTCGCCCTTCGAGCAGGCGCTGGCCGAGGCGCTAGCCGAAGAGGCCGATGCCGGCGGCGACCGGCTGTGGCGGCGCGCGCAGGATCTGCTGGGGGCCGACGGCGCGCGCCTGAGCCGCCGCACCGCCTACCGCATCCTCGCGCAGCTGCGCGCCGACCGCGACGACGACGCCCCCGACAGCCTGCGCGGCACGGTCAAAAGCGCGCTGCCGCTGCTGCCCGAAGATCCGCCGCTCGCGCTCGGCAACAGCACGCTGGCCCAGCGCCTGCTGCCGGCCGACATCGAGCAGCTGCCGCGCGGCACGCTGCTGCAGCAGGCGCTGCGCGAGGCGCTCGACCAGCTGCGCCCGGCCGGGCCGATTTCCACCATCGACCGCAACTGGTGGCCCTACCTGATCTGCACCGGCGAGTACGAGACCGGCCAGAGCCGCGCCGAGCTGCAAGACGACCTGGCGCTGAGCGCCAGCACCTACAGCCGCGCCAAGCGCCAGGGCATCGACCGGATCGCCGCGCTGGTGCCGCAGATCGTCGAGCGCGCGCTGCAGTCGCCAATCGCGCTGGCCAGCCAGCAGCTGCCGCGCACGCCCGACTTCGTCGGCCGCCACGACGAGCAGGCCTACTACGCATGGCGGCTGCAGACCGAGGGGCTGGCGCATGTGTGGGGGCTCCCCGGCAGCGGCAAAACCGCGCTGGCGGCCGAGCTGGCCGCCGAGGGCCGGCGCTACGGCCAGCTGGTGCTGTGGCACGCCTGCCGCGCCGGCCGCGACTCGACGCTGCTCGGGATGCTGCGCGGCCTGGCGCAGGCGCTGGCCGCCGCCGGCGACGACGCGCTGTGGCGCGAAATACGCCAGACCCCGCTCGACGAGCACGACCCGGACGCGCTGCTCGACGCGCTGCGCGACCGTCTGCTGGCGCGCCCGGCGGTGATTGTGCTCGACGACATCCACCGCGCCGACGGCGACGAGATCGCCGCGCTGCTCGACGCGCTGGCCGACCTGGTGGCGCGCCGCTCGAGCCGGCTGCTGCTGGTAGGCCGCGACCCGCTCGACAGCGTGCTGTTCCCGCCGCTGCCGGGCCTCACCGAGCGCGAGGCCGAGCTGCTGTGGGCAGGCGCGCCGCCGCTTCCCGACGAGCAGTGGCGCCAGCTTTACGCCAGCGTCGGCGGCATGCCCGGGCCGATCCGGCGCGCCGCCGCTGCCTACCGCCGCAACGGCGAGCTAGCGCGGCCCACCGACTGGTCCAAGGAGGTGCAGGACTGGGCCGAGGAGCTGATCTGGGATCGGCTCGACGACCCCGCGCGGCGCCTGCTGGCTGCGGCGCAGGCGCTCGAGCCCCAGCCCTGGGGCGAGCAGGCCGCGCTGGTTTGCGAGGCGCTCGAGATTCCCGCCGCTACGCTCCGCGACCTGAGCCGGCGCGACCTGCTGCACATCGCCGGGCCGAGCGTCACGATCTACAACGCGCTGCGCGGGCCGGCGGGCGCGCTCTTGCGCCACGAAGCTGCGCTGCGCGAGCAAGTAGCCGCGCTGGCGGCTGATCTGGCCAGCGCCCCCGCCGTGCCGCCGCCCGCCCCCACGGCCGAGCCGCCGGCCCCCGCCGGCACCGAGCTGCTGGCGCGCGTCCACAGCGCGCTCGAAGACAGCGCGGCCTACCTGCGCGAGCTGAGCCACGACGACGCGCGCCAGCTTGTGGCCGAGCTGGCGGCATTGCAGGCCGCGCTGCCGGTGCCAGGAGGGCCGCGCCGCCCTTTCGGCCGGGCCAGCACGACGGCTCCGCCGAGCTAAATCACGAGTAGCGTTGCGGCGCAGCAGCGTCGTCCACCACAGAATAGAGAAGAAGGAAAATTAGTATTGGCGTCGTGGTACAGTCGCTTTGCGACCGCACCACGACGCCAAAGTTATTTCCCCCGCACAGGGAAAAGGTCGAAAGACGTTGCATCAGCGTGGCAGCCACACAACCTTGTTTGACAAAGCCAGCGCTTGATCATACGATAACTACGCGGTTTGCTCCGTTTAATCTACAGTACCAGGCGACATTGCACGACAGGAGCGGCCTGTGGCGGAGATTACCTACCTGGATTTCGACATCGAGATCGGGCCGGCCGCGCAGGGCTACCGCGTCGCGGTCAACTCGCCCGCCGGCCAGTCGGCGGCCGCATTCCACCCGCCTTTCTCCGACCTCGAGATCGAAAATTTCCTGCTGAAGCTCGGCCAGGGCCGCCGCACGATGCGCCGGATCGATGCGCCCGCGACCGAGGCCGCCAAAGCGTTCGGCGCGCGCTTGTTCGAGGCGACTTTCGCGGGCGACACGCGCGCCTGCCTCCGCAGCAGCCTCGACGAGGCCGACCGCCAGGGAAAAGGCTTGCGCCTGCGCCTGCGCCTGAACGACGCCCCCGAGCTGGCCGATCTGCCGTGGGAGTTTTTATACTACCCGGCGGTCAATCGCTTTCTGGCGCTCTCGATCGAGACGCCGCTGGTGCGCTACCTCGAGCTGCCCGAGCGCATCCGCCCGTTGGCAATCGCGCCGCCGCTGCGCGTGCTGACGCTGATCGCTAGCCCGCGCGACCAGCCGCCGATCGACGCCGAGCGCGAGTGGCGCCGCCTCAACGAGGCGCTCGCCACACTCCAGCAGCGCGGGCTGGTGCAGGTCGATCGCGTCGAGCAGCCGTCGCTGGCCGCGCTCCAGCGCCAGCTGCGGCGTAACGACTACCACATCCTGCACTTCATCGGCCACGGCGGCTTCGACGAGCACATCCGCGACGGCGTGCTGCTGCTCGAAGACGACGACCGCCTCGGCCACCGCATCAGCGGCCAGAACCTGGGCATGCTGCTACACGATCATCGTTCGCTACGGCTGGTGGTGCTCAACGCTTGCGAGGGCGCGCGCGGCTCGCGCACCGACCCGTTCGCCGGCAGCGCACAGAGCCTGGTGCAGCAGGGCATCCCGGCCGTGATCGCCATGCAGTTCGAGGTGAGCGACGAGGCCGCGATCACGCTGGCGCGCGAATTCTACGGCGCGCTGGCCGATGGCTACCCGCTCGACGCCGGCCTGGCCGAAGCTCGCAAAGCGCTGTTCGCAGCCAGCAGCGGCGCCGAGTGGGGCACGCCCGTGCTGTACCTGCGCGCCCCCGATGGGCGGATCTTCGATATAAGCGCGGCGCCCCAGCCGCTCAACGGTCGCCAATCGCTGGTGGCCACGCCCAACGTCACCGACGAGCGCCTGCTCGAGGCCGCGCTGCCCGACGAGGTGGTGGTGCGCCAGACGATCGAGCTGGTGGCGCTGATCCGCCGCCATGGCTCGGCCGGGCTGCGCGAGCTGCTGCAAAGCCCGCTGTCGAACTTCGAGGCCCAGCCCGACGACGTGCGCGCGCAGCCGTTCGATCTCGAGTTCCCGCGCGACGAGCGCGGCCGCCCCGCGCCGATCGAGCTGACGATCGCGATCGAGAGCACCGATTTCCAGACGCCCACGCCCCAGCAGAAGATCCGCCTCGAGCCCGACGCCGACACCGAGCCGATCATCTTTCTGCTGACACCGCTGCACAGCGGCGAGCTGCGCCTGCTGCTGCACGTGTACCTCAACCGCGATCTCCTGCTGGCCTCGGGGTTCCTCAAGGTCAGCGGCGTCGCGCAGCTCGCCGAGGGCTTCCACCCGCTGAAGCGGCTGATCAGCATGTCGCTCGGCACGTTTGGCATTGGCCGCACCACCGAGCCGCCCCGGCCAGTCGGGCTGCCGCCCGCCCCGCACGGCGATGTGCTGCCGGCGGCGCACCTGCCCGATCCGGCCCCGCCGCCACCCCCCGCGCCCGAACAGCAGGCCGAGGAGCCAGCCAAGCGCGCCACTCGCCGGCTGCCGAGCGTCGCGCCGCTCCTCGCCGCGCTGGTGGTGCTGATCGGCGTGGGCCTGGCCTACGGCCAGATCTTCGGCGCCAGACATCAGTCCGGCTCTGAGGTCACAAGCGTGCCCGCCGCCGGCGCTACCACCCTGGCAACAAACACGCCAGCCGAAGCCCTTTCCTACGCCGGCTGGGCCGAAATCCGCGCGCCGCTCAACACAATCAGCACCACCGAGCAGCTGAATACCGTGGCTGTCTCGCCCGACGGCACGCTGCTCGCCGCCGGCGGGCTCGCCAATGTCGTGCACATCTGGGATCTCGCCAGGCTCAAACCCCTGCGCGACCTCACACAGTCGGCCCAGCCCGACGACACCGTGAACAAGCTGGCATTCTCGCCCGACGGCGCGCTGCTCGCCAGCGTCAGCAGCGGCTACGATCTGCTGCTGTGGAATGTGCGCGACGGCACGCTCGCGCGCCGGCTCCACGGCGCCGACCCGCACGCCGGCATCATTCTGAGCGTGGCATTCTCGCCCGACGGCGCGCTGCTCGCCAGCGGCGCCTCCGACCAGACGATCAAGCTCTGGCGGGTGGCCGACGGCGCGCTGCTGCGCACGCTGCGCGGGCACACCAATGCCGTAAACAGCGTGGCGTTTTCGCCCGACTCGGCCACGCTGCTCTCGGGCGCCTTTGAAGATACCGGTGGCCCGAGCGACACCCGCGTGCGCCTGTGGCGCGTGAGCGATGGGGCGCTGCTGCGCACCTTCGACGGTGCGACCGGCGGGATCACGAGCGTGGCGTTTTCGCACGACGGCACCAAGGTCGCCGCGGGCTCGTGGGACGAGAACGTCTATGTCTGGCGCGCCGCCGACGGCAAACTGCTCGGCAAACTTGCAGGCAACCTCGTCAACGGCGTCCGCGACCTGGCGTTTTCGCCCGACGACAGCGCAATTGCGACAGCTGGCGGCGACAGCTATCTGCGGCTGTTCTCCACCGCCGACCTGCGCCAGATCTGCGCGCTGCAAGCGCCGAACCTACAAACCTACCAGGGCTGGCTCACCGGCGTCGCGTTCACGCCCAACGGCCGGCATGTGATCACAAGCTCGTACGATTTGACAATTCGCATCTGGGGGATACTACCATGACACCTGATCTTGAATCACTCAAACGCCAGGCTGCCGAGGCAGCGCTGGAGTACGTTCAAAGCGGCATGGCGCTCGGTTTGGGCACTGGCTCGACGGCCAAGTACCTGCTGTACGGCTTGGCCGATCGGCTGGGCGACGGCCGCCTGCGCGAGATCGTGGGCGTGCCGACATCCGAGCGCACCGCCGCGCTGGCGCGCGAGCTTGGCATCCCGCTGGCCACGCTGGCGGAGCGCCCGCAGCTCGACCTGGCGATCGACGGCGCCGACGAGATCGACCCGCAGCTCGAGCTGATCAAGGGGCTGGGCGGGGCGCTGCTGCGCGAGAAGATCGTCGCCGCCTCGGCCGCGCGCATGATCATTGTCAGCGACTCGACCAAGCGCGTCGGCCGGCTGGGCACGCGCGCGCCGCTGCCGGTGGAGGTGATCGCCTTCGCGCTGCCGCTGGCCGAGCGCCGCCTGTCCGCGCTGGGCTGCACGCCCCTGCTGCGCCGCGCCGCCGACGGCAGCGCGTTTGTCACCGACGAGGGAAACCATATTCTCGACTGCCGCTTCGGCGACGGCATCGGCGACGCGCGCGCGCTCGACGCCGCCATCCACGCGATTCCCGGCGTCGTCGAGCACGGCATGTTCATCGGCATGGCGGGCGTCGCGATTGTGGCCGGCGACGGGGGCATCACCAGGCTCGCCCGGCCGGCTGCGTAGGGTAGGCGCGCGGCCACACGGCGCCGGGCCGAATTTCCACTACCAAACTTACCATGAGGCAGATCACAAGCGACAAGTTTCCGCGCGCCGGCGGCAACGGCAGCCCGACACACGTCGATTGCATGATCGGCTCGGCCCAGATGGCCGGCGACAGGATCAGCGCCGACGGGCGCGCCGAGCCGCTGATGCGCGGCGGCGAGTGGGCAGCGTAGCGCGCCTCGCCCTTCGCCGGCGCTGCGTCGGCCGGCTCACGTCTTCGGGCGTGGGCCGGCCGACGCTACGTTCGCCATCCGCCGCCGCCTGGTTGCGCATCCCTCCAAGCTTCCTGTAAACCATTCGGGTGCTGCGAATTTCGCGGTGGCATGCACTATGCTATGCCTGGCATTGTCGCCTGCGTCTTCGGTTACAATGGGCATCGACGTCGCCTGATTATACGCTCTTCGCTTGTTCACGTATAGATTCCGTTGCACTGCGTGGCTTCGCCACGCAGTGCAACACAAAAAGAAATTCGGGGGCGGCAAAGCCGTCCCCAAACCCCCACCAAAGTGTATGTAATCAAGCGAATAGTGTATGTAATCAAGCGAATTTGGTATTACATCACAGGAGTATCGGTATGAAGCAGCCGCACGAGCATCAGCTGCAGGCTTCGCAGGCGCCTGAGCCAGGCAAGCAAGGTGGCGCCCACGAGCACGACGACCACGACCACGGCCACCCGCACGATGACCACGACGACCATGATCACAACCACCCGCACGACGAGCACGACCACGACCACGGCCACCCGCACGATGACCACGACCACGGCCACCCGCACGATGACCACGACCACGACCACAGCGACCACGACCACGGCCATGATCATGCGCATGCGAGCGGCCTGCGCGGACTGCTCGGCGAGCTGTTTCACTCGCACAGCCACAGCGAGCCGCGCAGCGACCGCGCGCTCGAGAGCAGCGAGCGCGGCATCTGGGCGCTGAAGGTATCGCTGGCCGGGCTGCTGGCCACGGCGATCTTTCAGGTGGTGATCGTGCTGATCAGCGGCAGCGCCGCGCTGCTGGCCGACACCATCCACAACTTCGCCGACGCGCTTACCGCCGTGCCGCTATGGATCGCGTTTGCGATCGGCCGCCGGCCGCCGACGCGCCGCTACACCTACGGCTTCCGCCGCGCCGAAGACCTGGCTGGCATCTTCATTGTGCTGGTGATGCTGGCCAGCGCCGCGCTGGCAGCCTGGGAGTCATTCCGCAAGCTGATCGACCCCCAGCCGCTGAGCAATGTCTACTGGGTGATGGCGGCCGCGGTCGTCGGCTTTCTAGGCAACGAGCTGGTGGCGATCTTTCGCATCCGCGTCGGCCGCGAGATCGGCAGCGCCGCGCTCGAGGCCGATGGCCTGCACGCGCGCACCGACGGCCTGACATCGCTGGCCGTGCTGGTGGGCGCGCTCGGTGTGCTGCTCGGCTTTCCCCAGGCCGACCCGATCGTCGGGCTGCTGATCACGCTGCCGATCCTGCAGGTGGTGTGGGGCGCCGCCAAGACGATCTGGGAGCGGCTGATGGACGCGGTCGACCCGGCGCTCGTCGACGCGATCGAGCGCGGCGCCCAGCGTGTTGAAGGCGTGCGCGATGTGTATGGTACTCGGGTGCGCTGGCTGGGGCACAACCTCGAGGCCGAGCTGTACGCCAGCGTCGACGGCGCGCTCAGCACTGTGCAGAGCCACGCGATCGCGATCGCGATCGAGCACGCGCTGCTGCACGACCTGCCGCGCCTCGAAACCGTGACGATCCACATCGACCCAGTCGGCGCCAACGGCGAAGACTTTCACGCCGAGATGGCGCACCACCGCAACGGCTCGCGCGCGCGCTGATGCTCTTGGGCCAACCCGCTGTAAAGCTGGTAGGAAACAGCTGTTTGTGATGCCCTGCCCGGCTTTGCCGGCAGGGCATCACAAACAGCAAAAGATCGCACGGAGAATTGGTATCAGCCCTGGCACCTTCGGGGAAGTCAGGCGCCGCGCGCCACCACGAAGTGGGCGATCTCGGCGAGCGCCTGCTTGGCACGGCTGTCGGGGAAGGGCGCGAGATGCTCGAGCGCGCGCTCGGCATACTGGCGCGCATCGGCGATTGCGCGCGCGTCGGCGCCCAGCCGGCGCACCTCGTCGATCGCCCACTGCACCTGCGCGTCTTCGAGCGGCTGCTGGTCGATCACGCCGGCCAGGTCGGGGCCGCCGCCGTGTTCGACGGCATAGATCAGCGGGAGCGTGATCGTGCCCTCGCGCAGGTCGTTGCCGGCCGGCTTGCCAAGCGTCTCGGCGTCGCCGACATAGTCGAGCACGTCGTCGACGATCTGGAAGGCCAGCCCGAGATCGTAGCCGAAGCGCCCCAGCGCGTCGACCTGCTCGGGCGTGCCGCCGCCGCAGATCATGCCGGCTTTGCAGCCGGCCTCGAATAGCGCGGCCGTCTTGCAGCCGATCTTATAGAGGTACTGCTCGAGCGCCACGTCGAGCGGCGCGACATTCAGCACCGGCGAAAGCTCCCCCTCGCAGATCGTCATCACGCCGCGCGAAAAATAGCCGATGATCCGCGGGTCGGGCGCGAGCGCCATCTCGGCCGCCGCCAACGCGAACAGGTAGTCGCCGACCATGAGCGCCACGTCGCCATCCCAGCGCGTGTGCACCGTCACCGTGCCACGGCGGCGCTCGGCCTGATCGACCAGGTCGTCGTGCACCAGCGACGCGGCGTGGATCAGCTCGACGGCCGCCGCAGAGTGGATCACCCGATCGAGATCGTAGCTGCCAAGCTGGGCGGCCAGCAGCGTCAGCGCGGCGCGAATGCGCTTGCCCCCCGAGGTAAGAATATGCTGGCCGGCAACGCGGATCACCGCGAGGCGCGGCTGTACGCGCTCGACAATAATACGATCGACATGCTCAAGGTCGGCGAGCAGTGCTGGGTGGATCGGGAGCTGGCTCATAATTCTATCCTGACGGGATGCAATGCGCTCCCGTCGATTGTGAATTGCGCCGTTGAGCATACCCGAAACGCGCACGCCTGTCAACCAAGCTGCGGCGATCACCGCCGCGACCGTTGTGGTAAAATAATCGCAAACTTCTCGGCGTTTCCTCTTGGTGTCCCGGTATCGAACTGTAGGGATCGCGTCATGCCGCCGTTTACCCTGAGCCGCAGCCAGGATCTTGCCACGCTGACAACACCGGATCTCGCGCTGGTCTTCTCGCTCGACGATGGCGGCCTGCGCGAGCTGCGCCGCGCGGGCGGCCCCAACCTGCTTGGCTACGGCCGGCCGGTCCCGTCGATCGACGTGCGGATCGGCGACCGCGGCTGGATGGCCGGGCGCGTGTTCATTCGCTACCTCAGGCACACCGCCAGCGAGCACGACGGCGCGATCGAGCTGGTGATCACGATCGGCATCGGCCCGCTCATGATCGACGACTGCTACCACATCACTGGGACGCTGCTCACCCGCCGGCTCGAGCTGTACAACGCCGGCGAGGATCCGGTTCACCTGCGCGGCGTGCGTATGCAGGTGCCGTGGGCCTGCGCCGGCGCGCTCGAGTCGTGCCGCTTCGACGCGCCAGGCAACCAGGTGCGCCCGCAGGTGCCGCTGCTGCTGGCCGCGCGCTACCGCCGCGCCGGCGCGCTGCAGTCGCTGTTCCTGCCCCAGCGCGACGAGTACGCGCTCGAGCGCGCGCCCAGCGAGGGGCCTGGCGTGCTTTCGCTGCACGACCCAGCCAGCGACGAGACGCTGATGTGCTGGTACTACGGCACTGCCGGAACCGCGCTGCCGCAGATCGAGGGCAACGACCGCGCGCTGATGCTGATCCACGAGGTCGAGCTTGCCCACTGGATCGAGTCCGACCAGCGCGCGGTGGTGAGCGCCCAGTACCTGCTGCTCATGCACGAGCCCTGGCCGAACGCGCTCGCCGCCCTGCAGCGCACCTGGCCGATCTGCGGCGTGCGCTCGGCCGCACGGCCCGCCGCCTGGGTGCGCGACGCGGCGTTCTACGAAACGCACCCGGCGCTCTTTGGCGGCTTTCGCGGCCTGGCCCAGGCGCTGCCCAGATTGCGCGCGCTTGGCCTGAATACGCTCTGCCTGCTGCCGGTGTGGGACTTCGCCAACCCGCGCGGACAGCTCTGGGATGCCAGCTGGGACTCCGCAGGCAGCCCGTACGCCCTGCGCGACCTCGACCAGCTCGACGCGACATTGGGCGGCCCCGCCGAGCTGCGCGATCTGGTCGGCGCGGCCCACGCCCTGGGCATGCGCGTGGTGATCGACCTGCCGCTCGAAGGCTGCGCCCCTACCTCGCCGCTGATCGGCCAGCACCCCGGCTGGTTCTGCTACGACGAAGACAGCCGCATCGAGCACGTCAGCCAGCATCCCGAGCTGGTCGCGTTCGACTGGGATCATCCCGGCCTGCGCGCATACATGCAAGGCTGGGCGCTGCGCCAGCTGCGCGAGTACGCGCTCGACGGCTTCCGCATCCTGCCGCCGCGCGCCAACTCGGTGCGCCACCGCCCGCCGGAGTACGCGCCGGCTGGGCGCATGGGCGTGCTCGACATGCTCGAGCAGCTGCGCGCCGAGGTGAAGGCCGCCAACCCAGCGGCGGTGCTGCTGTGCGCCCTGGCCGGCCCGCTGTACGCCGCGTTCCACGACGGCCAGCTCGACGACCCGGTGCACCATATGTTTATGAACCTGGCGCTGCGCCGCGTCGCTCCGGCCGATGTCGGCGATTGGCTGGCCGACTACGCGCGCGCGCTGCCGCCGGGCCCGGCGTCGATCTGCTTCACCGAGCACTACCGCACCCGCCTGATCAGCCCGCTCGCCGATGGCCTGCGCGGCTCGCGCGCCAGCCGGATGATCCTGGCCGGCATGGTGCTGTGCGGGTTTGTGCCGCTGATCCGCTCGGGCCAGGAGCACAGCGACGGCGAGTTTATCGGCCGGCTGCTGCACGCCCGCGCCGAGTACGCCGTGCTGCGCGAGGGCAGTAGCCGCTACAACGACCTGCCATGCTCGAGCGGCCAGGTGTTCGCAGTCTGGCGCGGCCACGCCGCCGAGTACCTGCTCGGGCTGCTGAACGTCGGCCCGCATAAGCACACCGTATCGCTCAGCCTGCCGGTCGACCAGATCGGCCTGGCCGACGGCGAGTACGAGCTGTTCGACCTGTTCGAGCGCCGCGCCTGGGCCGAGAACGGCCGCAGCACCTGGGGCCGCGACGATCTGCTCGCGCTGCGGCTGACGCTTGAGCCGTTCGCGGCCTATGGGCTGCTCGTGCGCCCGGCCGCGCGCCCCACACCCCCCGAGGCGGAGCTGCCGGCCGAAGATGCCCAGCTCGACGGCGCGCCGCTCGACGACCTGCTCATGCCAATGCTTGCACCCGTCAGCCGCACAAATGGCCGCCGCCAGCCGCGCAGCGCGCGCGCCGGCCGCGCTTGACGCTGTGTACGCGCCCGGTTATAGTTTAGCCACCCGCAGGCGCTGTTCGTTTAAAGGAAGGGCGCTATGACACCCGCCGACGAGACTGGTGGTTACAAAGAGCGCGTCAGCCCGGCGATCGAAGATTACCTCAAAGCGATCTATACGCTCGGCCGCAGCCAGCCGCAAGTCACTACCTCGCTGCTGGCCGATCACCTCGGCTTCAAGCCGGCCTCGGTCACCGGCATGATCAAGACGCTCGCCGATATGCAGCTGGTGAGCTACACGCCCTACCGCGGCGTCGAGCTGAGCCAGCTGGGCGAGCGGATCGCGCTTGAGGTCGTGCGCCACCACCGGCTGATTGAGCTGTACCTGGTCGAGGCGCTTGGCTTCGGCTGGGACGAAGTGCACGAGGAGGCCGAGCGCCTCGAGCACCACATCAGCGAGAAGCTCGAGGCACGGATCGCCGCCCACCTCGGCGAGCCGATCGTCGACCCGCACGGCGACCCGATCCCCTCGCGCGAGGGCGCTATGCCCGCCGACGACGGCGCGCGCCTGGCCGATCTGGGCGTCGGCGACCACGGCTGCATTGCGCGCGTGCGCGACCAACACCCCGAGCGCCTGCGCTACCTGGCCGACCTTGGCATGGTGCCCGGCGCCCAGCTCGAGGTCGTCGCCAGCGCGCCCTTCGATGGGCCGCTGTCGGTGCGCGTGGGCCAGAGCATCCACCCGATCGACCGGCGCCTGGCCCGCGAGATCTATATGACCCGCGCGCCGGCCGCACCCTATGCCGAAGAGCCGAGATAGTGGCCCTGCGAGGGCGTTCGGGGGCTCCGCGCCCCGTGCCCTGCCGGGCGTTCGGGGGGCTGCGCGCCACCCCACGCCACAGGGCATGCGCGTCTGACGTTGCAGCTGGCACGGCCTTCTCCGTAGGGCGCGCATCCTACGCGCTTTCTCCCAATCGGGGCGGGCGTTCGGGGGCTCCGCGCCCCGTGCCCTGCCGGGCGTTCGAGGGGCTGCGCGCCACCCCACGCCACAGGGCATGCGCGTCTGACGTTGCCGCTGGCACGGCCTTCTCCGTAGGGCGCGCATCCTGCGCGCCTTCTCCCAATCGGGGCGGGCGTTCGAGGACGCTGCAACACACTCTCGCCCTGCCGGGCGTTCGAGGGGCTGCGCGCCCCCGTGCCCCGCGGCAGAGGGCGGCCGCCGGCCCTCTGCACTCCCCCGCTGGCGCTACCGCCCCTGGCCCCATAATGCATGCCGTGGCTCGTGCAGCCGTAGTGGCGCATGCCTCGTGGCGACACGTGAGCTGCCAGCGTGCCCTAAGGCATAGCCGCAGGGCGATGTTTGCGCTCCCTCGCTCCAACGCTCTCCGCTCCCCGCTCCCTCGCTTCCCCGGAAGCACGCCGGTTCTATGGTATTATTTGGCCGGCTGGCCGCCGGTAGCCCCGGCGCGGCGCATGGCCGGCCCGAACACAACTGTCCGCTATGTTTGGGGGTACTCAATGCCAGGTATCGAAACATTGCTGCGGCCGGATATCGCAGCGCTCGAAGCGTATACGCCGGTGGCGCCGATCGAGGTGCTCGCCGCGCAGCTCGGCCTGCCGGTCGAGCGCATTATCAAGCTCGACGCCAACGAAAGCCCATACGGCCCATCGCCACGCGCGGTGGCCGCCGTCGACGCGCTGGGCGGCGGCCACGCGCCGGCCAGCTCCAACCAGTTCCTCGAGCCGCTGGCGCTGGCGATCTACCCCGACCCGAACCATACCTTTCTGCGCCAGCGCCTCAGCGCCTACACCGGCCAGCCGGCCGAGCGCATCCTCTGCTCGTCCGGCTCCGGCGAGCTGATCGACCTGCTGATGCGCGCGTTCATCCAGCCCGGCGACGCGATCGTCGACTGCCCGCCGACCTTCGGCATGTACTCGTTCGACGGCGGCATCCACGGCGCGCGGATCGTGAATGTGCCGCGCGACGAAGCCTTCGACCTCGACATCGCAGCGGTGGCCGAGGCCGTCGAGCGCGAGCGCGCCAAGCTGCTGTTCGTGACGCTGCCCAACAACCCCACCGGCAACCTCACGCCGCGCGCCGAGATCGAGCGCCTGCTCGACCTGCCGGTGATGGTCGTCGTCGACGAGGCGTATGTCGAGTTCGCCGGCGTCAGCGTGGCCGACCTGATCGGCCGCTACCCGAACCTTGCCGTGCTGCGCACCTTCAGCAAGTGGGCCGGCCTGGCCGGCCTGCGCATTGGCTACGGCCTGTTTCACGAAGATTTGATCCAGCACCTGTGGAAGATCAAGCAGCCCTACAACATCAACGTGGCCGCGCAGGCCGCCGCGCTGGCCTCGCTCGACGACGCCGACTTCCTGATGGATAAGGTGCGCCTCGTGGTGGCCGAGCGCGACCGGATGTACGCCCGGCTGCTCGACATGCCCGGCCTGCACCCCTACCCCAGCCACGCCAACTTCATGCTCTGCCGCGTGCTTGGCGCCGACGCGACGCGCCTCAAGGCCGACTTGATGCGCCGTGGCATTCTGGTGCGCTACTTCAATAAGCCCGGCCTGACCGACTGTGTTCGCTTTAGCATTGGCACCCCCGAGCAGAACGATATCTTCCTGGCCGCGCTGGCCGAGCTGCTGGGCACGGCGCGGGCAGTCTAGTCTGCCGGTTTCCGGCACACCGAGGAGATACCCATGGCTTCCGAATCGCTGCGCGACCTGCGCGAGTTCGCCGCCGATCTGGCCTGGCAGGCCGGCAAGCTCACCCTGCGCTACTTCCAGACCGACATCGCCACCGAGATCAAGGCCGACGCCTCGCCGGTGACGGTGGCCGACCGCCAGTCGGAGCGCCTGATGCGCGAGCTGATTGCGGCGCGCTACCCCGACCACAGCATCCTTGGCGAAGAAGAGGGCGAGACCCGCCCAGGCGCAACCTACCGCTGGGTGCTCGACCCGATCGACGGTACCAAGACGTTCGTGCGCGGCGTGCCGCTGTACGCCGTGCTGGTGGGCCTCGAGCGCGACGGCGAGGCGGTGGTGGGCGCGATCAACATCCCTGGCACCGGCGAGCTGCTGCACGCCGCGCGCGGCGAGGGCTGCAGCTGGAACGGCAGGGTCGCCCGCGTCTCGCAGGTGCCGCGCCTGCGCGACGCGCTGCTGCTCTGCTCCGACGCCGAGAGCATGCCCCAGTATGGCCGCGCCGCCGCCTACCGCCGCATGGTCGCCGCCACCAAGCTCCAGCGCACCTGGGGCGACGCCTACGGCTACGTGCTGGTGGCCACCGGCCGCGCCGAAGTGATGCTCGACGCCGACGTGCGGCTGTGGGACGCCACGGCGCTGCTGCCGGTGGTGACCGAGGCCGGCGGCACGCTGACCGACTGGCGCGGAACGCAGACGGCCGCCGGCGGCGAGGCGATCGGCACCAACGGCCTGGTGCTCGACGAGCTGCTGGCGCTCGTAGGCGCGCGCGGCGAGTAGCCGCGCGCGCGGGCTGCACAGCGCCTCGCTCTTCATACGCCGCCTGCTCACCATTGGGGCGAGCCTTGCGCTCGCCCCGCGCTGCACTTCTACCACCAGGGCAAGCCCTGCACGCATCTCGCGCTGCACTTCTACCACCAGGGCAAGCCCTGCACGCATCCCGCGCTGCGCTTCTACCACCAGGGCAAGCCCTGCACGCATCCCGCGCTGCGCTTCTACCACCAGGGCAAGCCTTGCGCTCGCCCCGCGTTATACTTCCACCACCAGGGCAAGCCTTGCGCTCGCCCCGCGCTGCACTTCCACCACCAGGGCAAGCCCTGCGCGCATCCCGCGCTGCACTTCCACCGCCAGGGCAAGCCCTGCGCGCATCCTGCGCTGCGCTTCCACCACCAGGGCAAGCCTTGCGCTCGCCCCGCGTTATACTTCCACCACCAAGGCAAGCCTTGCGCGCACGCCGCGCTTCAGCTGCCCGCCGCACAGGTGGGCGACGGCAAACAGCGCTGAGCATTGGCGGCACCTTCGCTCCGACAAACGCAGCACACACCTATGGTATACTGACCGCCGCAGTAGCATCACACAAACGTTCAGCTGGCCGCCTACCAGTGTCGGAGGTTCCTCGTGCGAATCGTAGCCATGATCATGGCCGGCGGCGAAGGGACGCGCCTGAGCGTGCTTTCCGAAAAGCGCGCCAAGCCGTCGGTGCCCTTCGCCGGTAAGTTCCGCATCATCGACTTCACCCTTTCGAACTGCGTCAACTCAGGCATCTTCGACGTGGCCGTGCTTACGCAGTACCGCCCGCACTCGCTCAACTCGCATATCGGCAACGGCAAGCCCTGGGACCTCGACCGCAGCCAGGGCGGCGTCCAGCTGCTCCAGCCCTACCAGGGCCGCCGCGACGAGAGCTGGTACAAAGGCACAGCCGACGCGGTGTACCAGAACCTCAACTACATCCGCGAGCGCCGCGCCGACGTGGTGGTGCTGCTCTCGGGCGACCACATCTACAAGATGGACTACAGCGCCATGGTCGATTTCCACCAGCGCCGCCGCGCCGACCTGACCGTGGCCGTGATGCACGTGCCGCTCGACGAGACCGACCGCTTCGGGATCATGACCGTCGACGACACCCAGCGCGTGGTCGAGTTCACCGAGAAGCCCAAGAACCGCGACAAGGGCACGCTCGCCAGCATGGGCATCTACGTCTTCAGCGCCGACGCGCTTATGCGCCGGCTGGGCGAGGGCGGCGAGGGCAGCCCGCGCATCGACTTCGGCAAGCACGTGATCCCGGCAATGATCACCCAGGATAAAGTCTTCGCCTACCCATTCGAAGGCTACTGGGTCGACGTCGGCACCATCCAGTCGTACTGGGAAACCAGCATGGAGCTGCTCGACTCGCGCAATACGCTCAAGCTCTACGACCCCGAGTGGGTCGTGCACACCCGCAGCGAAGAGCGCCCGCCCGCCAAGTTCGGCCCGCAGTCGCAGGTGGTGCAGAGCATGATCTGCAATGGCGCGATCGTGCGCGGCCGCGTCGAGCGCTCGGTGCTCTCGCCCGGCGTGTACGTGTCGCCCGGCGCGCTCGTGCGCGACAGCGTGGTGATGAACGATGTATGGATCGGCCCCGGCGCCGTGCTCGACCGCGTGATTGTCGACAAGAACGTGGTAGTTGGCGCCGGCGTGCGCCTCGGCTACGGCGACGACCTGACCGTGCCGAACAAGCAGGAGCCCGAGAAGCTCAATACCGGCGTGACGGTGGTGGGCAAGGGCGCGCACCTGCCCTCGAATATCAATATCGGCCGCAATGTGGTGATCAACGCCGACCGCGACGAGGAACACTTCCCCGGCGGCGAGGTGGCTTCGGGCGAGACCATATAGCATGTTACGCTCGGGGTGGTGAGCTTTGAGCTTCCCGGCTCTGACTCATAGCTCGGCACCCAGAGCCCAAAACTAAGGATAGCTATGCTGCGCACACTCGCACTCATCCTGGCCGGCGGCGAGAGCAAAGCGCTGAGCGCGCTCACCGCCGAGCGCTCCGAAGCTGCAGTGCCATTCGCCGGCAAGTTCCGGATCATCGACTTCGCGCTCTCGAACTGCGTGAACTCGGGCATCTACAATGTCGGCGTGCTGACACAGTACCGCCCGCGCTCGCTGCACGAGCATATCGGCGTCGGCAAGCCCTGGGATCTCGACCGGCGGATCGGCGGCGTACGCGTGCTGCACCCGTTCCTCACCACCGAGGGCGGCGACTGGCAGCGCGGCAACGCCGACGCCGTGCGCGCCAACCTCGATTTCATCGCCGAGCAGCCGATCGACGCCGTGCTGGTGCTCGCCGGCGACCATATCTACAAGATGGACTACCGGCCCATGCTGCAGATCCACCAGGATCGCGGCGCCGACCTCACCGTGGCCGTGCATAGCGTCAACCGCCACGAGGTGCACCGCTACGGCATCGTCACCGTCGACGCCGACGGCACCGTCAGCCGCTTCGAGGAAAAGCCGCGCCGCTCGCAGTCGAGCCTGGCCTCGATGGGCATCTACGTGTTCCGCAAGAGCTTCCTCATGGAGCTGCTGGCCGGGGGCAACGAGAACGACTTCGGCCGCGAGATCATGCCCAAGGTCGTGCGGCAGACCCAGGTGGCCGCCTACCACTTCCAGGGCTACTGGGCCGATGTTGGCACCGTGCAGGCCTACTACGAGGCCAACATGGCCCTGCTCGTCGAGACGCCCGCGCTCGACCTGTACGACCCCGAGTGGGTCATCCATACCCGCAGCGAAGAGCGCCCGGCCGCGCTGATCGGCGCCGAGGCGCGCGCCGAGGGCAACCTGCTGTGCGACGGCTGCCAGATCTACGGCCAGGTGATTCGCTCGGTGATCGCCCCCGGCGTGGTGGTGGCGCCCGGCGCCGTGGTGCGCGACTCGATCCTGCTCACCGATACGGTGGTCGAGCGCGACGCGGTGATCGACCGCTGCATCCTCGACAAGGAGACGGTGGTGGGCAAAGAGGCCAAGGTCGGCGACGGCGAGGATAATACCCCCAACCAGGCCGCCCCCGACCGGCTGAACACCGGCCTTACGGTGATCGGCCGGCGCGCGCGCATCCCGGCCGGCGCGATCATCGGCCGCAATGTCGTGGTGATGCCGCGCGTCAACGAGGATCGCTATGGCCCCGACTTGGTGGTGCCGAGCGGCGCCACCGTCGAGCGCTAGCCGCCCCACGAATCAGCAGGGGCGCGCTGTGGCGCGCCCCTGCTGTGCTAAGCCGAGACCCCGCGTATCGAAGCCTGCCTACACTTCGATATCGGCCACCGAGGCGACGATATGCGTCGGCCGATAGGGGTAGCGCGAAACATCCTCGCGGCGCGTGACGCCAGTGAGCACCAGGATCGTCTCCAGCCCGCTCTCGGTGCCGATGATGATATCGGTGTCCATGCGGTCGCCAACCATCACCGAGTCCTCGGAGTGCGCGTCGATCGTGCGCAGGGCCGTGCGCATAATCAGCGGGTTGGGCTTGCCAATGTAGTACGGCTGCACCCCCGTGGCCGCCGAAATCAGCGCCGCGACCGCGCCGGTTGCCGGAACCATCCCGCCCTCGCCCGGGCCTGAGACATCGGGGTTCGTCGCGATAAAGCGCGCGCCCGCCGCGACAAAGCGCATGGCCTGGGTTATCCGCTCGAAGCTATACGACAGCGTCTCGCCCAGCACAACGTACTCCGGATCCTGGTCGGTGATGATGTAGCCGGCGTCGTGCAGCGCCGTCGTCAGCCCGGCCTCGCCAATGACGTAGGCGCTCCCGCCGGGGTGCTGCGTCGCGAGGAACTGGGCGGTCGCCATCGCCGAGGTGTAGATCGCATTCGCCGGCACGTCCAGCCCGATGCGCTGCAGGCGCACCCACAGGTCGCGCTGGGTGTAGATCGAGTTATTCGTCAGCACCAGAAACTTCGAGCCGGCCTGCTCGAGCCGGCGGATAAACTCGTTGGCGCCAGGGATGATCTGCGAGCCAAACACCAGCACGCCATCCATGTCGCAGATGTAGTTCTTTGCCATATGTTCCTCAAGGGTGTAGGCCGCAGCTGCGCCCCCAGCAGCGGGCAGGCGGCGCCATTCTTACCGTGCATGCTGCACAGGCGCCGCGCCGCGCCACGAAGATGCATTATACCGCGATATCCCTCGCGCTCAACGCATTAGGCAGCTCTGCTATACTTATAGTGTGAAGAAGCGTACCTACTCTGCCGAGAGGTCGAATTACGAGGGTTCAAGCATGCTCATCGTACTCATCATCAATACCATCGTATGCGTGTTAGGGGCTCTGGGTGGCGTAGTGATTGCCTCGGGCAGCGTCATCAGCATCGCCGATATGAACGTCGCGTGGGCCGGTTGGCTGCTAGTAGGGGCTTTGCTCATCCCGGTGATGTTTGTGGTGTCGGGGGTAGGCGCGTGGCTGGCGCACTGGTTCGGGCCGGCCTCGCTCACGATCGGCCTGGTCGCGCTGCCGTGGGTCTATGGCCTGCTCTTTGTCGCCGCTATGCTGATGACATTCAAGGCCATGTAGCCCCCAACCTACAGCACGTGATCCAGCGCTGCCGCAGGCGAACAGCGTACCAGGCTCCGGTACCCGATAATGTACAAAGAGTCATCGATCGATACACTTTTGTGATCAACATGTTATGCTACAGGCGCGGCAAGCATGATAGGATATTCGCAGATGCACTGGCGAACAAGGTTCGTGAAATCTCACAGCTCGTCGCACTCGACAACGCAGCCTACAACGTAGCTAGCATCGCAGCACACCACAGCCCATTTTGCGAACCAGGCGCTCCCGATCACGGAACCAGTACGTTGCTACGCCAAACATACGCTGGTGCATCTTCCAATATATTTCCCCTGCTCAACGGCCCCAGCGCATCGCTGGGGCCGTCGCCATATCTTACCCCAAGTTGTGGCTACACCAGCTCGGCCACCGGCTGGGCGACGCGCCTGGGCAGGCGGATGCTGAACGTGGTACCAACATTGAGCGTGCTCTGCACCGTGATGTTGCCGCCCATGATCCGGCAGATATGCTGGCTCAGCGCCAGCCCTAGCCCGGCGCCATCGTACTTGGGCGCGTTCGGCGGATCGACCACGCGCTTAAAGGTCTGGAACAGCTGCGAGATCGCCTCGGGCGGAATGCCAATGCCGGTATCGGAGACGTGAAAGACCACCCAGTCGTGTTCGTCGGTACACTCGGGCTGCGCCGCAATTGTGATCACGCCCTGCTCGGTATACTTCGAGGCGTTCGAGAGCATATTGATCAGAATCTGCCGCACCTTGGTCTGGTCGGCGTACATGATGCCAATGTCGGGGCTGCAATCGATCACCAGGTGGTTGCGGTTCTTGCCCACCAGCGGCTGCACCGACGCGACCAGCTGATTAAGCATAGTGGCCACGTCGAAGGTTTCGAGGAGCAGGTCGAGCTTGCCGGCCTCGATCTTCGAGAGGTCGAGCACATTGTTGATCAGGTTCAGCAGGTGCTTGCCCGACGACTCGATCACTCCCAGGTCGCTCAGGAAGCTCTCGGCGCCCTGCTGCTCGGCCTGCCACGCCAGCAGGTTGGTATAGCCGAGGATGGCCGTCAGCGGCGTGCGCAGCTCGTGGCTCATGTGCGCCAGAAACGCGCTCTTGGCGCGGTTGGCCGACTCGGCAGCGTCTTTGGCCTGCAGCAGCGCATGCTCGACATGCAGGCGCTCGGCGATCTCGCGGCGCAGCGCCGCGCGCTCGCGCTGCGTTTCGCTAGCCGAGAGGTAGCTGATCAGCGCGACCATGGGCAGCATGATCAGCGCCGCCACCAGCACTGTGGTTTCGATCTCGTTGGGTGTATACGACCACGCCGACAGCAGCATAACCGTCAGCAGCAGCCCCAGCAGCGCAGCCGCCAGCACCAGCCAGATCTGCCAGGATCGCACCACCATGCTCGCGATCAAGATCGCGAACACCAGCGTCAGCGGGGCGGTGCCAACCACCGGCGTGCTGAGCATAGCCACGAATGGGCCAACCAGTGTAAAGCCGAGCATGCCCCAGGCCGCCAGATCAACCAGCCCGCGCCGCGCCAGAATGATCGCCGTGCCAAAGATCGTGATTGCCAGCACGACGAGCTTCAGGCTTGTCTCGGGGTTAGGCTGAAAGCACAGCACGACGACCACAAACAGCAGGGCCATCGCGATCATGCCCAGGCTTAGCACCACCACCGCGCGCCCACGCTGCTGATACTCATCGTCGGGATGAGCGATTGTTAGCAACCGGGCCAACATCTGTCGCATTCTCAGAACTCTCAGGCTAGGGCGATACTTACCAGATTATATGATATACCGATTGAGCATAGATTACGATCACGTTGCATTCATAAAAAGGCCCGAGAATCCCGCCGGCCCGGCTTACGGGCGCGAAAGCTCATAAGCTTTACACACATTTAACAATCGGATCACCCAGCGATAAATTGGCAGCGCTAGGATAGAGGCGTGAGAATAGCAAGGAAGAAACAGAAGGAGCTACACATGGTCACGGTCATTATCTTCGTTAGCGGTTACGCGATTGGCGGCGTGTCGGCGCTGCTGCTGGTTGGCCTGGCGCTGGTTGGCCGCCGGTCGCGGCTTGGGCAGAACAAGCTGGTGAGCTATGAGATCGAACACTCGGCGATCTGAGGTGCCCCAGCCAGCCATGCCATTCGGCGTGCCGCGCGGTCTCGAGGCGCTGCGCCTGATGCTTGAGCAGGGTTGGCGTATCGAAACCCCGGTGCTGGCCCGGCTCTCGTGGGCGCAGCGCAACACCGGCGAGCTATCGTACCATATTATCCTGGTGCGCGCCGCTCAGCGCAGCCTGGTGGTCATCCCCGAGTCCGCCGAGATCCGCCGTTTCCTCGCGGATCTGAATATCCCGGTCGGCTAGCCTGGCTGTTGCCACTTCCCTCTTCGGTTGCTACAATCAGCGCAGCGCGCCACGCGCGCCAGCCGCACCGGCAACGGGGCCACGGTGCGCATGTAGCGAACAAGGAGGTCGCATGGCAGAGCATTCCACCGAGCCGCCGGACGGCAAGCATCCCGCGTTTGTAGTACGCAGCCGCGCGCCGCTGAACGGCGGGCCGCCCCCCGAGCTGATCGCCCGCGCCGAGCACACCCCCGCCGAGCTGTTCTACGTGCGCAACCATGGGTCGCTGCCGAGTATCGACCCGGCGAGCTACCGGCTGACGATCGGCGGCTTGGTCGAGCGGCCGCTGGCGCTGACGCTGGCCGACCTGCGGAGCCAGTTTTCGCGCGTGGCGGTGGACGCGACGCTGCAGTGCGCCGGCAACCGCCGCGACGAGCTGCAGGCCATTCGCCCGATCCCCGGCGAAGTGCTGTGGGGCGCCGAGGCGATCAGCAGCGCGGTATGGGCCGGCGTGCCACTGCGCGAGCTGCTGCTGGCCGCGGGCGTGCTGCCTGCGGCCGCGCACGCCGCCTTCGCCGGCCTCGACGAAGTCGAGCGCCAGGGCCAGCGCTTCGGCTTCGGCGGCTCGATCGCGATCGACAAAGCCCTGGCCCCCGAGGTGCTGCTGGCCTACGAGATGAACGGCGCGCCGCTGCCGGCGGCGCACGGTTTCCCGCTGCGCGTGGTGGTGCCGGGCTACATCGGCGCGCGCAGCGTCAAGTGGCTGGCGGCGATCACGCTGCAGGCCGCACCGTCAAGCAATTACTTCCAGGCGCGCGCCTACAAGCTGTTCCCGCCGGCCGCCGAGGCCCACAGCGCCGACTGGCAGCAAGCGCTGATGCTCGGCGAGTCGTCGCTCACGTCGGTGATCTGCCAGCCGGCTGCAGGCGCGCGCCTGCCTGCCGGGCTCGTATCGATCGAGGGCTACGCCTATGCCGGCGGCGGGCGCTCGATCGCGCGCGTCGACATCTCGGCCGACGGCGGCGCAAGCTGGGTGCAGGCCGAGCTGCGCGGCCAGCCCACGCGCTGGGCCTGGCGGCTGTGGCAGGCGCAGATCGAGCTGGCGCCGGGCGCGCATACGCTGGTGGCGCGCGCCTGCGACACCGCCGCGAACACCCAGCCCGAGTCTGCTGCCTCGATCTGGAACTTCAAGGGCTATATGAACAATGCCTGGCACCGCGTGCTTGTGCACGCCGGCTGATACCAACTCCGTTTGATTACTTGTGTTTTCTTGTGCGGCGCCCGGCAATGCCGGGCGCCGCAAAAGAAATTTCGGGGGCGGCGAAGCCGCCCCGAACCCCACCATAATCAAGCGATCACTTTAGGACCTACGCCGTTGTGTCCATTTTCCGTGCTGCGCGCGGAAAATGGACACATCCCAGAGGAAAGAACCGCTCTGCCATTGGTATAGGCAGGCCGCCCTGCGGCCGTGGCGTAGTTCTTGCAGGTTGCCCGAGTAATCCCACTGTGTGTGCCGAGGTGCGTGAGCGTGGCCTGGTCGCGGGATTCGAGCAAGGACAAGCAAGGATTGCAACACCGGCTATGCCAAGCGAAAACCTCGATGTTCAAACAGCTGCGGCCAGCAGCTTGAGCGAGCGCCACCAGCAGCTCGAGCTGGGGCTGGCTGCGGCAAACATGGGCGCGTGGGAGTGGGATGTGGCCAGCGGCGCGCTGCACTGCACGCCGATCTGCAAGGCGCACTTCGGCTTCGCGCCCGACGCCGACATGCACATCCCGCAGATTGCCGCGCGCCTGCACCCCGGCGACATTGCGCCGCTCCGCCGCGCGATCGAGCACGCGATCGACGCGCAGGTCGCCTTCCAGACCGACTGCCGGGTCTGCTGGGGCGACAAATCGACGCACTGGATCCGCGCGGCCGGGCGGCTGATGCAGCCCGGCGCCACGCGCATGGTCGGTGTAACGCTCGACCTCACCGCCGAGCACTACGCCGCCGAAGAGCGCGCCGATCTGCTGGCGCGCGAGCAGGCGGCCCTGGCCGAGGCTCAGCAGGCGCTGCGGCTCCGCGACGAATTTCTGTCGATCGCGTCGCATGAGCTGAAGACGCCGCTTACGTCGGTGCTGGGCAACGCGCAGCTGCTCCAGCGCCGCACGCTGCGCGAGGGCAGCCTCTCGGCGGCGCACCAGCGCACCCTCGGCGTGATCGTCGATCAGTCGCACCGCCTCGAGAAGCTGATCAACGACCTGCTCGATATCTCGCGGATCGAGATGGGCCACCTATCGCTCGATGTCGAGCCGATCGACCTGGCCACCCTGGTGCGCCAGGTGGTCGAAGAGGTGCAGCCAATGCTGTACATCCAGCACACGGTGGTGGCCGAGCTTCGCGCGTCGCCGGTGCCGATCGCCGGCGACGCGCTGCGGCTCGAGCAGGTGCTGCAGAACTTGATCCAGAACTCGATCAAGTATAGCCCCGACGGTGGCCAGATCACGGTGCGGCTCGAGTCCTCGGGCACACACGCGCAGCTCAGCATCTCCGACCAGGGCATCGGCATTCCGTCGCTGGCGGTGCCGCAGCTGTTCAGCCGCTTCTACCGCGCCAGCAACGTGCACGAGCAGAGCATCAGCGGCATGGGCATTGGCCTGTACGTGGTGAAGGAGATCGTGTCGCTGCACGGCGGCACGATCGCCGTGAGCAGCCAGGAGGGCAGCGGCAGCACGTTCACGATCGCGATTCCGCTGGCCAGCGAGCGCGCACTGCAGGCGGGAATGTAATACGCTCTTCGCTTGATCACTTACTGACGGGACTTACGCGGTCGCCTGCGCAGGGCTGGTGCAACGTCGGCCCTCGCCCCCCTTCCCCCTCTCCCGCGTGCGGAGAGGGAAAGGAGAGATATTGTCGTGGCTGTGTGGTGCGGTCGCGGCGGCGGCACCGCACGCACACTGCCGCAACAGCCAGATGTGTCACGCACTCCCTGACCAGGGAGGGGTAGAGGAGGGGTCGAAAGACTTTTAACGATCGCCGCCTGCCTGAACAGCGGCGCAAGGGCGCAGGCGGCGCGTCGAACTGGCGCTAACTCGCGCATGCACCGTACGCGCCCGCAAGCTCGGCGGCGCGCGCCGCTGAACGCGCGCACCCCGACGTGGCTCACAAACTGGATGACGCCGCCCGTCCAGCCTGGGAAGCCGATGCCGAAGATCGAGCCAATGTTTGCGTCGCGCGCATGCTCGACCACGCCCTCTTCCATGCAGCGCAGCGCCTCGATCGACTGGATGTACAGCATGCGCTCCTGTAGCTCGCGCACGTCTTGCGGCAGGCTGGCCACCTGGCCGCCAAACGCGCGCAGGCCCGGCCACAGCCGCTTCGCGCCCCCGGCAGGGTACTCGTAGAAGCCGCCGCCGCCAGCCCGGCCCGGCCGCCCAAGCTCGCGCACCATGCGCTCGATCAGCGCCTCGCCCGGCGCGGGCACGTACGCCTGGCCTGCGGCAGCGGCGGCCGCGCGCGCCTCCTGCGCGATCGACAGCGCCAGCGTCAGGCTCACCTCGTCGAGCAGCGCCAGCGGCCCGGTGGGGAAGCCGGCCTGCAGCGCGGCATTCTCGATCGCGGCCGGCGCCACGCCTTCCGAAAGCATGGCCGCGGCCTCGTTCAGAAACGTGCGGATCACGCGCGAGGTGAAGAAGCCGCGCGCGTCGTTCACGACGATCGGGATCTTGCCGAGCTGCTGCACATAGTCGTAGGCGCGCGCCAGCGTCTCGGCGCTGGTGTGGCGGCCCTTGACGATCTCGACCAGCTGCATCCGGTCGACCGGCGAGAAGAAGTGCAGGCCGATGAAGCTTTCGGGGTGCGCGGCGGCCTCGGCCAGCTGGCTGATCGGCAGCGTCGAGGTATTCGAGGCAAAAAAGCCGCGCTCGAGCAGCAGCGGCTCGAACTCGCCGATCACCTGCTGCTTCAGCGCCTGGTTCTCGAACACCGCCTCGATGATCAGGTCGCAGCCTGCCAGGTCGCTGGGGTCGGCGGTGGCGTGGATCAGGCCCAGCAGCTCGTGCTGGCGCTCGGCGCTAATCTGCCCGCGCTCGACCCGCCGCGCGGTGACTTTGGCGCTGTAGCTCTTGCCGCGCTCGGCCAGCTCGGCCGATGTGTCCTTCAGCACGGTGGCGATGCCGCGCGCGGCGTTGGCGTAGGCGATGCTGGCGCCCATCATGCCGGCGCCCAGCACGCCGACTTTGCTGGCGCTCCAGCGCGGCACGCCGGAGGGGCGGGCCACGCCGGCCTTGATCTCGTTCAGCTGAAAGAAAAACGCGCCGATCATATTCTTGGCCACCTGGCCGGTCACCAGCTCGGCGAAGTAGCGGCTCTCGATCCGCGTGGCGACATCGAACGGCACCTGCGCGCCTTCCACCGCCGCGCTGAGGATGGCCTTGGGCGCGGGGTAGGCGTTGTGGGTCTGCTCTGCCAGCACGGCCGGCGCGGCGCCGATCAGCTGGGCTATGTGCGGGCTGCCGGGCGCGCCGCCGGGCATGGCATAGCCCTTGCGATCCCACAGCTGCGCCGGCGCGGGGTTGGCGGCGATCCAGGCGCGCGCCTGGACGATCAGGTCGTCGCGCGTTTCGGCCAGCGCGCACAGCCCGAGCTTCGCCGCGTCGGATGGGCGCATCAGCCGGCCCTCGATCAGGTAGGGCATGGCTTCCTGAAGCCCGAGCATACGCACCATGCGCGTGATGCCGCCGCCGCCCGGCAGCAGCCCGAGCGACACCTCGGGCTGGCCAAGCTGAATGGCGGGATCGTTCAGCACGACGCGGTGATGGCAGGCCAGCGCAAGCTCCCAGCCGCCGCCGAGCGCGGCCCCACCGATCGCGGCTACCACCGGCCGGCCCAGCAGCTCAAGGCGGCGCATCAGCGCTTTGGCGCGCTCGACCACCGCGAAGATCTCGGCGGCGTCGGCCGGGCCGAGCGTGATGAACCACTTCAGGTCGCCGCCCGCGAAGAATGTCTTTTTGGCGCTGGCGAGGATCACCCCGGCGATCTGCTCGCGCTCGGCCTCGAGCGTGTCGAGCACTTCGGCCAGCGCCGGCGAGAACGCGCGGTCGATTGTGTTCACCGGCTGGCCGGGCCAGTCCATCGTGAGGGTTACCACCCCGTCGCCGGCGCGCTCGTACTGGATGTGCTGTTGCATTCGCGGTATCCTTTTTAGCGTCCCTCCCGCTGCGCCTTCCCCGCGCGGGCGGGCGATGCCGGCCGAACTGGCGCGTGGGGCAGCCCGTGCTCGGGCAAGGGGAGAGTAGCGGGCGAGGCGTCAGAGCCGTTCAATAACCGTCGCGATGCCCATGCCCCCGCCGACGCACAGCGTCGCCAGGCCACGCCGCAGACCGCGGCGCTCGAGCTCGTCGAGCAGCGTGCCCAGCAGCATCGCGCCGGTGGCGCCAAGCGGGTGGCCGAGCGCGATCGCGCCGCCGTTGACGTTGATCTTCTCCCACGGCACGCCGGTCTCGCGCTGGAAGTGCATCACCACCGCAGCGAACGCCTCGTTCACCTCGAACAGGTCGATCTGATCAAACGTGAGCCCGGCCTTGTCGAGCGCCTTGCGCGCGGCCGGCGCCGGCCCGGTGAGCATGATCGTCGGCTCGGCGCCGGTGAGCGCGCTGGCCAGCACGCGCGCGCGCGGCGCCAGGCCCAGCCGGCGGCCGGCCGCCTCGGAGCCAACCAGCACCAGCGCGGCGCCGTCGACAATACCCGACGAGTTGCCGGCGGTGTGGATGTGCTCGATGCGCTCGACCTGCGGGTACTTCTGCTTGGCGACGGTGTCGAAGCCCAGCGCGCCGGCGCTCGCGAACGAGGGCTTGAGCTTCGCCAGGCCATCGAGCGTGGTCTGCGGCTTGATAAACTCGTCCTGCTCGAGGATCGGCAGGCCATTCTGGTCGCGCACCGGCACGATCGACTTCGCGAAGTAGCAGCTGGCGCGCGCCTGGGCGGCCTTGCGCTGCGACTCGCACGCGAACTGGTCGGCGTCGTCGCGCGTGAAGCCGTCGAGCGTGGCGATCAGGTCGGCGCCGATGCCCTGCGGCACAAACCCGATCGCCATGCTGGTGGCCGGGTCGGCGAACAGCGCGCCGCCGTCGCTGCCCATGGGCACGCGCGACATCGACTCGACGCCGCCGGCGACGATCAGCTCTTCCCAGCCCGATCGGACTTTCATGGCGGCCAGGTTCACGGCCTCGAGGCCGCTGGCGCAGAAGCGGTTGAGCTGCACGCCCGGCACCCGCCAATCCCAGCCGGCCGCCAGCGCCGCGGTCTTGGCGATATCGCCGCCCTGGTCGCCGATCGGCGTGACGCAGCCGAGCACCACGTCTTCAACCAGCGCGGTGTCGAGAGCGTGGCGCCGCTGCAGCTCGTGCATCAGGCCCACCAGCAGCGCGACTGGCCGTACCTCATGGAGCGCGCCGTCGGGCTTGCCTTTGCCGCGCGGCGTGCGGATGGCGTCGTAGATATATGCTTCTGGCATGGATGGTTCCTTGCTTGCAGGTTTGCGTACGAACTTTCAACCTTCAAACCTTGGTGCAGGCTATCACACCTCCGAACCGGTTTGACAAAAGCTGGAAGACGAAAGGCGGCGCTGTTTCGTCTTCCGTCTTTCGTCCTTCCCCCTGAAAACTCGGATCGAACCTGCGGAAGCCTGCACGTAGGGCTTACGCAGCTGGGGTGTTCAGCCTTCGGCAGAGCAGTGCTCGCTTCTGTCTAATGTTCGAGCAGCGCGCGCCCGATGATTTCTTTCATGATCTCGGTAGTGCCGCCGTAGATCGTCTGCACGCGCGTGTCGAGGTACAGCCTGGCGATCGGGTACTCGCGCATGTAGCCGTAGCCGCCGTGCAGCTGCAGGCACTGGTCGACCACGCGCACCTGCAGCTCGCTGGCCCACCACTTGGCCATCGCGGCCTCGTCGGCGCTCAGCTCGCCACGGTTATGCGCCAGGATGCACTGGTCGACGAACACGCGCCCGATCGTCAGCTCGGTTTTGATTTCGGCCAGGCGGAAGCGCGTATTCTGAAAGTCGGCGATCGGCCGGCCGAAGGCGCTGCGGCCCTTGCAGTAGTCGATCGTCCACTCCAGCGCGGCCTCGGCGGCGGCAATCGCGCTCACCGCGATCGTCAGGCGCTCCTGCGGCAGCTGCTGCATCAGGTAGCCGAAGCCCGCGCCCTCCTCGCCCAGCACATTCGCGGCCGGCACGCGCACGTCGTCGAAGAACAGCTCGGCGGTATCCTGCGCGTGCAGCCCGATCTTCTCGAGGTTGCGGCCGCGCCGGTAGCCGGGCATATCGCGCTCGACCACCAGCAGGCTGATGCCACGGTGGGCGCGCGCCGGGTCGGTGCGCGCCACCACAATCAGCAGGTCGTTCAGGATGCCATTCGAGATAAAGGTCTTCTGGCCGCTCAGCAGGTAGGCGTCGCCGTCGCGCAGCGCGCTGGTGCGAATGCCGGCCAGGTCGCTGCCGGCGCCCGGCTCGGTCATGGCGATCGCGCCGATCAGGTCGCCGCTGGCCAGGCCCGGCAGCCAGCGCTGGCGCTGCTCGGGGCTGGCATAGCGCAGGAAGTAGGGGATCACAATATCGTTGTGCACCGACATGCCGACGCCCATGAAGCGGCCGCGCGCCAGCTCCTCGGCGATCACCGCGTTGTAGCGGTAGTCGGCCAGGCCCGCGCCGCCCAGCTGCTCGGGCACGTCGGTGCCGAGAAAGCCCGAGCGCCCGGCTTTGCGCCACAGCTCGCGCGGCACAATCCCTTCGCGCTCCCAGGCCTCGTAGTGCGGCGCGACCTCGCGGGCGAGAAAGGTGCGAAACGCGTCGCGGAACATCAGGTGCTCGGCGTCGAGCAGGGTTCGCTGCATAGCTCTGCCTTCTGCTGGTGTGGGCTTCAGACGCACGCGTAGTATACACGATGCGAGTTCCAGTTGGCAGAAGCGAGCGTCAGCGCGCGGCGCGTGCTATACCGGCGGCGCGGCCGTGCCGCCACGGAGCGCCCGGCGCACAAGCGCGCCGGCATACGCCGCCACAAACGCGATCGCCAGCGCAGCCAGCGGCGCGAAGCTGCGCGCGATCAGTATATTCAGCAGCGGCAGCCACGCGCCGATCGCCAGCGCCCACAGCCACGCCAGGCGCGGCCGCGCCGCGCCGAACAGCAGGCAGGCCAGCACCAGCAGCCCCACGGTGACGCCGGTGTCATCCCAGGTGGGCCGCGTGTCGACAAAGCCGATCAGCGCGCCGATCGCCAGCGCGCCGGCCAGCAGCAAGGCGGTTGCGCTCCTTCGCATGGTGTGCACCTCCGTATGCTCGAGCGGTGAAATCGCTGCAAGCATACGCCGCGCCGCCGCCCGCCGCAAGCACCCGTGTGCGCGCTCAGGCGCCCGCGGCGGGCAGCCCGGTCATCTCGGCGCTGACCTGCCACAGCCGCGCGGCGGCGGCGGCGTCGTGCGAGGCGCGCGACGACTCGACCGCCTTGCTGTCGGAGAAGTACTTGCCGCTGACGCCGGCCAGCTCGGGCGACGACGCGACATAGATCGAGGTGGCGGCGCCCTGCGCGGGCGTGCGCATCAGCGGCGCGATCAGGCGGAAAACCACGCCCCACAGCCCGCCGTTGTTGCGGCCAAAGCCGGTGGCCACCGGGCCGGGGTGCACGGCGTTCACCGTGACGCCGCTGCCCGCAAGGCGGCGCGCCAGCTCGTATGTGAACAGCAGGTTCGCCAGCTTCGATTTGCTATACGCGCCAAAGGCCGAGTAGCGCCGCTGCCCCTGCAGATCATCGAAGTCGAGCGTGGCGCCACTGTGCGCCGCCGACGATACATTCACGATCCGCGCCGGCGCGCTGGCCTTGATCCGCTCGAGCAGCAGGTTCGTCAGCTGAAAATAGGCCAGGTGGTTCAGCGCAAACGTGCGCTCGATGCCGTCGACGGTGAGCTGGCGCGAGCCAAACACCGCGCCGGCGTTGTTCAGCAGCACGTCGATGCGCGGGTAGCGCGCGAGGATCTCGCCGGCCAGCCGGCGCACCTCGGCCTGCGATGAAAGATCGGCCAGCAGCACATCGACCGCCGGGTTGCCGGTTTGGGCGGTGATCGCCTGGGCCACCGCCGCGCTCTTCTGGGCGTCGCGGCCCACCAGCACCACGCGCGCGCCCATGCGCGCCAGCTCGGTCGCCGCCACCTGGCCAATGCCATTGGTGGCGCCAGTGATAATGATCGTCGTATCGTTTAGCGTGCTCACAGCCAACCTTTCTCGGCGCATAATTTGCTTGGAGTTCCCGGCAGAGGATACCACGGGAGCAAGTATATGCGAAATACGAACTGGCACGGCTACCGGATGGCGGCGTGGTTCGGCCAGGCGCTGCTGGCGATTGCGATTGTGGTGGTGCTGGTGCAGCGCCAATGGTTCGCGGCCGCCGCGCTGGCCGGCTTTCTGGCGCTATCGTTCGCGTTTGTGTCGTTTGAGCGCAAGCTGCCGACGCTGTTCGACCTGATC
Source organism: Kouleothrix sp. (assembly GCF_046328425.1). Lineage (NCBI taxonomy): Bacteria > Bacillati > Chloroflexota > Chloroflexia > Chloroflexales > Roseiflexaceae > Kouleothrix > Kouleothrix sp. The sequence goes on from NZ_JAXLWP010000018.1 coordinate 157,041, forward strand.
TTTGTGATCGCGGCGCTGATCAACGCCGGCGGGTGGGCGTGGAACCTGTACAATCAGCCTGGCCCCTACGACGAGATCGCGCATCTCTATACGATCTTCGCGATCACGCTCGCGGCAGGCTATCTCTTCTACAGCGAGCTGATGGAGAGCTTCTTCAAGCACCGGATCCTGTTCGTGCTGACGATCGCGAGCCTCGGGATCGCCCTGGGCGCGCTGTGGGAGGTGATCGAGTGGCTTTCGGATTTCGTGCTGCCGCAGCAGATCGTCTCGGGACTCACCGATACGATCACCGATATTATGCTCGACAGCGCCGGCGCGATCCTGGCGGCGCTGCTGAACCTGCGCGGCCTGCACGAGCAGTCGCGGGCCGATGGTGCAGGCGCCGAGCGCGCGCCCAGGCGCGGCTGAGCGTATGCCGGCGCTCTCGCTGCTGAGCTACAACTGCTTTGGCGTGCCCACGCCCTCGGCCCGGCGGCGGCTGCTGGCGCTGGCGCGCGAGCTTGCGGCGCGCGCCGACGACGTGGTGTGCCTGCAAGAGGTGCAGGCGCACGCCTACTCGCGGCTGCTGACGGCGGCGTGCGCCGCGAGCCATCCCTACCACAGCGCCGTGCCGTTCGTCTACGCTCCCAAGGGCGGGCTGCTGACGCTCAGCCGCGCGCCGATCGAGGCCCAGGAGTTCGTGCTGTTCCGCGCGCGCGATGTGGTGGCCGCGCCAGCCCTGATGGACTGGGCGCTGCACAAGGGCGTGCTGCTGACGCGCCTGCGCGCCGCAGGGCTGCCGATCGCGCTGCTGAATACCCACCTGAGCGCGAACTACAGCGCCGACTGGAGCCGCGAGAATCGCTACGCCCGCGTCGAGTGGCGCCAGCTCGAGCAGCTTGCCGGCCTGGTGCGCGCGCAGCCGCCCGAGGCGCTGGTGCTGG
>NZ_JAXLWP010000019.1:0-150378 GCF_046328425.1 Kouleothrix sp.
GCGTCGTTTACAATATGCTATACTCGTGTATCTGCACTGCCGTGCGCACCCGCTGCCCGTGCCCAACAGCCTTGTGAGGTTCCTGCATGCCCGCCCAGACACCGCAAGATTTCGTGCGCAAGTGGCGCGCCAGCACGCTCAAAGAGCGCAGCGCCGCCCAGGAGCATTTTATTGATCTGTGCCACCTGATCGGCCATGAAACCCCCGGCGACGATTCCAGCGGCGAGCGCTTCACGTTTGAGGCCGGCAGCAGCAAGCAGAAGGGCGGCCAGGGCTGGGCCGATGTCTGGAAGCGCGGCTTTTTTGCCTGGGAATACAAGGGCAAGCACGCCAACCTTGAGAAGGCATACCAGCAGCTGCTGCAGTACCGCGAGTCGCTGCAGAATCCGCCGCTGCTGGTTGTCTCGGATCTCGAGTCGATCGTCGTCCATACCAACTTCACCAACACGGTCAAGCAGGTCACGACGATCACGCTTGACGATCTGCTGACGCCGGCCGGGCTCAAGCGGCTGCGCGCGATCTTCGAGAACCCCGACGCCTTCAAAGCGCCCCAGACCACCGCGCAAGTCACTGAGGCCGCTGCGCGCGAGTTTGCCCGCCTGGCCGAGCTGCTGCGCAAGTGGGGCGAAGATCCGCAGCGCACCGCGCATTTCCTCATCCGGCTGCTGTTCTGCCTGTTCGCCGAGGATATCGGCCTGCTGCCCGATAACCTGTTCTCGCGCCTGATTGCGCGCACGCGCGCCAAGCCGGCGGCGTTTGCCCAGCAGCTGCGCTTGCTGTTCGATGCCATGGCCGGCGGCGGCTGGTTCGGCTCGGACGAGATCCGCTACTTCAACGGCCGGCTGTTCGATACCGCCGATGTGCTGGAGCTGGATAGCGAGAGCCTCGACATCCTGGCGCGCGTCAGTGCGCTGGATTGGTCGAGCATCGAGCCGGCGATCTTGGGCACGCTGTTTGAGCGCTCGCTCGCGCCCGAGAAGCGCTCGCAGCTCGGCGCGCACTACACTAGCAAAGACGACATCCTGCTGATTGTCGAGCCGGTGCTGATGGCGCCGCTGCGCCGCCGCTGGCAGGCCGTGCAGGCCCAGGCGCGCGAGCTGGCCGCGAAACGCGACGCGGCCGCCGCTGGCCAGCGCACCAAGCTTGACGGCGATCTGCGCCGCTTGCTGGTGGGCTTCGCCGGCGAGATCGCGGCCGTGCGTGTGCTCGACCCGGCGTGCGGCAGCGGCAACTTCTTGTATGTGGCGCTCAAGCAGCTGCTCGACCTTGAGAAAGAAGTGATCGCGTTTGCCGGCGACGTTGGCGCGGGCGCGTTCTTCCCGAGCGTATCGCCCGAGCAGCTGCGCGGGATCGAGCTGAACGAGTATGCCCACGAGCTGGCGCAGATCACCGTGTGGATCGGCTACATTCAGTGGCTGCGCGACAATGGCTTTGGTGCGCCAGCCGATCCCATCCTCAAGCCGCTCGATACGGTCAAGCGCATGGACGCGATCCTGGCGTTCGACGCCGAGGGAAAGCCAGTCGAGCCGGAATGGCCCGAGGCCGATGTGATCGTTGGCAATCCGCCGTTTTTGGGCGACAAGAAAATGCGTGCAGAGCTAGGCGACGACTATGTTGAGACGTTGCGCGGGCTTTATGAAGGACGTATCCGAGGTGGAGCAGACCTTGTCCTTTACTGGTTTGAACGGGCACGGACATTAATAGCTGCAAAACAAGCTCGACGTGCAGGTCTACTTTCGACTAACTCCATCCGTAGTGGAGCAAATCGAGAAGTGCTTGAGCGTATCAAAACCAGTGGCGACATCTTCATGGCCTGGGCCGATCGTCCGTGGATACTCGACGGTGCAGCGGTGCGTGTTTCAATGGTTGGCTTTGATGAGGGAACCGAGGCACATCGAATATTGAATGGGGAGCTTGTGACCTTAATCAACTCTGACCTTACCGCATCAGTCGATCTTTCTAGTGTGAAACAACTACGTGAGAATTCCAATATTTGCTTTCTAGGCATGATGAAAGCAGGCCCTTTCGACCTCACCACGCAACAAGCTCACACAATGTTATCTTTACCAATCAATCCCAATGGTCGGTCAAATGCAGATGTGATCAAGCGTCGTGTAGGGGGACAGGATATTACGGGCCGACCAAGAGATACTTGGATAATTGATTTCGGCGTAGATACGACAGAGGAAGAAGCTGCAGAATATGAAGCCCCATTTGAGTACATCCGCAAACATGTAAAGCCCTTGCGAGATCAAAATCGACGGGAAACGATGAAACGACGATGGTGGATTTTCGGAGAGCCACGCCGAGGACTTCGTTCCGCTTTACGAGGATTGAGCCGATGTATCGTTACACCAGAAGTAGCCAAGCATCGAGTGTTTTCTTGGATAGAAACGTTCATCATACCAGATCATAAACTCCATGTTTTTACACGTGACGATGATTATTTTTTTGGTTTGCTCCAATCACATGTCCATGAAGTGTGGTCACTAGCTCTATGTTCTTGGATGGGAGTAGGTAATGACCCTAGTTACTCTTCATCGCGCACCTTCGAAACCTTCCCCTTCCCCTGGCCACCTGGCCGCGAGCCGCAGGGCGATCCGCGCGTCGAGGCCATCGCCGCCGCTGCGCGCCGCCTGGTCGAGCTGCGCGATAATTGGCTAAATCCGCCCGGCGCCGGCGAGGCCGAGCTGAAAAAGCGCACGCTCACGAACCTGTATAACCAGCGCCCAGCGTGGCTCGACCTGGCGCACACCAAGCTCGACGCGGCCGTGTTCGCGGCCTACGGCTGGCCCGCCGACCTGACCGATGAGCAGATTCTTGAGCGCCTGCTGGCGCTGAACCTTGCGCGCGCGGCAGCCCAGGGCGGCGCGGTGGCGATCGGAGCCGACGGTGAGGATGCTGAATAATGCCCGATGAGCGCTCGATCCGCATATGCCGGCCTTGGTAGAGGCGACCATGGCGAATCATAAACATGTAAATCGGCTGCTCCAGGGCGTTGTGGCGTGGAATGCTTGGCGAGAAGCCAACCCTGGTGTGCATGTCGACCTGGAAAGGGCTTACTTGTCAGGGGCCAATCTGTCAGGGGCCAATCTGGCAGGAGCCGACCTGCAAGGGGCCAATCTGACAGGGGCTTACTTGGCAGGGGCCAACCTGCAAGGAGCCAACCTGCAAGGGGCGAACCTGCGAGATGCAGTGCTAGAGCACACCATCTTCGCAGACCTTGACCTGAGTGGTGTCACGGGTCTTGAGACAGTGGCATATCTTGCCCCATCCACCATCGGCATTGATACGATCGTCCAGTCGCACGGCCGCATCCCCGAAGGCTTCCTGCGCGGCTGCGGCGTCCCCGAGAGCTTTATCGAGTACATCCCCGCGCTGATCGGCGCGATGCAACCGATCCAGTTCTACTCCTGCTTCATCAGCTACAGCGCCACCGACGAGGCGTTCGCCAAGCGCCTCTACTCGGCGATGCGCGATCAGAACCTGCGCGTCTGGTTCGCCGATGAAGACCTCAAGGGCGGGCGCACACTCCACGAGCAGATCGACGAGGCGATCCGCGTGTATGACAAGGTCGTCCTGGTGCTTTCGCCTGAGAGCCTGCGCAGCAAGTGGGTGATGCGCGAGGTGCGGCGCACCCGCCACGCCGAGCTGGCCAGCGGGCGGCGCAAGTTTTTCCCGATCCGCCTGCTCGACTACCGGGCGCTTGATACGTGGGAGTGCCTTGACCCCGAGACCGGCGCCGACCTTGCGGCCGAAATCCGTGAGTATTTCATCCCCGACTTTCGGCGCTGGAAAGAGCACGACGCCTTCGAGCACAGCTTTGCCCAGCTGCTGGCCGGGCTCAAAGCCGTGAGCGCGCCGCCCGCGCCGCGCTTCGAGCCAAGCGTCCCCGCCGACCCGCAGACGCAGCAGCGCCGGCGGCTGGCGATCCTGGAGGCGCAGCAGGGCGCGATGGGCATCCTCACCCCGCCGTATATCACCATGGAGATCGAAGATCTGCGCAGGCAGCTTGGCGACGGCGGGGCGGCGCCCGCGCCCTAGACCTGGCGCCAGAGAGATAGCGGCCCGATCTCGGTAGCGAGATCGGGCCGCTGTGAGTGTTCGCCTGCCCTGGCGATCGAGCAGGCGCGATCGGATGTGTCGCGGCGAGGTGCTGGCCGGCGCGGCCGGGGCGGAGGCGAGCGCCGAAGCATGAGGCCGGATGCCGCGCGGTGCTCGATCGCGTTGAGATATGGATATTCATTTAAACAGAGAAGAGGCGCCCTTCAGGATTGTACGTGCGTAACTTGCGCCATAAGCTCGTAGCTCCAGCGAAATACCGGGCTGCAGGCCAGCTACGCGCGTCGTTCTATCGTGGCCGCGCAGCCCAGGTAGCAAACGTGTGCCGCAGCACGTGCGCCGTGAGCGGTAGGTGCAGCAGCTTGGCGTAGCGCCGCGCGAATTGGCGCCCTCACAGCACGGAGCCCAAGCGCCGCAGTTTGCTCGGCGCTTGGGCCCCATCATTTCGCTATGCTGCACTCATGCCTGTAATACCAAATTCGCTTGATGACTTACACTTTGGTGGGGGTCTGCGGCTTCGCCGCCCCAGAATTCTTTTTCTTATGCGGCAGCCCCGCGCCCCCGCACAAGAAAACACAAGTAATCAAACGGAGTTGGTATAACACATGCGTGAGTGCACTTACGTCTATGGCGTCGCCGTCGATGTAGCCATGGAATTGATGGTAGCAGCCTTCGCGTCGATCTTTTTTAGGGCGGCATCAAGATCGATTTCACCCGAGACATAGGCGCTGAGCGTCTTACAGAAATAATCGCTTAGCTCGTGCGGCATCCAATCGGCTGCGGCGAAGCGGCGAATGTTGGCGTTCCGAACGACCTCAGCCGCCGCCCGCTCGCCGCCAGCTTCAGGGTACCACTCGAGCTGGGCATCCTTGTGCAGCGAGAAGCCGAAGCGGTGCGCAGACGTAATCCACGCCTCGAGCGGGGCGCCGGTCGTAAAATATTCTACCAGCGCGCGCACCTCGGGCCGGTCGTGGAACATCACGATAATATGGCCATACATGGTCACTGGCGCGCCGTACGACTGCTCGATCGGCGGCAACACGAAGAACCCGTAGTCGCTGCCGAACGCCTTGCTCGTAAACGCAGTATCGACATTCTGGCCGTCCCAGCCGGCGATGAAGCTCGGCGCGTTGAACAGCCAGCAGCGGGGCGGGTTCTCCATCATGCGCGTCATGACACTCCACCAGTAGGTTCGGTTGATCTCCTGCCGTTTGACATACGTGTAGCCGGGCTTGAACCAGATCTCAGACATCAGCTCGGCCGCGCGCTTGACCTGTGGCGAATCGAACTTCAGCCCGCCTGCGACCCACTTGTCGTAGTCGGCCGGGGAACTGGTGCGCAGCATGATTTCTGACATCCAGCGAGCGGCCTCGCCGCCCTGGTATCCTCCGCCGCCGTTCTCGATACACCAGGGCGTGCCGCCGTCCTTGACGATCCGATCCGACAGCGCCAGCAGCTCGGCCCAGGTCGCGGGCACCTGGTAGCCGGCCTTGTCAAAGGCCGCTTTGGGATACCAGACCACGCCGGCGATAAAGGCCATACTCCAGGCGCCGGCGACGATCGGCCCGTGTGGCCCGTCGACTGTTGCCCAGTCCAGCACGTCCTGGTCGTACCTCGCTCGCAGCGTGCTCATGTCCACGAACGTGCTGATGTCCACCAGCTTGCCCTGCTTCGCCCAATCGCGCAGCGACGATAGCGATGAGAGTTCCTCCACATCCGGCCCTTTGCCGGCGTTGATCTCGCTGGCGAGCTGCGAGTCGAGCTCGTCGGAGATGCTAGAGTACTGGATGTTGATCCCGGTTCGGCGCTCGAACTCTTTGAGCATCGTCAGATAATCGGTGTCCATCCACTCGGCACCGACGGTGACGATTCTGGTTTTGTAGTTCCCAGCGAATGCCTGCTGGAGCGCGCTTGGGGATGGGGTGGGCGTAGCTGGCGGCGGCGCGGTTGGGTTTGGCTGTGTGGCCAGTGGGAGTGATGCAGTTGGCTGGGCGGATTGCGGCGCGGAGCCACAGCCATCAATCACCATCAGCGTCGTGATCAGAAGGGTTAGTAGTACAACATGTGGATGTTTCATGGCGAACCTCCTCTCGTGTACCGTGACAGAGCACAGATAACAGCTACATAGAAGATCGCCGCATCGATATGGACGGGCAAGCCTACTTCTTATAGAAAGACTTGCCTTATTATTGACAAGATTTACGCGGTGGGGTTTGGGGCGGCAAAGCCGCCCCAAACTTCTTTGGCTGGTGGCGCCACCGCCGTGGCCGCCACCAGCCAAAAGAGTGATTTTGGAGGGCTTGCGCCCTCCAAGCCTCCCGCGCGGGAGGACACCGCGTAAGTCCTGTTATTGATAAGCATACACCTTCCACTATGGTGCCGGAGAATAGAGCTGATATCATCAGGAGAAGAATGCGCTACAATCTACTTCTGCGGGGGTGCAACACCGCAAGGCCTTTGCGCCCGTCGACGACGCTCGCCTGGTCGTCCTGACCGCTTCGGCCGATGAGCTGGCGCGGCGCTATAATCAGCAGCCGGATCTATACTTCTCGCTGGATGTCATTCAGGCGGCCAACCAGCGCTTCAGGCTTCTGCCGGGGCTGCTTCCGCCGGCGCTGCCTGTGCTGCAGCTCGATACGACGCGCAATGACGCTGAGGGCGTGCTGAGCCAGGCCGAGCGATTCCTGGCGCAGCCGCAGTAGCGCGCCAAGAAGTCGCTGCGCGGCCGCCGATCGGCCAGCTATGACACATCTCAGCAGATTATCGAGGAGCAGCATGACCGTCGCCAACGCTCGGGCCTGGCCGCGCGCGCGCCAGAAAGTAGCGCAGTATCGCTGGCTGTGGCCCGAGGTCATCGTGCCGTTTGCGATCACCCGCTGCGCGCTGCTGCTGGTGGGCTGGTTCGCGCAGTTCTTCCCGCGCAATGCCGCCTACCCGATCAAGCAGGCCGTCGCGCGCGGCTGGCATTTTTCGCCCTACCGCCTGGTCGATATCTGGGGCCGCTGGGATACCGGCTGGTACCTCGACATCGCCGCGCACGGCTATGCGCTGAATGGCGCGCCGCAGACCACCCAGAGCAACATTGCCTTTTTTCCGCTCTACCCTTTCCTGGTGCGCTGCCTTGCGTATCTCATCCCCGCGCGCCTGCGCACCCCCGGCGCGACGCTGCTGGCCGGCGCGCTGCTCTCGAACCTGCTGCTGCTGGCGGCGCTGGCCCTGCTGTACGCGCTCGTCGTCGCGCTTTTCGCCGACACAGCCGTCGCGCGCAGGGCGGTGTTCTACCTGCTGATCTTCCCCACCAGCTTTTTTTTCTCGTGCATGTACACCGAGTCGATCTTTCTGTTCCTGTCGGTGGCGGCGTTTTACGCGGCGCAGCGCCGGCTGTTCTGGCTCGCCGCCGTGCTGGGCGCGCTGCTGGCGCTGGCGCGCCCGCCGGGCGTGCTGATCGCCGTGCCGCTCGCGTGGCTGTATTTCGAGTCGCTGGGCTGGCGCGTGCGGAAGGTTGGCTGGGGCCTGGCGGCGCTCGCACTTATCCCGGCTAGCCTGCTGGGCTTTCTCGCGAGCCTCTACCCGCTCACCGGCAATTTTTTTGCGCCGATCCAGGTGCAGGGCGCGTGGGGGCGCGGCTTCGCAATGCCCTGGCAGACGCTGCTGCACCCCGTGGGCGTGGTCGCCTTTATTACGCCGCTCGATTGGCTCGCCACTGTCGGCTTTCTGCTGCTTGCGCTGATCGCGCTTCGCCGCCTGCCCTCGCTCGCCTATGGCCTGTTCGCGCTGCTGCTGATGCTGCCGCCGCTGCTGAGCGGAACATTGGTGTCGAGCGCGCGGTTTTGCGCGGTGCTGTTCCCGCTGTTTATCGTGATGGCCCTGCTGGCCCGGCGGCGCGCGCTCGATCAGCTGCTCACGGTTGCGTTTCTGGTGCTGCAGGCCCTGCTCATGGCCGCGTGGAGCCAGCTCTACTGGATCGGCTGAGCCTGCCGGCCGCGAATGCTCGCCCGGCCGCCGCTAATAGTAATAGGACTTACGCGGTTGGCGCGCTCAGCCTTCGGCAGAGCGGTACTGTTTCTCTGTATCGTGTGCGGTTTTTCCGCGCGTAGCGCGGAAAAACCGCACACACGATGAGCAAAAAGTACCTTGCTGCCGCAGGCACCATGCACGGCTTCGGGAAGCCGAATCACGCAAGCGCGTAACTCCTAATTAAATTCGCGGGCTCAAATTTAAAATTAGCGGCGCTAATATTAAATTCGCGGGCTCAAATTTAAAACTGGAGGCGCTAATATTAAATTCGCGGGCTCAAATTTAAAACTGGAGGCGCTAATATTAAATTCGCGGGCTCAAAGATAATCTCGCGCGCGCGAAAGATACTGCCGGCGCCGCGAAAGATACTCCCGCTGGCGCCAAAACTACCCTGGCGCGCGCAAAATATACTCCCGCCGGCGCGCGAGGCAAAGTTTTGGCCGCCACGGGCCACGATCGAGCGGGCTGGGCGATCATTTGAGGCCGCTAATATTAATCTGCGGGCTCAAATTTAAAACTGGAGGCGCTAGGATTAAATTCGCGGGCTCAAAGATAATCTCGCGCGCGCAAAAGATACTCCTGGCGCGGCGAAAGATACTCCTGGCACGGCGAAAGTTATTCCCGGTGCGGCGAAAGTTATTCCCGGCACGGCGAAAGTTATTCCCGGTGCGGCGAAAGATACTCCCGGTGCCGCGAAAGATACTCCCGGTGCTGCGAAAGTTATTCCCGGCACCGCGAAAGATACTCCCGGTGCTGCGAAAGTTATTCCCGGCACCGCCCCTCCCCCTACCCCCTCCCCTGTCAGGGGAGGGGAAACCATCTGGCTGTGAGGTGCGGTCGCCGCCGCGACCGCACCTCACAGCCAACAATAATCCCCTCTCCCGCGCGCGGGAGAGGGGGGCGAGGGGGGTGAGGGCCGACGTTGCACGAGTCCTGGGGGGAAAGGTGCCTTTGCGTCGCCCGGCCAACAATATGCTATACTCATCGCGCGCCTGTGTGCCCACAGGCAAGCCCGGCATTGCTACCCATACCTTGTGCGCGCCAGGGCGTTGCATGCCCGCCGCTATGCCGCGCCGATCGCCTGGCCGGCGCCGATAAGGATGCGAACATGGCGCGCTTCAGCGCTGAGCATAAGCGTGTGCTCGACGAGCTGCTGCTTGGCTACCCGCAGGTGCGGCCCGGCAAGATGTTTGGCTTCCCGGCGTACTATGTCGGCGCGAAGCTGTGCGCCTGCCTGTACGAGCAGGGCGTCGGCATCAAGCTGCCGCAGCCGTCGGCCGCCGCGCTGCTCGCGCAGGACGCGAACGTCGTGCCGTTTCAGCCGATGGGCAAGGCCAGAATGCGCGAGTGGGTGCAGATCAACCTCGAGCGCTCGGAAGAGTACCGCGGCTACCTGGCAGTGTTCGACGAAGCTGTTCGCTATCTGCTCGCACAGCAGGCCGGAGGAGCGTCATGAGCGCCACCAGCTGGATCGACCGCGAGGAGTACCCGTTCGCGTCGCACTATTTTAAACTGGCGGCCGGCACCATGCACTACGTCGACGAAGGCAGCGGCTCGCCGGTGCTGATGCTGCACGGCAACCCCACCTGGTCGTTCCTGTACCGCAACCTGGTCAAGTGCCTGCGCGCCGAGCACCGCTGCGTCGCGCCCGATCACCTGGGCTTCGGCCTCTCCGACAAGCCGGCGGGCTGGAGCTACCTGCCCGCAGCCCACGCGGCCAACCTCGCCGCGCTGATCGACGCCCTCGGGCTGAAGCGGATTACGCTGGTGATGCAAGACTGGGGCGGCCCGCTCGGCCTGGCCTACGCAACCGCGCACCCCGAGAATGTCGCGCGGATTGTGCTGATGAATAGCTGGGCCTGGCCGGTGAACCGCGACCCCTACTATATCCTTTTCAGCGGCATCATGGGCGGCCCGATCGGCCGCATGCTCATCCGGCGCTATAATTTCTTCGCCACGTCGGTTATGCGCCAGGCATTTGGCGATAATCGCCGGCTGAGCGCGGCCACGCACGAGCAGTACCTGCGCCCGCTCGCTAACCCGGCCGACCGCACCGGCTGCATGGTGTTTCCGCGCCAGATCGTCGGCTCGACGGCCTGGCTGGCTGGGATCTGGGGCAAGATCGGCGCGCTGCGCAATACGCCCACGCTGATCGTCTGGGGCATGAAAGACATCGCCTTCAGGGAAAAAGAGCTGAAGCAGTGGCAGCGCGCCTTTCCCGGCGCCCGCACGCTTCGCCTCGATACCGTCGGCCACTACGTGCAGGAAGAAGCCCCCGCCGAGCTGTCTCGGGCGCTGGCCGGCTTCCTCCAGTCTACCGCCTCGGCTTGATCGCGCCTCGCGCCCGTTTGTTGCCGCCATCCCGCGCAGGGCTGCGGGCTGGTATGCGTGCCTGCGCCGCACGCCTCGCGCGGCAGGCAGTGTTTCCGATGCGCTCCGCCATATACAGCGCTCTGCGCCGGCGCAGCTCGGCCGCAAGAGCCAAGGAGGTACACCCAATGAGCAAGGGCCGGCTTGAGGCGTTCAGCGATGGTGTGTTCGCGATTATCATTACGATCATGGTGCTCGAGCTGGCGGTGCCGCACGCCGAGGGCGTGGCCACGCCCGAGCAGCTGCTGCCGCTCGTGCCAGTGTTTCTGAGCTATGTGCTGAGCTTTGTGTATGTCGGGATCTACTGGAACAACCACCACCACCTGCTGCATAGCTGCAAGCGCGTGAGCGGCGGGGCACTGTGGGCCAACCTGTTTCAGCTGTTCTGGCTCTCGCTCATCCCATTTACCTCGGCCTGGATGGGCGAGAACAGCTTCGCAGCCTGGCCGGTGGCGCTGTATGGCGCGGTGTTGTGGATGTGCGGCGTGGCCTACTATATCCTCGAGCGCACGCTGATCGCCGCCAACGGCAAAGACTCGCTGCTGGCCTCGGCGGTCGGCATCGACGTGAAGGGCCTGCTGTCGATGCTGATGTATACCATCGCAGTGCCGCTGGCCTTCGTTAACCGCTGGGTCGCCTGCGCGCTGTATGTGCTGGTAGCGCTGATGTGGTTCATCCCCGACCCGCGGATCGAGCGCGCGCTCGGCGAGTAGGGCATGGCTCAATATGCGGCTGAACACGTGCTGTATGGTGATAGTGGGGGCTCGGGGGCGGCGAATCCGCCCCCGACTTTCTTGCCCTACTGCGTCGCCGCGCCCTTCGTGAAGAAATCGGCCATGGTTGGCGAGCAATCGCAGGCGGCGTGGCCCAGCGGCGCCAGCTGCCACGCCGACTCGATCGTGCGCAGCAGCGAGTAGTGCGTGTAGCCCACCGTCGACTCGTAGCCCGGCCGGGCCAGCGGCGAAATCACCAGCGTGGCGATGCGCCCGCCGGTGGCGTACTGGCAGCAGCCGCCGTCGTCGGCCTTCTCGCCCTCGTCGAATGTCAGGAACAGCGCGCCATTGTCCTTCCACGCCGGCGACGCGAGGATCTGCGGGATCCACTGCTCGAGCCAGGCGTTCGCGCTGCTCACCGGGCAGTCGTGGCCGTCGTTGCACATGTTTGGCGTGATCCACACAAAATCCGGCAGCGTGTTCGCCTGCAGATCGCTGGCAAACTCGCTGAACGGCACGATCCGCGCGCAGCGCGCCGGGTTGTTGCGGATCGAGTCGTAGTAGATGAACGGGTTGTGCTTCTGCCGGTACAGCGGTGGCGCGTCGCCGACAAAGCACGCGCTCGGCATCGACTCCATGTAGCCCTTCCAGCTGCGGCCGCTGGCCTCGATCTGGTCGGCCAGGTTGGGCTGGTTCAAGAAGCAGTCGTTGCAATCGCGCGTGATGCCGAACGTGTCGCCGCTGGTCAGCGCGATGTAGTTCGGCAGGCTTGGGTGCCCGACGCCGTAGAACTGGCTGGCCAGCGCATACTGGTGTGCGAGCTTGGCGATATACGCCGCGTTGCTGCTGTCGACGATCTCGTCGTAGGCTTTGTTTTCGAGCATGATCACAAAGATATGTTTGAATGCCGGCACCGGCGCCGTCGGCGTGCTCGCCACCGTCGGGTTTGGCGTCACGCCGAATGCTCCGGCCAGAAACGCGGCTAACACGCCTGCCATGATCAGCAGCAGCGTAATTGTTAAAGGTCGTATAGCACGCATGGTTCTCTTTTCCTCTAAGTATGTTTCAATTCACAGTAGAAGTTACGCACTTGCGTGATTCGGCTTCCTCAGAGTACGAGATTGAGTCTGCGGCAGCATGGTACCTGTTCACCTTCTGTGTGCGGTTGTTCCGCATTCCGCGCAGAACAACTGCCCTGCCGAAGGCTGAACACGCCAGCTACGTTTGTCCTATCACAGCATTCCAAGATGCCGCCGTACGGGCACGAACGCTCGCGCCGCTGTATGTGTGTGCGCTAGTGCGCGCCGGCCAGTATCGCCGCCAGCACCACCAGCGCAAGCGCCAGCCGGTAGAGCACAAAGATCCCCAGCCCGGCGCGCTCGAGGTAGCGCAGCAGCAGGCCAATCGTCAGCGTTCCCGTCAGCGCGGCCACCGCCGTGCCTGCCAGGAATGGCCCGCTGAACGTGCTGGGCCGGTCGATCAGGTAGCGCAGCTTGTAGGCAGCCGCGCCCACAATAATCGGCGTGCCGAGCAAGAACGAAAACCGCGCCGCCGTGGCGCGCTCGATCCCGCGCAGCCGCGCCGCCGCGATCGTGATGCCCGCGCGCGACACGCCCGGAATGATCGCCAGCGCCTGCGCCGCGCCGATCACCAGCGCGTCGGCCACGTCGATGTCGGCCGCCGCGCGCTCGGTGCTGCCCAGCCGATCGGCCACAAACAGCACCACGCCCATCAGCGCCAGCGTTGTGGCGATCAGCAGCGGGCTGCGCAGCAAGCTCTCGGCGTACGAGTCGAGCAGGATGCCGGTGATGCTGCCGGGGATCGCGCCAAGCAGCAGCAGCCAGAACAGCCGCCCGTCGGGCGTGCGCGGGTGCGGCGCGGCCCTGAGCAGCAGCACCCAGTCGCGCCAGAAGTACACCACCACCGCCACCAGCGTCCCAGCGTGCAGCGCGACATCGAATGCCAGCCCTGGGTCGGGCCAGCCAAAGAACCAGGGCGTCAGGATCAGGTGCGCCGACGACGAGATCGGCAGAAATTCGGCCAGGCCCTGCACCATGCCCAGCGTCACCGATACGACATACACAAACGGCAGCCGCCACAGCACTGTTGCGAGCAGCAGCATAGCGCATGCTGTCGCGAGCGGCAAGGCGAACTGCGACAAACCATTCACCGACTCTGGCTCGCTGGCCGTGGGTGGCGCTAAGGGCTGCTGGGTCATGCTGCGAGGCTCCTCTTCTGCTTTTTCCTGATCTACGCTGGCTCGCGTAGCATGGATTGCTGGCTGTGGTTGGCACAGTTCGTGCCTCGCGCTGGCCATAGCTCGTATGCTAGCGAATATCAATTAGGTTTGGATTAAATTCACCGTATGGATGCGTTATAATACCAAATCCGCTTGTGACATACACTTTGGTGGGGTTTGGGGCTTCGCCGCCCTACTTGTATTGTGTTGCACGACGTGGCTTCGCCACGTCGTGCAACACAGTCTATGCGTGATCAAACGAACAGCGTATCACACGAGAAATGCGGTGTCCTCGCGCGTGGGAGGCTTGGAGGGCGCAAGCCTTCCAAAATCACTCTCTGCGCGGGCGAGGGGGATTATTGTTGGCGTGGTGCGGTCGCCGTTGCGACCGCACCACACAGCCAGATGTGTTCACCCTCTCCTCTGTCAGGGGAGGGGGTAGGGGGAGGGGTCGAAAGACGTTGCACGAGCCCTGAAGGAACAGGGCGCGGCCGCACACAAAATCGCAAACTGCGGTATAATATCGGTTGTGATGCGGTGGCGTGCAGGCCCAATCGCCTCGCCGCCCGGCTTCACAGAAACATACGCGCAACCGAAGTCGCTTCGGCCGCGATCAGAGCGAACAACCGCGGCCTAGTGTGCGCAAGCAGCTAGGCCGTTTGTCTTTTGCACCTGGCTATGGCCGTGTGCCAGAGCCGGCGGCTCGATAGGTGGCGTCATGACCAACATTCTGCTGATTGAAGACGACCCGACCCACCGCGATATTATTCGGCGCATTCTCGAGACGCAACACTACGCCGTGCGCGCCGTGGCCGGCGCCGCCGAGGGTATCGCGCTCGCGATCCAGATCCAGCCGCAGGTCATTATTCTCGACGGCGGCCTGCCCGAGATCGACGGCATCGAGGCGACGCGCCGGCTCAAATCGCACCCGCGCACGCGCCACATCCCGATCCTGCTGGTCACAGCCTATACCGACTCGTTCGACCGGTCGGCTGCGCGCGCGGTGGGCTGCGACGATTATGAAGAGAAGCCGATCGAGTTCGCAAGCTTGATCCGTAAGATCAATCAGCTGCGGGCCGGCTCGCTGCCCGGCGCGAATTAGCGTGTGGCAGCTCAGGGGATGGGTGCTGGCGTTCGTGCGCGCTCAGCCTGGCGGCTGCGTCGGAGCTGGAAAAAGCAGAACGCCCGGAGGCCATAGGCACTCCGAGCATCCTAAACAGCCAGTCTGAGCGCTAATCTATGAGAATATCGGCCCGGCAAGCGCGCTCGCCGACACACCTGACCCGTGGCGCACGCCAAAGGCGGCTAGCGCCATTACCAGAATGATCAGGCCGACCACGATCAAGATAATGCGAATTTGCCGAATGTCGTAGTACATTGGAGTCCCACCTTACTCTAGCTATTATTACTACAGCGTCGCGGCTGCTTTTCACCCATGGCAACCTGGCCGCGCAATGGTTGTCGCCGCAGCATATCGTCCCAACATTAAATTGCGATTAAGAAACGCTCTGCATAGCGTGGGGTACCCGGCCACGATGCTTGCCAAGCGCTTGCGGCGCGTGGCGGCGGCCGGGCGGAGATCGCGGGTTGGAACGGGGGCCAGGATGAGCCGCATACTATTGGTTGAGGATGACCCACTGCAGCGCAGCTTGATCGAGCGCGTCCTGCATATGGCCGGCCACACCGTGTGGCTTGCCGGCAACGGCGTCGACGCGATCGCGCTGGCGATGGCGTGCTACCCCGAGCTGATCCTCATGGATGTGCTGCTGCCCGAGATGAACGGCCTCGAGGCGACGCGCCAGCTCAAGGCCAACAGCCTCACGCGCCACATCCCGGTGATCGCGCTCACGGCCTACCAGTTGATCGATTCGCTGATCGCGCAGGCCTACGGCTGCGACGATTTCGCAATCAAGCCGGTGAGTGTCGCCACGCTGCTCGCCAAAGTCGATCGCTTCTGCCGCGCCGACCGCGCCGCCGAGTGTAGCGCGCGCAGCTGATCCGTGCGCCGCGAACAGGCCGAAATTTCAAGTGCGGCGCCCGGCGAAGATCGGCGCCGCACGCGAAACACGAGCTATCACACCGAATGGCACATCACGCGCCGAGCGGCGCCAGCGCCTCCTGCATCATCGCCAGCGCCCCGGCGATGCGGCCAGGCTTCATCTTCTGCCAGCTGCGCAGCACGCGCCGCAGCAAGCTGATGCCGCGGTACACCTCGACGCGCGCCATCAGCCGGCTCGCGTCGCCCTCCGAGTAGCCCGCCGTCGCCAGGTATGTATTCACAAACCGCGCGGTCAGATCCGCGAAGATCGCGCGCGTCTCTTCGGCCGTCCGCTTGGATTTCTGCCCGCCGACGGTCAGGTATGTCAGGAACTGGGCAATGTCGAGCGCCGGCTCGGCCTGGCACACCGAGTCGAAATCGATCAGCCCGCAGGCGTGCCCGTCGAACAGCACCTGCCCGGCCGTAAAGTCGCCGTGGTTGAAGCACAGCGCGAGCGCCTGGCTCTGCGCCTCGGCTGCCACCAGCCGGTCGTACCACGGCGCGAGCAGCGCGCCTAGCTCGGGCGAGATCCGCTGCACCTGCGCGTGCGCCGCGCTCAGCCGGCCAAGCTCGTCGGCCGGCGTGCGGGCCGGGCCAAGCGCGACGCCCGAGGTATGCAGCGCCGCCGCGATGCGCGCGCACGCCTCGACTGCCTCCTCAAGCGATGGCACATCGCTCGGCGCGGGCTTATCGCGTAGCCGGGCCTTCAGCAGATCGCCAATGATATCTTTTCCCGGCAGCGTCTCGAGCAGCGAAAGCTTCAGGTCGGGCAGCCAGTCGAGCACGCGCGGCGCGCCAAACCGCGCGCCGGTGGCGCCGTGCTGGCCCAGCTCGCGGAGTGCCGCGCTCACGTCGCCGGCCAGCGCGCCGCTGCCATCGCCCGTCAGTTTGCCATACACGATCGTATCGGCCGCGCCGTCGAGGCCCAGGTAGTAGCGCAGCGTGGCCCGGCGCTGGCGCCCGTAGTCCACCAGCTCGGCGCGGCAGCTCACAATCTGCGCGCCGGCAGGCGCGATTGCGCCTAGGTACGGCGCGAGCCGCGCGCGCATGAGTGCGCCGTCGTTGGCATCGATCAGCTCGGGCACGTCGGCGTCGATCGGGTAGGCGAACACTACCATGGCGGGGCTGTCGCGCAGCGCGATCGGCCGGGCGAACGGCGTGTTGCCGGCACGCGCCGCCAGCGGCTCCAGCCGCTCGTGAAAGAACGCGGCCGCGCGCTCGGCGTCGCCAAACACATACCCGCTCACCAGCAGCGGCTCGCTGGGCGCGCCGGCGCCGCCGAGTGTCAGCAGGTAGCGCACCACGCAGCCCTCGCCGGGCAAATACGTGGCCTGCTCAACCTCGCAATTGTCGATCGGATGGTACGCATGTTGCTGATCGAACAGTGCAACTTGCAACCAGTCGCGCATGTGCTGTTCGTTGAACGCATCGGCAATTCCAGGCAGCTCGCGCTGCAGCACCGGGCTTGCCACCGGATCGATCGCGGAATCTGCATGGGTCGACAAAGCTGCGCCGTGGACGGCGGTAGCCATGGCTGTTCCTTTTCACGACGGGATCGGGCTGCGGAACGATCCGGCGATCTTTTGTTTAATTGTGCGGGCAGACTGGGCACGTTCGAGTGTAGCATACCTTATTGCCTTGCGCAACGGCCTGCTATTGCTGCTCAGGGCTCGTGCAAGGTCTTTCGACCCTCCTCGTGTGGGCGTCGCCGCCGCGACCGCACCACACGGCCAACAATAATCCCCCTCTCCCGCATGCGGGAGAAGGGGTGAGGGTCGACGCTGCATGAGCCTTGCTGTTCGCGGCGCGACATGAATACTAGCCGTATCCGTATAGCCGCCAAATTCGTTTCTTCAAATACCACCGCAGGGCCCGGCGTAGCGCCCGTGCACGCCGAGCCCGGATGCGACCAATCGGGCCGAACCGACGGAGGTGCACATGTTGACCGATGGTATGCTGAACCCCTGGAAGGCAATCGCAAGCCTGCTGCCCGTATTGTATGGGATGCTGTTGTTTATGAAGATGCCGACGGCGGGCTTATGGCTAACAGCGCTTGTGGTGGTGGTGCTAGCGGTGCTGTGGTTTGTTGCGAAGCAGGGCTACTCGCTCTGGGCGCTGTTGCCGGCGCTGGCCGGTGGCTTTCTGCTGACGGCATGCACTGGCGCGCTGGCTCAGGGCACCGCGCCAAACAGCGTAGTGCCGTTCAGCGGCGAGCCGTTTGAGCTGTGGCTGGGCTGCGTGCTTGGGCTGGGGTATATCGGCTGGGGCGTCTACGAGGCGCGCCAGACTCTGGTGGTGTAAGCACTGGCCTACGCTGCCCAATGCAAACAGGCTCTGAGAAAACCCTTCAGCACGCCGTGCGGCCCGGCTGCGCGGCGTGCTGAAAACCTGCAATACCAAACACGCCGGGTATGAGTGCATACCCACGCGATCCGCCGCGAGCATTGAGCCTGCGTACAGCGCTCGGTGCTCGCGCGCCTGTCTCTGTGCCTATGTGGCGCACATGGCGCAGCTTTGCCTGCGGCAGCGCTGTGACTTTTCAGGCCGCGCCGCGTCTTCTTCCACTACCGATATACGTTGCACTCAAGCGTGGGGGGCAGTGACGCTCCGGAGGAGGTACCATGGCGCGCATTCTGATCGTTGAGGACGAGGCGCTGAACCGCGATATGATCGCGCGGCGGCTTGGCTGGGAAGGCTTCGCGGTGATCCTCGCCAGCGACGGCCAGCAAGCCCTTAGCCTGGCCCTGGCCGAGCAGCCCGATCTTATCTTGATGGATCTGGGGCTGCCGCTGATCAATGGATGGGAGGCGACGCGCCAGCTGAAGGCCATGCCCGCCACGCGCAGCATCCCGATCATCGCGCTCTCGGCCTATGTGCTTTCGAACGACCGTATGCGCGCGCTCGACGCCGGCTGCGACGAGTACGAAACCAAGCCGATCGAGTTTGGCCGGCTGCTGCGCAAGATGCGCCTGCTGCTCCCGCTCGATCGCGAGGTGAATGGCAAGCAGGCATGAAATAGTTTACACTCCGCCGTACGTCGCCCCGGCGCCGGCTCGCCGCATGTGCCGCGCGCAATGGCAGCCTGGCGCTGCGCCAGGCGCTTCCTGGTGCCGGTACGCGCCCACGCGCCTCAGGGCAGCCACCAGCGCTGGCCCGCCGCCCGCCACAGTGGTTGCATGGCGCTTTTTTCCGTGTTACAATCGCCGCCACGTGCCACGCCGCACAATCTTGTGTGCCGCATCCCCTTGCAACGCCTTGACGCTTGCGATATAATACCCGCATAGCTTTACACATTATAGGGCGCTATTCTGCCTTCGGAACGAACCTACACCGTTCAACTCGTAAAAGATTACACTTGAAGCCGTCGCGCTGACTCAGCAGCGGGAGGATCGACATGGCAAGCATGAGCCTGCAATCAGCCTACGATCAAGCTCGGCAGTCGCTCGAAAGCAACGATCTCGATCGGGCGATTGGTTTGGCGCAGCATATTCTCGACACCTACCCCGACAACCTCGAGGCTTACCGGATTCTTGGGGAAACGCACCTCGCCAATCGCCAGCTCGACCGCGCACAGGAGTCGTTCGAGCGCGTGCTCCGCTCCGATCCCGAGAACATCCCCGCGCACGTTGGCCTCGGTATTACCTCCGAGCGCCAGAATCATCTCGATCGCGCGATCGCCGAGTTTGAGCTGGCGCTTGAGATCAAGCCGGACATGACCGAGATCCGCAGCCAGCTGCTGCGCCTGTATACCGAAGGCTGGGGCAGCGAAAATGCCCAGCTGCGCCTGAGCCGCGCCGGCTTGGCGCGCTTGTACGCCAAGGGCCATATGCTGCCCCAGGCGATCAGCGAGTTTCGCCAGGTGATCGCCGAGCAGCCCCAGCGCTTCGATGCGAAGGTCGCGCTGGCCGAGACACTGTGGCGCGATGGCCAGGAAGAAGAGGCGATCGATCAGTGCCGCGAGATCCTCGCCGAGCGCCCTGAGTCGCTCAAGGCGAACTTGCTGCTCGGCTATCTGCTGATGTCGTCGGGCCGCCCCGAGGGCGAGCGCTTCTGGGAGGCCGCCAGCCGGATGGATCCCTACCAGAGCGTCGCGCGGATGCTGTTCGACCCGCTGCCCGACCACGCGCCGGCCGAGCCAATGCTCGATGAGTGGGACGAGGCCGCCTGGCGCCGCCGCCGTGCCGCCGAAGAGCACGAAACTCTCGCCGCGACCCGCCCCATGGAGGCGGTGACGCCGGTCGGCACTCCCACCGAGGCTGGCCCGGTGTTCGCGTCGTCGTGGCTCGATCAGGAGCCAACCGCGCCGGCCTTCCCGGCACCCCCGGCACAGCCCTCGACGAGCATGGATATGGACGATTTTCTGGCGAGCTTGCTCTCGCTCGATCGCCCGGCCCCCGCCGAGGCCTCGCCCGCCCCTGAGCCTGCGCCTGCGCCACCCGCGCCCGCCGCCGAGCCGGATATGACGCCATTCTCGCTGGCGGATCTCGGGCTGTCGGACGACGAGCTTGCCGGCTTGAACAATCTCGATGCCTCGCCCGCCTCTGAGCCTGCGCCTGCGCCACCCGCGCCCGCCGCCGAGCCGGATATGACGCCATTCTCGCTGGCCGATCTCGGGCTGTCGGACGACGAGATCGCCGGCTTGAACAACCTCGATGCTGCGCCCGCCGCCGAGGCCGCGCCCGCGCCACCCGCGCCCGCCGCTGAGCCGGATATGACGCCGTTCTCGCTGGCCGATCTCGGGCTGTCGGACGACGAGATCGCCGGCTTGAACAATCTCGATGCCTCGCCCGCCGCCGAGGCCGCGCCCGCGCCACCTGCGCCCGCCGCTGAGCCGGATATGACGCCGTTCTCGCTGGCGGATCTCGGGCTGTCGGACGACGAGATCGCCGGCTTGAACAATCTCGATGCCTCGCCCGCCGCCGAGGCCGCGCCCGCGCCACCTGCGCCCGCCGCTGAGCCGGATATGACGCCGTTCTCGCTGGCGGATCTCGGGCTGTCGGACGACGAGATCGCCGGCTTGAACAATCTCGATGCCTCGCCCGCCGCCGAGGCCGCGCCTGCGCCACCTGCGCCCGCCGCCGAGCCGGATATGACGCCATTCTCGCTGGCGGATCTCGGGCTGTCGGACGACGAGATCGCTGGCTTGAACAATCTAGACGCCGCGTCGGGGAGGCCCGCCGCGCCCACGCCGCCCGAAACGCCGGCCGACGAGCTGCCGCTCGACCTGCAGCCATTCTCGATCGATGAGATCGACTTTGGCGGCGAGGCCCGCGCCGACGACTTCGGCGGCCTGCCGTCCGCGCTTCAGCCATTCTCGCTCGAAGACACGCCGCCGCCCGCAGCACCACCCGCAGCCGCCGACGATGCCGCGCTCGACGAGACAGGCGGCGAGCCGCGCGGCTTTAGCTGGCAGCAGGCCGCGCAGAAGCCCGAACCGGGCTTTATCAGGCCGATGGCCGAAGAGCCGCCCGGCGCCGATGTCTCGATCTTCTCGAAGCTGAAACAGCAGCACGAAAACATCGAGCCGCCGCCACCGCCGCCGCTGCCCGACGTGTCGATTACGCCCGATGAGCATCTGGGCCTGTTCTCGCTCGACGATGTGTCGCTGCGCGACGACGCCGATACCGCATCGCCCCAGGCGCCTGCGCATGCGGCGCCCGCACCCGATATCGACAATTTGCAGGACGCGCTGGCCAGCGGCCAGGTGCAGCCGTTCTCGCTGGCCGACCTGGGCCTCTCCGACGAAGAAATTGCGGCGATGGGCATGGGCGAAACATTCGCCGAAGCGTCTGAGGCACCCGCCGAAGCGCCCGAGGCGCCCGGCGCCGCGCCCGAGATCGACAACCTGCAGGACGCGCTGGCCAGCGGCCAGGTGCAACCGTTCTCGTTTGCCGACCTGGGCCTCTCCGACGAAGAGATTGCGGCGATGGGCATGGGCAAAACACCCGCCGAAGCGCCCGAGGCGCCCGGCGCCGCGCCCGAGATCGACAACCTGCAGGACGCGCTGGCAGCTGGCCAGGTGCAGCCGTTCTCGCTGGCCGACCTGGGCCTCTCCGACGAAGAGATTGCGGCGATGGGCATGGGCGACACGCCCGCCGAAACCGCCGAGGAGCCCGACGCTGCCCCCGCCGAAGACTTCTCCGTCGAGCCGCTTGCCGAAGCCGGCGCGCTCCCCGGCGTCGAAGACGACGAGTCGCTGATTGTCAGCGATCTCAAGCCGTTCTCGCTGGCCGACCTGGGCCTCTCCGACGAGGAGATCAGCGCGCTTGGCCTGAGCGCCGGCGATGTCGATGGCGAGGCCGGGCTGGGCCTGACTGAAGAAGAGCTTGAAGGGCTCGACGGCGGCGATCTGAACTGGTCGCGCTCGGCGCCGAGTCAGCCGCCGGCCGCAGGCGATCCGGGCGACGCCATGGTCACCAGCGGCGACCTGGTGCTCGACCGGCTGATTGCGCTGGGGCGCCAGCAGGGCTATATCGATATCGCCGATATTATCGCCAATGTCGAAGATCCCGAGGCCGAGGCCGAGCGGATCGAGGAGATCGGCCAGCGCCTGCACGAGGCGCACATCGAGATCCGCGACGGCGACGAGGTCATCGATATGGACGCCGAGTACGCCGAGGCCGACGACGATCTGCCGCCGCCCGAAGCGCCGGCTCCGCCCGCCGAGCCGCGCACGCCATTCCCGCGCGACCTCGATCTGCTGCCCGACACCGACGCCGAGCCGGCCGCCGAGCCGGCTGCTATGGCGCCGTTCTCGCTGGCCGACCTGGGGCTTTCCGATGAAGAGATCAGCGCGCTGGGGCTCAGCGAGAGCACGCCCACGCCGCCCGCTTCCGAGCCAGCGCCGGCCGCCGATGAGCCAAACCTGACGCCGTTCTCGCTCAACGAGCTTGGGCTCTCCGAAGAGGAGATCGCCTCGCTCGGTCTGGGCGAAGCCCCAGCCGCGCCACCGGCCGAGGCTGCGAGTGTGCCGCCTACCGAGCCGCCGTACAGCGCGGCGCCGGAAGCCACACCAGTGGCAGAAGCCCCGAGCGCGCCAGAAGCTGTGCCGGAAACCGCGCCAGTGGCAGAAGCGCCGAGCGCACCAGAAGCTGTGCCGGCAGCAGAAGCGCCGAGCGCGCCGGAAGCCGTGCCGGCAGCAGAAGTGCCGAGCGCGCCAGAGCCGGCCGCGCCGGCCCGGCCGCCGCGCATGGCCGATGCCGCACAGATCACATCAACCGGCAACGACATCATCGACGCATTTTTGCGCCAGCTCGAGAGCGAGCCCGACAACGATGTGCTGCGCCTCTCGGTGGCGCGCGTCGTCGGCCAGATCGGCATGCCCGACGTTGCACTCAAGCAGTATCGCCACCTGGTCAAGCACAACCGTATGCTCGATCAGGTCAGCAGCGAGCTGCAAGACATGATCGCCTACAGCGACGATGCCCGCCTGCTGCCTGGTCTGCACCGCGTGCTCGGCGATGTCTACGCGAAGCAGGGCCGGCTGCGCGAGGCGATCGATGAATATAGCTGGACACTTGGCGGGCCTCGC
Source organism: Kouleothrix sp. (assembly GCF_046328425.1). Classification (NCBI taxonomy): domain Bacteria; kingdom Bacillati; phylum Chloroflexota; class Chloroflexia; order Chloroflexales; family Roseiflexaceae; genus Kouleothrix; species Kouleothrix sp. The sequence goes on from NZ_JAXLWP010000019.1 coordinate 22,971, forward strand.
GGCACGCGTTAACTCGTCAACCCACCAAAGGAAAGGCTACTATCATGAGGCGGATCGTCGAAGACCTCATTCGAGTCGAAGGCGTGATTGGCAGCCTGCTTGTCGGCAAAGACGGCCTGGTGGTCGCCAGCACCCTGATGGATGAGGAAGATGCCGAAATCCTCGGAGCCATGTCGGCTGCCGTCTTTGGCGAGATCGATAAAGCCACCAAGCGAATTGGTGTCGGCATGCTGATGGATACAATCATCGATGCTGAGCAAGGCTCGATTCTGATGCTTGAGTCGAAAGAGCTGATACTGGTGGTGATTACGCAGCGGATGGTTAATCTGGGCCTGGTAAAAATGGAGATGCGCCGTGCCGCCAAGCGTATTGGCGAAGCGGTACCGATCTAGCTTGCCCCAGGCGTAGCGCGCGATCGTCAGTGCCCGGCTTCGTGGTGCGATGCCGGGCATTGGCCTGCTAAACACGCTGAAGCCGCCTGTCCTGTGGTAGGATATGCCATGTCGAACGTTCAGAAAGGAGCTTCGTTACAAACGTATGGAACGATCGCTGATTATTTTGAAGCCCGATGCCGTGCAGCGCGGGCTGATTGGCCCGATACTGACGCGCCTTGAGCAGCGCGGCCTGAAGCTGGCCGGCCTGAAGCTGATGCGCATCGACGACGCGCTGGCGCGCCGCCACTACGCCGTGCACGAAGGCAAGCCGTTCTTCGCCGGCCTGGTCGAGTACATCACGTCTGGCCCGGTGGTTGTCGCGGTTGTTACCGGCAAAAATGTCATCGCGACGGTGCGCAACACAGTTGGCGCCACCAATCCGTCGGCGGCGGCACCCGGCACTATTCGCGGCGATTACGCCGTGGAGATTGGCCGCAACCTGATCCACGCCTCGGACTCGCCTGAGAATGGCGAAAAGGAAGTCGCGCTGTTCTTTGGTGCGAACGAGCTTGTCGAGCTCGAGCGCAGCACCGATCGCTGGATCTACGAGTAATCGCCGCCTGTGCCACAACGCCCCTGGCCGCGAGCGGCCAGGGGCGTTGCTGTTGGTCTGGTTGCGAGCGCGGGCTAGCGGCGTGGCCGCGAGGCCGAAGGCAACCCGCTGCTCGGCTGCTGGCCAATCGGCGCCGCCGGGGTTGGGCTGGGCGGCAGCGGCGTATCGGTATTCGCCAGCGGAGCAGCCACCGGCGTGTCGGTCGGCGGCACGTCGGTGGGCACGGGCGTGTCGGTCGGCGGCACGTCGGTGGGCACGGGCGTGTCGGTCGGCGGCGCGTCGGTGGGCACGGGCGTGTCGGTCGGCGGCGCGTCGGTGAGCACGGGCGTGTCGGTCGGCGGCACGCGTGTTGGTCGCGTTGTCGGCGGCACCGTGGGCGGCGGCGGCTCGGTTGGCACCTCGGTCACCGGCACAGCTGTTGCCGTCGGAACCGGCGTGTTTGTCGGCGCGCTGGTTGGCACCGGTGTGTTGACCGGAGTATCAGATGGCGCCGGGCTCGCTTCCACCGTCGGCGGAATTGCGGTGGCTGGGTCGGCGGTGGCCGTATTGGTTGGTGCGGCGGTAGCCGGCAGCGCCGTCGCCGTGTCGCCCGGCAGCGGCGTCGCCGTGTTTGTCGGCGCCAGCGGGCTGGTTGGCGCGCCCGCATCGGTTGGCGCGCCCGTCGCGCCGGAGCTTGGGTTCACCACGGCCGGCTGATTGGTCGGGCGCGCGCGGCCGCCGCCATTCGACTGGTTGCCCTGCGCTGGTTCGCTGGTGCTGCCGGGCGCGGGCGTTGTCCCGTCCGGCGTTGGCGTTACCTCGGGAAGCGCCGCAATCTGCTGCTTGAGCGTGCTGGCCTGCTGCTCGGCCGACGCAAGCGACGCCGCGCTATTCGGCAGCGTTGTCTTCGCCGCCTGGATCGCGCGCTGTGCCTGCTGCACCAGCGTGTCGGCCTCGTTGCGCAGGCTGGCGCGCGGCGCTTGCTGGTTCGCGTCGATGGCATCCTCGACGTTCGCGAGCATGCTATTGAGCGTCTCGGCGATCAGCGTCGCGTCGACCGTCTGGCCGTTTGCCACAAGGTTATTGAATTCGTCGAGCCGGCGGTTGGCATACTCGACCAGCAGCTGGCTGCGCTCGGCCGGGTCGGCCACGAGCGCCAGCGAAATATTTTCCTTGGCGCGCTTCCAGGGGTAGAGTGTATCGCCCGGCAGGCTCTGCGCCGATACCGAGTCGACCGCGCCCATCATCAGGCCTACCACCACCACCGCAACGGCGGCGCGCTGCGCGGTGAGTCGGCGCGCGGCGGAGCGCTGGCGTGCGAGCGCCTGGCGCGGCGCCAGCTGCTCGGCGATCGTCATAAACTCGCGCCGGCCGGTTGGCAGCCATGCCACCAGCTCGGGCGGCAGAGGCACCGTCGTATCGGTATACAGCCGCGTGCCAAGCCGCAGCAGCGGATCGATCGCCGCCGCCTGCTCGGGGTAATCGGCCAGGCAGGCCTCGATCGATTCGCCGCGGCGCGCCCGCGCGATCGTCAGGTCGAGAACATCATCGAAATAGTGCTGTGCCTGCGCGGTCGCTCGTGCGCGCTGGCGGGTTGTCTGCGGAGGCTTCGCATATTTTGGGGCCATATGGGCGGCAATGGCGGCAAAATCGTGGGCGCCAGTCGCAAGCCAATCTTCCATCTCCGCCGGCAGCGGGATGGTCGCCTGGGCGTTGAGCAGATCGCCGGCGCGCAGCAGTGGTTCGAGCGCAGCCGCATGCTCGGGGTAGCTGACGAGGCAATCCTCGACGCTTGCGCCCGAGTGGAGCTGCGCGAGAGCCTGATCGAGAACATCAGGCAGGCTCTCGGGTAAGCTGCGTTCCTTCATCTGCATATGCAGAGTATCCTAGCCTAGTGGCGATCCGTGCTATTCAGATCGTCGATGCCAACCGTTCGCGAACGGAACGGCTCGTCCCAGCCACTCCACGATTCGCCGCCAACCTCGCGCGTGGCGAGCAGATCCTGGTTTTCGCGGGCCATCAGCTGCTGGAGCGACTGCAGCGCGCGGTGCTGCAAGGCTTTGACGGCCCCCTCGGTGCGCCCGATTGCTACCGCGATCTCGTTGTTGGTCATGTCGGCGAAGAACTTCAGCGTCAGCACCTGCTGCTGATCCTGCGTCAACTGACTGATCGCCTGCTGCAATGCCACGCGGTCGTAGATCGAGAGAACCTCGTCTTGCCCGCGCGGGTCGACCAGCTCGATGTTTTCGTCCAAGGGCGTCGATATGGCGCGCTTGCGGCGGGCTTGGCCAATCAAGACGTTGTTGGCGATGGTGTAGAGCCAGCCGAGGAACGATTTCTCGCCACGGTACTCAAACCCGCCAATACCCTTGATCACCCGGACGAACACCTCTTGCGTGAGATCCTGGGCGCCTTCCTGGTCGCGCACACGTACATACAGGTATCGTAGTATCAGCCCGGCGTATTTGGCATACAGATCGCCGAATGCGCCGGCGTCGCCCCGCTGTGCCTGTGCGATGATTTTTGGTAACTCCAGCTCCGATTCACTGACCATATCGTTCTCGGCGCCTGTGTGCGTGGCTGGCAGCGATGACGCCGTGCGCTGATAGGTCTTACCAATACCAACGCGACGACTCGTCCAGAAGTTACGCTCACAAAACGACTAAAGATAAAACTTCGTTAAGCTGCTGTTTGTATGCTTGTACCATTATAGCTGAACGAGGCCGAAACCGTAAGGGCAGCGCCGGTTAAGATTATGTTACATAGACCTGATGATTTACTCATAGCCGTAGCAGCTCTGCCGCACGGCCGGGAAATAATTTGGTATACACTAGAACGATCTGCGCGGCGGTTTTCGCACAGTTGCGCGATTGAGAGTGGCGCGCTATACTGCGTTTCGCTGCATACGACAGGCGCCAGGCGCTTGCCAGAGGATACCAGATGAAGATTGCGATTATCGGTTTGCCCAATAGCGGCAAAACCACTGTGTTCAATGCGCTGACGCGCGGTACCGCCGAAACCACCGCCTACGCCTCGGGGCAGCTTGAGCCGAACGTGGCGACGGTGAAGGTGCCCGATCCACGGCTGGCGGTGCTGGCGCGCATGTTCAACCCCAAGAAGACCACTCCCGCCGACGTTCAGTTTGTCGACGTGGGCGGCATCAGCAGCGGCGCGGGCCAAGGCGGCGGCCTGCCGCCGGCGCTGCTGAACTACATCGGCGGGGCCGACGCGCTGCTGCACGTAGCGCGCGCCTTTGAAGACGACGACGTGGCGCACCCCGAGGGATCGGTGAACCTGGCCCGCGACGTCGAGTCGGTCGACCTCGAGCTGGCGTTTTCCGACATGGCGATCATCGAGCGGCGGCTGGCCAAGCTGAACGCCGAGATCGGCAAGATGTCGAGCAAGGATCGCGAGCAGCGCATCGTCGAGCGCGACCTACTGGTGAAGCTTCAGGGCGAGCTCGAGAGCGGGCGGCTGGTGCGCGATGTCGAGCTGAACGACGACGAGGCCCGGCTGCTGCGCGGCTACCAATTCCTTACGGCCAAGCCGCTGCTGCTGGTGCTGAACATCGGCGAGGCGCAGATCAAAAGCCCGCCGGACTTCGCCTATGCGCACCGCCAGAGCGACGTGGTGGCGCTGGCCGGCAAGATCGAGGCCGAGCTTGCCCAGCTCGACGACGACGACGCGCAGGTGTTCATGGACGACCTGGGGATCAGCGAGGCCGCGCGCGACCGCGTGATCGCCTCGTCGTACAACCTGCTCGGGCTGATGAGCTTTCTCACGGCCGGCCCCGACGAGGTGCGCGCGTGGACGATCCGCCGCGCCACGCCGGCCACCGAAGCTGCCGGGGCGATCCACTCCGATATCCAGCGCGGCTTTATTCGTGCCGAAGTGGTGGCCTACGACGACCTCATCCGCGCCGGCGGGATGGTCGAGGCCAAGAAACAGGGCACCGTGCGCATGGAAGGCAAAACCTACATCGTCAAAGACGGCGATGTGTGCCATTTCCTGTTTAATGTCTAGCCCAGTGAGCAGCAGGCAGCCGGCTGCCAGAAGACCTGCGCGCCGCCGACTGCCTGCTGCTCACTGCTTACTGCTATGCTTCGCTACCCACGCAACCTGCGCGGCATCGAGCTTCAGCTGCTGATCACCGTGCTGCTGTTCTTCGCCGCCGGCTACACCCTGGTGGTCAGCGTCACGCGCACCCAGGAGTTCGTGCCGACCGTGCGCGGCGTGGTCGACATCCTGTGGCCATCGGTGCTGCCGTTCCTGCTGTTCCTGGGCGTCTCGGTGGGCATGAGCCTGCGCAACCCCGACGCCGACCAGCTGCTGCTGCCGCTGGTGGCGCTGCTGGCGGGCATGGGCCTGCTGATGACCGCGCGGCTCGAGCCTAGCCTGGGCGCCGACTACGCCGGCGTCGACGCGAAGCAGTCGCTGTGGGTGACGATCGGCGTGGTGCTGCTGAGCGGCATCCTGTTCGTCCCGTGGGACACGCTGTTTCGCCGCTCGCTGCGCACCTCGCTGATGGACTGGCTCGACCACCACCGCTACGCCTGGCTGACGATCGGCGTCGGCCTGATTGTCGCCACGTTTGTGTTTGGCTCCGACCCGAACAACAGCGGCGTGCGCGCCTGGTTCAACCTGGGCCTGTTCTACTTTCAGCCTTCCGAGCTGCTGAAAATCATCCTGGTGATCTTTCTGGCATCGTACCTGAACGAGCACCGCGAGGTGGTGGCGCAGGGCTACCAGCTTGGCCCGCTGACGCTGCCGCCGCTGCCGTACCTGCTGCCGCTGGTGGGCATGTGGGGCATGGCCATGGGCTTGATCGTGTTCCAGCGCGACCTGGGGGCGGCGCTGCTGCTGTTTAGCGTGTTTTTGGCGATGCTCTACGTAGCCACCAGCAATGGCTGGTATGTGCTGGCCGGCCTTAGCGCCTTCGCGGTCGGCTCGTATGTGCTGTTCAACGTCGTGACGATCGTCAAGACGCGCGTGAACATCTGGCTCGACCCATGGGCCACCGCGCAGGGCACCGGCTACCAGATCGTGCAGGCGATCTACGCGCTGGCATCGGGCGGCGTGTTTGGCGCGGGGCTGGGCCGCGGCTTCCCCACCGTGGTGCCGGCCGCGCACACCGACTTCATCTTCACGGCGATCGGCGAAGAGATGGGCCTGGCCGGCACGATCGCGCTGCTGATAGCCTACCTGCTGGTGATCTTCCGCGGCTTTCACATCGCGCTGCGCGTGCCCAACCGCTTTCGCGGCTTCGAGCAGCTGATGGCGGTTGGGCTGACGACGATATTGGCAGTGCAGACGTTTATCATCGTTGGCGGTAACCTGCGGCTCATCCCGCTCACGGGCATCACGCTGCCGTTTATATCGTATGGCGGCTCGTCGATCCTGATGAACTTTCTGATCATCGGCCTGCTGCTGCGGATCTCGGCCGGGCCCGAGCGCTAGCGCCAGCGATTCGGGCCAAGGGCGTATCTCTCTGCTACTGGCGAGCGTTTTCTTGTCAGAAGGGTTCAACCCCGATCTCGGCTAACTCGTCGGCGAACCGCTCGATATCGCGGGTCGACCGTAGCGCCTCGATGCGACTTAACAGGCTGGCCCGATTGGCGTCGCCCGTCATCACTGCGCGCTCGAGATACTGCCGCAGGTACTGGCGCATCAGCGCGAGCTCGGCGGGGGCCAGCGCTTCGCCATTGAAATAGCGCTCGACCGCAGCCGCAAGCCGGCCAGTCTGCTCGGCCATCCAGTAGTGCGGCGGCTGGTCTACCGGGAAGGGGTAGGGGTAATCGGGGTTAAAAGTGTAGATCAGATCGCCGATCTGCTCGGGCTCGTGGCTCATGGGCATCTTCCGATCGTTGCGCGGCGTCGCGGGGCGGCCCGCACTCGCCGCGTATAGCGTGTGGCTGCGCACATTCGCGCGGCCACGATAATACCATAATCGCGCGTACCAAAGATTGCCAGATAGCTCGCTTTGGAGTATCATACGTATCCATCGTGTAAAAGAATTGAGCCCGCGGGCCGGCCGCGCCGGCAGGTTGTTTGAAATTGACGTCCGCAATGTTACGCAAGGAGGTGTGCCGCGAGAAGCTTGGGCGGCGGTAGAGCAAAGTGTTAAAAAAGGCGGCCGCGCGCAGCGATTAAAGCTTTGCCTGCGCATTGCGGCAAAAAAATATTGGCATGTTGCGCGTGGTGGAGCAAGAAAGTATGACAACTAATGGAAGTTCCGTTCGTGAAGGATATCGTTGGATTCGGGCCGATTTACATATTCACACACCTGCTTCGGAAGATTACGCAGAGCCGAATGTTACCTACCTCGAGATACTGCAAGAAGCCGAGCGTCGTGAGCTTGAAATCATCGCCTTTACCGATCATAACACGGTGCATGGCTACGAGCAGATGCGCCAGGAGATCGACTTCCTGCAGACGCTGGAGCGCGCCCAGCGCCTGACAGAAGAAGAGCAGCGGCGGATCGACGAATACCGCCGGCTGCTGGCGAAGATCACCGTGCTGCCGGGCTTTGAGTTTACCTCGCATTTTGGCGCGCACATCCTGGCGCTATTCGCGCCCGACCGGCCGATCAGCCTGATCGAGGCGACGCTGCTGCAGCTTGGCGTGCAGCCCGACCTGCTCAAGCGCGGGGCTTGCTCGGTGCCCGATACGCGGCATGTCACCGATGCCTACGATATCATCGGGCGCGCCGGCGGCCTGGTGATCGCGGCGCACGCCAACGGCCCCAACGGCGTGATTACCGAGACGCTGCGCATGGGCACTAGCGGCCAGGCGCGGATTGCCGCAACGCAGCACCCGCTGCTCCACGCGCTTGAGTTTGTGAACTTCTACACCGACCACGAGAAATTCACCTCGCCCGGCTTCTACAACGGCAAAACCGAGCACTACGAGCGGCGCATGTTCTGCATCCAGGGCTCCGACGCCCACCGCCTGCGCCGCACTGCGGCCGGCGATGGCAATGCCTGGCATCGCCACGGCATCGGCGACCGGTATGTCGAGCTGCAGCTGCCCGATCATTCCTTCGCCGCGTTCAAGGCGCTGCTGGCCTCGCAAGACTTCGACCGCGTACGCGTGCCCAAGCGCGACCAGAAGCAGTGGGAGGTCGATACGCTGCGCGCCGGCCAGCCCAGCGAGCGGCAGGTGCTGCGCAGCGGCGCGCCGGCGTCGATCGAGAGCGCCTGGCGCGATATCGCGGCGCTGGCGAATATGGGCGGCGGCGTGGTGATCGTCGGCATCGACGGCAGCGGCAGCGGCGTGGCCGGCGTGCCGCGCCCGGCCGAGGCGAGCGAGCAGCTGCGCCGCCAGGTCAGCGAGCAGATCGCGCCTCAGCCGTACCTGACCATGGAGCTCATGCACTACGAGGGCCACGACCTGATCCGGATCGAGGTGCGCGCCCCCGAGCATCCGCCGTATATCGGCGCCGACGGTGTGATCTATGTGCGGCGCAATAGCGAGACGGTACCAGCCGATCGCGGCGAGGTGATCCAGCTCTGCCGGCGCGCGATCGCCGAGGGCGCTTCGTCGCCGCTCGACAACGGCCAGGAGCTTGAGCTGCCGCGCAGCGGCGTCGAGATCGTCAGCGCGCAGAAGCGCGCCGGCGTGTGGCAGTACGAGGTGCGCGACCTGCGCACCACCGCTGGCGTCACGCGCGACCGGGCACAGGGCTTGTGGTCGTACGCGATCAGCCGCTACGAAGACTTGCGCGACGGCCGGATCGACATCCAGAGCCAGGTGAAGTGGCGTGGCCGGCTTGGCCTGTGGCGCGCGTACCGGCAGGGTAACCGCACCAAGTACGATCTGGTGCACCGCGACGCCAACGGCGTAATCGGCCACGTGTTCTTCGGCGTGTCCGACTGGGGGCTGGGCGAGGGCTGGCAGGCGCTGCTGGGCGAGCGCGAGGGCGAGACGATCGAGCAGGAGCCGCGCGCGTTTCGCGAGGACGAGCCGCAGTTCACCCCCGAGAGCCTGAATGGCGAGCTGCCCTCGCCCGATGGCGAGACGCCGTGGGGCGAGCGGCGCTATCGCTGGCGCGGGCGCGGCGGGCTGTGGCACATCCGCGCCGACGAGCTCAACGCGCCGCGCTTCGATCTGGCGATGAAAGATAAAGAGGGTGTGACGATCCAGGAGTTCCCGGCGGTGCCGCGCGAGAAGCTGACCGAAGCCTGGCTCAACCTTATTCGCGTCGGGCGGCCGCGCACCGGCATCGAGGTGGTGAGCATGGCCAGCGACGACGAGAGCGAGATCCGCTTCGTGTTCCGCAACCTGCGCACCGGCGAGGTCAGCAATGCGCCCTGGCGCCTGCAAGATATCGAAGAGGGCACGGTGCGCCAGTACGCCGCGCGCATGGCTCTGCAGGACCTGCCGCTCGACGAAAGCAAGGTGCGCTGGTGGGGCAACGTGGGCTATATGCGCCCGATGCGCAGCCAGGTCGATCTGATCTACCGCGACGAAGACGGGGTCGATCACATCTATTACGCGGCGCGGCGCGACGAGCTTTCGGGTGAGTGGCGCGAGCTGCTAAGCGAGTACGGCGAGATCTGAGCGTCCTGTGGTGGAGAAATTGAGCCTAGTCGCCCGCTCTTCATTTCTCCACGCTGGATGCTTTGTGCTATAGCGCCTGTGTATAGCTGTGTACGGCGCGCGGCTCGTGGCGCTGCATCAGCGATTGCACGCGCTCTTCGTCGCTGCGATCGTCGGCCTTCACCGCAACCACAATGCCTCCCGCCCGCACCGCCTGCTCGTACTCTTTGGCGCGCTCGGTTGGGATGCCCAGCCCCGTGAACGAGCCCACCAGGCCGCCCAGCGCCGCCCCGCCCAGCGCTCCGAGCACCGCCGCCAGCGGGCCGGCCGCCAGCAGCGGGCCGATCCCGGGGATCGCCAGCGCCGCAACTCCAGCGATTCCGCCAATCACCGCCCCAGCCGAAACCCCGGCCGCTATGCCCGTATCGGCTTTGGTATCGCCTGTGGCCACCTCGGGCGCGCTGCCAGGCTGCTGCATCACCAGCGAAACATCCTTGGTTGGGTAGCCAGCTGCCTCGAGCTCGTGCACTGCCGCCTGGGCCTGCTCGAGCTGCTCGAATACGCCTATCACGATGCGCGAGCGCAGGTTCGGGAGCATGCCCTGCGGCCCGCTGCCAGGGTCGTCGGTTTTCAGTACCCGGTCGCTAGTTTCGTAGCGGTTCTCGCCCTCGGCGCGTGGCGTGCGCTTGTCTTGTTCTGTCATGGTAGCGCCTGTCCCCTTTCTGGTCATCTGCGTATGGCGCTATGCCGAGCAAGAGCTGTGCCGTCCAGGCGCGTGGTGTCAGCCTGCGGCCGCGATGATCAGAATGCCGCCGAAGATCAGCAGCGCGCCGGCCAGCCGCGCCGTGCCTAGCGGCTCGCCCAGCCAGCGCCAGCCGATCAGCGCTGCGAATATCACGCTGACTTCGCGAATCGCGCCGGCATAGCTGACGTGGCTTTGGCTATAGGCGAGCAGCACCAGCGCGTATGTCAGCAGGATGAGCGCGCCAACCAGCACGATGCGCGGCCAGTTGGCCTGCCATTCGCGCCGCAGCACTGCGCGCGGGTAGCGCCGTAGCACGATCGGTGTGAGCGCGATTGTGGCGACGATAAACTCGGCCACGGTGTACGGCAGCGGCGCGGCGATCCGCACGCCCGCGCCGTCGACCGCCGAGTAGATCGAGATGCACAGCGCCACGCCCAGCGCAGCCAGCATCGCCGCGCCGCTCAGGCGCGCGCCGCGCGGCCTGGCCATGCGCCCGAGCATGCCGCCCACGCTCAGCAGCCCCAGCAGCAGCACCGCCACGCCAAGCAGGCCATATGCGCTGGGGCGCTCGCCCAGAAACACCACGGCCCAGAGCAGCAGCAGGGCTGGCGCCGCGCCGCGCGCCAGCGGGTATACCAGCGAGAAGTCGCCTAGCTGATACGCTCGTGTCAGCGCCACCGAGTAGCCGGCCTGCGCCAGGCCGCTGACGAGTATGTAGGGCCAGGCCGCGCGCGGCAGCGCTGGCGAGAAGAGCAAGACCGGCGCGTAGCCGACCGAGCTGACCACCCACGCCCACCACATGAACGCATCTTTCTCGGCCGCGCGCTTGACCAGCACGTTCCAGCTAGCGTGCAGCAGCGCGGCCACCAGCAGCAGCAACAGGGCAACAGCCGGCATTGGTGTGTTCCTCTCGTCATTTGGTACTGTACTTTGTTTCTCGTGATATTGGGCTACCAGCCCAAGCTTAGGACCTTTGTACTAATATCGGGCGGGCCACCACGCGGGTATATACAGTGCCTGCTGGCGAATCGTCGCCCGGCACAATTATAAGGAGCAACGCACCCATGCAACTCACTCAACGCCTCCTTGTCACCCTTGGCGTCGTCGCGCTGCTGCTGCTCAGCATCAGCGCCGTTGCGGCGCAAGGTAGCGCCGCCCCGCAGCTCGCCGATACGCACGCCACCCCGCGCCCGAACGAGCCGCCGCGCCTGGCCTGGACGCCTGGCCGTTTCACCCAGGCGCTGGCGCCAGGGCAAAGCGTACAGCTTACCGCCAGTTTTGTCAGCAACGTCGCGCTTAGCGATGTGGTTGTACGCGTAAGTGGCGATGTTGCCAAGATTACCACGCCCAGCAGCACTCAATTCGCGAATATTGCGGCCGGCGTGCCGACCACGCTGGTCTTTACGATCAGCATGCCTGCCAGCCGCGCGCAAGCCCAGGCCGGGGTTGTGCAGGTGCTGTCCAGGCAGCGCGTGCTGGGCGAGCCGCTGCAGCTGATCGTGAGCGTGCGCAAAGATACCGATCGCACGCCGGCGCCTACGCCAACCCGCAAGCCCGAACCGACGCGCAAGCCGACCGCCACGCGCAGGCCCGAGCCGACGCGCAAGCCGACCGCCACGCGCAGGCCCGAGCCGACGCGCAAGCCCACATCGCCAGCATACCCAGCGCCACTGCCGCACTAACCCTCAGCTCTGCACCCTCGACGGCCACGCTTCTGGCATTTCTGCTGGAAGCGTGGTTTTGTGTTGGGGCAGCTGTTATGATTGACGCCGGTGGCGCAGGTTGTTATACTCATCGAGAAATAGCTATGCCTCGCCCGTTTAACAGTTGATGTTACATAAACCTCTCGACGATACTCGATCTCGCCGCACGTGCCAGCCACGTACGCCTGCCGGCGCCGAGCTCACATTTCACGCAACCCGACGTACGTGGTGAGGGGCGGCCCGGCTTCCTCATCCAGCGAACTTTCCCGTTGTTATTGGCCGCTGAATGGCCGCCAGCGTAGCCCACGTCGCATACGCGCTCAGCGCACGGCGATGGCGCGCAGCCGGCAGGTATGTGGCTGTGCGGCAGCGTATTTTGCGCTCGATTGTGCCCAGCCCTCGCCCGAACCAGTGCCATCTTGGCAGCTTGCTTACCCCACCGACTGCCTAAAGCGCGGGGTGCGGCATAGATTGTGCCGGCACAACATTCGACGATAGGGAGAACAGGCCATGCGATCTCAGCTCACGCGCCTGGTGCTACGAACCTGCCTGGTCTACAGCTTGGTCGCGGCTATATGGATCCTGCTCTCCGACAGAATGCTTCGCGTTGTTGTCGCGGATCCCGATACGATCGTGCAGCTGCAAACCTACAAAGGATGGATGTTTGTCGCGGTCACGACCCTGCTTCTGTATGGCATACTGCGGCGCGAGCTGCGGCGCTGGGAGCAAGAGGCCAGCGAGCGCCAGCGCGCCGAGGACGAGATCCGCCAGCTGAACGCCGAGCTCGAGCTGCGTGTCGCCGCTCGCACGGCCGAGCTGACAGAGGCTAACGCCGGCTTGCAAGCCCAGATCGCCGAGCGGATGGAGCTTGAGCGGCAGCTTCAAGAGCATGCGAAGCGCACGAGTGCACTGGCCGAGCTATCGCAATCGCTCGCTGGGATTGGCCGCGACCTGCAGCCGCTCTGCAATACGATCGTGACGCATATCGCGTCGCAGCTGGGCGACGCCTGCGTGCTGACGCTGTGCTCGGCCGATGGCCGGCGGCTCGAAATCGTTGCAATCAGCCATTCCAACCCGGCTCGCGCTGGCTTTTTGCGCGAGCTGCTTGCGTCCGTCGAATACTCGGTCGACGACGGCTTGGCCGGACGGGTCGCGCGCACGGGCGAGGTGCTGCTTCTGCCGAGCCTGGAGGCCGAGCATATGCGCGGCGAAATCCACTCGGCCTACCACGAATACGTCAACCGCTTCGGCGTGGCCAGCCTGCTGATCGTGCCGCTGCTGGCGCACGGCCAGATCCTGGGCACCCTTGGCGTGTCGCGCGATCAGCCAGGCCGGCCGTACACCACGGCCGACCAGAGCTTTCTGCGGGATCTGGCCAGCCGTGCGGGCCTGGCGATCGAGAATGCGCGCCTGTTCGTCGTGGCCGAAGAGGCGCGTGCCGAGGCCGAGCGGGCCAGCCACGCCAAGAGCGCGTTCCTCGCCAGTGTATCGCACGAGCTGCGCACGCCTATGAATGCGATCATTGGCTTCACCGGAACCTTGCTGATGAAATTGCCCGGCCCGCTCACCGACCACCAGGAGAAACAGCTGACCACAGTGCAGCGTAGCGCCCAGCACCTGCTGGCGCTGATCAACAATATCCTCGACCTTGCCAAGATCGAAGCCGGGAAGCTCGAAGTTAGCATCGCGCCAGTTGTGTGCCAGGAAGTGATCGACGAGGTGGCTACCAGCCTCAGCCCGCTCGCCGAGCGCAAAGCGCTGCAGCTGCGGGTCGAGTGCCCAGCCGAGCCGGTCGTCATACCGAGCGACCGGCGCATGCTCAACCACATCCTGGTTAATCTGGTGAATAATGCCATCAAGTTTACCGATCGCGGCTTTGTTGCGATCGAGCTGGAGCGAGTGGCGGCGGTGGATGGCTGGCGCACCGAGATTCGCGTGGCCGACAGCGGCCTGGGTATCAGCGCGGCGGATCAGGCGCGGCTGTTCCAGGCATTCGAGCGAGTTGGCGCCGCCGACGCACGCCAGCGCGAGGGCACCGGACTGGGGCTGCGGCTTTCGCAGCAGCTGGCGCAGCTGCTCGGCGCGCAGATTGCGGTGCGAAGCCAGTATGGCAGCGGCAGCGTATTTACCCTGCTGCTGCCCGATGTGCGCGCCGAGCCGCGGCCTGCCGGGTACTCGGGCGCGCCGTAGAACCAAATTCGGCTGCTCACTTGGTTTTGTGTGTCGATCGCAATTCGCTTGATGACGTACACTTTGGTGGGGGTTTGGGGGCGGCTTCGCCGCCCCGCTTCTTATTGTGTTGCACTACGTGGCCAAGCCACGTAGTGCAACACACTCTATAAGTGATCAAACGGAGTTGGTATGAGACGCCAGAACCACACGCTCCGCCCGTTTGTCGCCAGTTTGTCGCCACTGATCTGCTATGGTGTTCGGGTCAGTTGATCGAACCTACAAGAGGAGGCTCCCATGATTCTCGTTCGGATCATCTTTCAGGTTCGCCAGGGTCACATCCGCCAGGCGGTTGACGGGATGAAACAGGCCACCGCCCACGCCCCCAACCGGCCGCGCATCCTGACCGACCTCAGCGGCCCGATGAACACCATGGTCATGGAGACGCGCTTTGAGAGCCTGGCCGCCGCCGAGCAGTGGCGCAACGCGCTCTTCGCCAGCCAGGAGTTCAAAGACAACGCGGATGTCGGTAACGACTGGATCGTCGGCGGCGCGAACGAGTTCTACACGATCGAGCAGGAGTGAGGTTGAATATCGCTAGCAGCCGTAGCAGTTCACTCGATTCTGGACAACAAATACCGGCTGTACGACTGATGATCTCTTTCCCCGATGGCCTATGCTGAGTTGGTGTAATTCGCTCGGCTGATCTGGTGTCTTCCCACGAGGACACACGGCAGCACAGAAAGGAGGTGTACCGATGACAAACATTCGAGTACCAATCACCTATCTCGTGCTGTATCGTGACGTTTCTCGTATCAGGGAGAGTATCTATGAATCTGCCGGACTACGAATACAATGGCTTGATCGCCCAGGCCTGGGATGTGCTGCGCGGTGACACCTCCACATGGCCAGACCGTTTCTTCTACCTCGAGCTCATTCAGCGATTTGGCCAGCCGGTTCTTGACGTCGGCTATGGCAGAGCTGGTTGGGCCGCACGGACGCATCGCTGCCTTCGACCTTGCGCCCGAAAACATTGCACAGGTCTCAGCGCTGGCGCATGAGTTCGTTACGCCCATCGCAACCCAGATCGGGAGTCTCACGAATCTGCCGTATGCCGACCATTCGTTTGACGCGATTTGGAACGCCAACGTCACCCAGTATTTGACGAATGACGAATTGATCCAGGCGCTCAATGAGTTCGTCCGCGTCTTGAAGCCAGGAGGACTGGTTGCCATCAAGGAATCCGATATGACCGCCCTTCAATTCTACCCGCTCGACCCATTTGTCTACTGGCGTTTTATCGAGAAGTGGGTCGGGTATCAGCCGGGCTTCCAGCGAGTCGTCAATCTGCCGCGGTGGCTCACAAACGCCGGGCTGGTCGATGTCACCCAGGCGACTTTTTTGGAGGAGATCCGCGCGCCCTTGGTTGCGGAGGTCCACGACTTTGTGGCAGAAAGCTTGCGCTTCTTTGCCGGCGAGGCCGGGAAGTTAGCGTTGTCCGAGGCCGACATGGCGCAGTGGCGCCGCTGTGCTGCGCCCGATGCGCCTGACAATCCGGTTAATCATCCCGACTTTTACTTCCGCGACGGCATGACGCTGGTGATTGGCACGAAGGCAGCTGCGCGCTAATGGCATCCTGAGCCTGTCGCCGCTCTCGCCTGGTCAGCTTCGGCGACCAGGTGACCGTATGCCGACAATCAATCCGTATGAGCTATGAGTGGCACTGCGCATGGAGCAGGCCTGTTGCTATGCTGTCGCCACCCCGCTGCGATGCTCCCGGCACCGGCGCGGTCGCTCTTGGAGCGTCGAAAGGCCAATCATGCTGCACTGGTCTGCCCCACGTGGGCGGCCGGCCCGGCCGAACCTGCTGAGACCGCACCGGTTCACAGCGATATTCCCACCTTGATCTTGAATGGCGGCGATTTCGACTCGGCGACCCCGCCGACCTACGCCCGGCTAGCTGCGAGCACGCTGCCGAACAGCCATAGACTGCTGCCTGATTTCTGTGCTATCATACCGACTATCCAATGGATCGCACAGGACTCAGCTGCCCATGCCTACGCAGCCAGGGACCATCGCGCTCGAGATCGCGCTGCTTGGCCCGCCCACCATCACCTGGGCTGGCGTCACACTGCCGATTCCCCGCCGCCAGACGCGGGCGCTGATCTATCGCCTGGTCGCCGACATCTGGCCAGCCTCGCGTGACCAGCTCTGCGCGCTGTTCTGGCCAGATATCCCCGATGGGTTGGCCCGGCGCAACCTGACTCACCTGCTGACGCACCTGCGACGCGCACTGCCCGACCCAGGCCTGCTCCAGGCCGATGGCGAGCGTGTCGCCCTCGACCAGGCCCGCACGGCGAGCGATACAGCGGCGCTGGCCGAAGTTCTTGCCGATGAGCACGCGTCGCTTGCGGCGCTACGTCGGGCGGCCGAACGGCTGCGCGGCCCCTTCCTGGCAGGCTTCAGCCTGCCAGGCTGCCCAGAGTATGCCGCCTGGATCGATGCAGAGCGGGCGCGCTGGGAGCGGATCGGCCGCGATCTGCTGACCACGCTCACCGAGCGTGCCACTGCCGAGGAGTGTTATCCTGAGGCGATCTGGGCGGCCCAGCGCGGCCTGGAGCTTGATGAGCTCGACGAGGTGCTGCACCAGCGGCTGATCACGCTCTATGCGACGGTTGGCGATCGGGCGGCGGTCGAGCGGCAGTATGAGCGCTGTGTGTCTACGCTTGAGCGTGAGCTGGAAGCGCCTCCGCTGCCCGCAACCCGCGCTGCGTATCTCGCTGCCCGCGATCGTCCGCTGCCCCTGGCTGACCGCCCGGCTCACCGCACGCTACGTGCTACACCACCCGACGAGCTATTCGGGCGAGCGGCCGAGATTGCGACGGTCCAGGCGCTTTTGAGCCGGCCTGAGATCCGCTTGCTGACCCTGACCGGCCCAGGCGGAATCGGCAAGACTCGTCTGGCCCGCGCGGTGGCCGAGACGCTTGTTCCAACATATACCGAAGGTATGGTGTTTGTCCCGCTCGCGCCGGTGCAGGAGCCAGCACTGCTCGCCACTGCGATCGCGCTCGCATGTGGCCTGCGTGATACAAGTGACCAGGATGCGCGCGCGCATCTGCTCGCCGTGCTACGTGAGCGACAGGTGCTGCTGGTCCTTGACAATCTTGAGCATCTCGTACTGGCCGCCCCGCTGATCAGCGAGATCCTCATAGCCGCCCCGCATGTGCACGTGCTTGCCACCAGCCGCGAGATCTTGCACCTGTCCGATGAATATGTCTTTCCTGTGCCGCCGTTGACGGTCGTCGATGACCCAATCCGCGCACCTGCGCCTGCGGTGGAACTCTTCCTCGCCCGCGCCCAGGCGGTTGTGTCGGGCCAGCCGCTCGGTGCGGGCGATCGCGCCGACATCGCCACGATCTGCGCGCGGCTCGACGGCTTGCCGCTGGCGATCGAGCTGGCAGCTGCGCGTACGCGGGTGCTCACGCCACACGCGCTGCTCGCCCGGCTGGATCATCGCTTCGAACTTCTGGTCGGTGGCCCACGCGATCGTCCGGCGCGCCAGCAGACTTTGCTGGCAACCATCGAGTGGAGCTACAACCTGCTTGGTCTCGCCGAGCGCCAGGCGCTGCGCCGCCTCGCGGTCTGTGCAGGCGGCTTCGGCCTTGCGCTGGCCGAGCAGATGACGGTCGGACCGGGAGCGCTCGATACGCTGGAGCGCCTGGCCGATCAGAGCCTGATTCAGCGTGTGTCGGATCAGGGCAAGGAGCCGCGCTTCACACTGCTTGAGAGCATCCGCGCCTACGCCCTGGAGCGCCTGGTCGAGCATGGTGAGCTGCCAGCGGTGCAACGGGCGCATGCCCAAGCCTTGCTCGCCCTGGCCGAGCTGGCCGCTCCTGAGCTGCAGCGCCATAGTCAGGCCGCCTGGCTTGATCGACTGGAGCGTGATCAGGATAATCTGCGCGCGGCGCTGGCCTGGGCGCTTGCGCACGACGTAGAGGTTGCCCTGCGGCTAGCTGCCGCCCTCGGCTGGTTCTGGATCACGCGCGCTTCAATTGGCGAGGGCCGCGCGTGGTTGGAGGGAGCGCTAGCGCATGGTGGGTGGCCAACACCAGGCTTGCAGGTCAATGTGCCAATCGCTCAGGCACTGATGAGCTACAGCACGCTGCTGTTCTTCCAGGGCGACTACGTCGCCGCGGCAAGCAGTAGTACCGCTGCGGCCGCACAGCTTGAGCAGCTTGGGCGTATGTGGGACGCGACACTGATGTGGTATCAGCTCACATCGGTTCTCGCGATCCAGGGCGATATGGCAGGGGCTGTCGCGGCCGATGCTCGCAGCATGGCGGTGCTTGGTGCGCGTGATGAACCGACGGCTCGCGCGCTCGTGGCGATGCGTCACGGCATGTTTGCGGTTCACAGCGGCGATGATCTGCGCGCGCGCAGCTTTTTAGCAGCGGCGTGTACCGAAATACGTATCATCGGCGATCTCAGCCGACTCGCGCAGATGCTGCTCCAGCTCGGAACAAGTTGCCTGCGGCTTGGCGACCACGATGCGGCGCAAGCGACCTTTATTGAGGCTCAAGATCTCGCGCGCGCGCTCAAGGATCGTCACCTCGAAGGGCTCGTGCAGAATAATCTGGGCGAGCTGGCACGTGTGCGCGGAGATTATCTGGCAGCTGGAGAACATTATCAGACCAGTCTGCGGCTTCTGAAGGACACCGACCGGCGCAGCGACATCCCGCGCCTCCTGCACAACCTCGGGTTTGTGGCGTTGCACAGCGGCGAAACGCATGCGGCGCTGGAGTATTTTGCTCAGAGTTTGGATTTGTATCATGCGCAGCAGCTACGCGGTACGGTGGAGGTGCTCGCTGGGCTGGCCTGTGTCGCCGTCACCCGCGGCAAGCCTATCTTGGCGGCTCGACTGTGGGGGGCCACCACTGCAGCATGGGAGCGGATGGCGATCCGCGCCTGGCTGCCTGACCAGATCGAGCACAATCACTATCTCGCGATCGCCCGCAGTGCCTGCGACCACAATGCGTTTGCCGCAGCGTGGGCGGCGGGCGCCACGCTGACATTGGAGCAGGCGCTGACCGAAGCCTGTGCCCCTGGTGTGCTGTAGCCACTCTGTCGCCACGACGCTGCTATTGTTGTCGCAGGCAGAATGATCGGAGTACAGTATGGCACCAGTCGAGATCTTCCCAGGTGTGTACGTCCTTCCGCTTGGCCCGGTCAATGTCTTCTTCCTCCGCGACGGCGATGGGCTGACCCTGCTCGACGCCGGAAACGCCGGCGACGAGCAGGCGATTCTCGCCGGCGCGCGCGCGATCGCTGACGCGCCGGGCGGCATTCGTCAGATTGTGCTGACCCACGGCCACCCAGATCACGCTGGCAGCCTGGCCGCGCTGTTGCGAACAATTGACGCACCAGTCTGGATGCATCATCTTGACGCCGAGGTAGTGCGTGGTCACGCGCCGCTCGCGCCCATGCGCCCCGGGCCGGGTCTGTTCAACTGGTTCCTCTACAACCAGATCATCCGCAACTCAACGGCGACGATCGCACCCGCCCAGGTAGACCACGAGGTGGCCGACGGCGACCTCCTGCCGATCGGCCGTGGGCTGCGGGTCTACCACACGCCCGGTCATAGCGCCGGTCACCTGGCCTTTCTGCTCGAGAGCGATGGCGGCCTGCTTTTCGCCGGCGATACCTGCCGCAACATGCCACGCATGTATTACAGTATCGGCTATGAGGATCGCGCTGTGGGCCGGCACTCGCTGGCCCGCCTGGCCGGGCTGCGCTTCGCGGCAGTCTGCTTTGGGCACGGCCGCGCGCTGAGCGGATCTGCGGCCACTCGATTCAACCGCATGTGGGCGTAGTAGCGCATCTCGTTTTCACACGAGTTACGCGGCGGGGGTCTGGGGGCGGCAAAGCCGCCCCCAGAGAAAACGCTTTTTGGCTGCTATCCGGCACATCCGTGCCGGATAGCAGCCAAAAAGCCTTGATCTTGGAGGGCTGCGCCCTCCAAACCTCCCGGTACGCGTACCGCCGCGTAACTTGTGGTTTTCAGGGAAGTGCCTAATGCTCGCAGAGTCAAGCGCCGAGTCGAACAAGGTGCTGATTCGGCGACGTCGTGTGCAAGCCTGGCAGGGCGATCTTCCTGTCTTTCAGCACCACCCTGGCCTCGGGCAGTTCCGCCAGCTCTGCTGCTCATTTGCTTCCGCATAAGGCCGCGGGACGCGGGTGAAAGCTGGTCGCGGTTAGCTTGAGCGGCGTTCAGCCGAAAGCAGTGGCCTGCCAACCGATGGTCGAACCACCGCCATGCCGTTACTGATCTGCTTGGTCATTCATCGCGCGCGATCACAGAACGAATATATGCCCACGCGCTACGCGAGAAAAAGCGAGAGGCTGGCGAGAGTTTAGGATAGTTGCTTGACTGGCAGGAGGCAGAATAATGGCAACTTCCCCCACCAACAAAAAAGACGCGGCCCCTTTTCAGGATTCCGCGTCCCAATGTGGTGGAGCGACGGGGACTCGAACCCCGGACCCTCTGCTTGCAAAGCAGATGCTCTCCCAACTGAGCTACCGCCCCAGAGCCAACATGCAGAAAGCAGTAGCCAGTAAACAGAATAACGAGCTGCCTACTGCCTACTGCTCACTGAGATGGTGGGCGTACCTGGACTCGAACCAGGGACCTCGATCTTATCAGGATCGCGCTCTAACCAACTGAGCTATACGCCCGCGCCCGATATTATAGCATAACTTTACCACAACAATGCAAGCCAGTGGGTGTCAGGCAAGAATGAGTGCCTGAGCTCCCTAGAAAGGAGGTGATCCAGCCGCACCTTCCGGTACGGCTACCTTGTTACGACTTCGTCCCAGTCGCTGCCCCTGCCCTCGGCCGCTGCCTCTGGCGAACCAGTTAGCCCACGGACTTCAAGCATTGACAACTCCCATGACGTGACGGGCGGTGTGTACAAGGCCCGGGTACGTATTCACCGCGCCATGGCTGATACGCGGTTACTAGCAACTCCGCCTTCATGGGGGCGAGTTGCAGCCCCCAATCTGCACTGGGCCGGTGGTTGGCGATTTGCTGCCCCTCGCGGGGTCGCGGCGCACTGTCACCGGCATTGTAGCGTGTGTGTCGCCCCAGGCGTAAGAGCCATGCGGACTTGACGTCATCCCCGCCTTCCTCCCGAAAAGGGCAGTCCGGCCAGACACAAGTAACTGACCGTAGGGGTTGCGCTCGTTGCGGGACTTAACCCAACATCTCACGACACGAGCTGACGACAGCCATGCAGCATCTGTGGCACACCCTCGAAGGCGACCCGCTTTCGCGGGCTTGCAGTGCCATGTCAAACCTGGGTAAGGTTCTGCGCGTTGCGTCGAATTAAACCACACGCTCCGCTGCTTGTGCGGGCCCCCGTCAATTCCTTTGAGTTTTAAGCTTGCGCTCGTAGTTCCCAGGCGGGACACTTACCGCGTTAGCTGGGGCACCCGGCCGCCGAAGATCGGCCGCCAGATGCCGAGTGTCCATCGTTTACGGCGTGGACTACCCGGGTATCTAATCCGGTTCGCTCCCCACGCTTTCGCACCTGAGCGTCAGAACTGGCCCAGTTCGCTGGTTTCCCCCTTGGTGTTCCTGCCGATCTCTACGCATTTCACCACTACACCGGCAATTCCACGAACCTCTGCCAGTCTCAAGTCGCGCCGTATGCGGTGGCGTCTGGCGGTTAAGCCGCCAGGTTTCACACCCCACGTGCACGACCGCCTGCGTGCGCTTTACGCCCAGTCAATCCGGACAACGCTTGGCTCCTCTGTCTTACCGCGGCTGCTGGCACAGAGTTAGCCGAGCCTGATTCGCGGGGTACGGTCGATGTCATCCCCCGCAAAAGGAGTTTACAACCCGAAGGCCGTCGTCCTCCACGCGGCGTTGCTCGTTCAGGCTTGCGCCCATTGACGAAAATTCCTTGCTGCTGCCTCCCGTAGGAGTCTGGGCCGTGTCTCAGTCCCAGTCTGGCTGTCTGTCCTCACAGACCAGCTACCCGTCATCGGCTTGGTGGGCCGTTACCCCGCCAACGACCTGATGGGCCGCAGGCCCCTCCGACCGCGCGTTGCCGCTTTCCTCTTGCGAGCGTATGCGGGATTAGCGTGCCTTTCGGCGCGTTATCCCCCACGGTCGGGCAGGTTCCCACGTGTTCCTCAGCCGTGCGCCACTCAGAAGCCGAAGCCTCTGCGTGCGACTTGCATGCATTAGGCACGCCGCCAGCGTTCGTCCTGAGCCAGGATCAAACTCTTCATGGCATGGTTTCCCAGCTCAAAGGCTGGTTTGCACCGCACTGACTTGCATTGTTGAGTTGGTAAAGTGCAGATGCACGGCCCTTGGCAAATAAAAACCAGCACGCCAGTGGCTGTGCTAGCTCGTATCGCCTTGTGATCGTTTACCTCAGGGAGGTGAAACGGATGCCCTGCATCAACGCCCAAGAATTATACTACCGAATGGCGGTTTTGTCAATCGCGCGATCGGCCGCAGGCGCTCGGCGGCGTTTCAATCGGCTATTCTGTGCTATAATGCCCGCGCCATTTCGCCATACAAGAACGAGCGCCCAAGATCTGTGTACCTCAAACGCCTCGAAATCCAGGGCTTCAAAACCTTTGCCGCCCGCACGGTCTTTGAGTTTCGCCCTGGCATCACCGCTGTCGTTGGGCCAAATGGCTCGGGCAAGAGCAATATCGCCGACGCGGTGCGCTGGGTGCTTGGCGAGCAAAGCTACGCCGCGCTGCGCTCGAAGCGCACCGAAGATCTGCTGTTTAGCGGCGGCGGTCGCCGCGCCCCCGCCGGCCTGGCCGAGGTGTCGCTGACGATCGATAACGCCGACCGGCTGCTACCGCTGCCCTACGGCGAGGTGACGCTCACGCGCCGCGCTACCCGCGCTGGCGAGAATGAGTATTTCATCAACCGCAATCGCGTGCGCCTGCGCGATGTGCAAGAGGCCGTCGGCCCCCTCGGCGGCTCGTACACGATCATTAATCAGGGCTTGGTCGACGCCGCGCTGACGCTGCGGCCCGAGGAGCGCCGCCGCCTGTTCGAAGATGCCGCCGAGATCAGCGTGTTCGAGGGGCGCAAGCACGACGCCGAGCGCAAGCTGCGCGAAACCGGGGCTAACCTTGAGCGCTGCGATGATGTGCTGACTGAGCTTGAGCCGCGGCTGCGCTCGCTGAAGCGCCAGGCCAGCCTAGCGCGTACCTACCGTGAGCTGGCGGCCGAGCTGCGCGTTCTGCTGGTGCGCCACTATGCCGCGCAGTGGCGCGCCGCCCGCCAGGCATTGGCCGGGGCCGAGGCTGCCGAGCAGCAGGCCGCCGCCGCACTTGGCTCGCGCCGCGCCGAGCAAGCCGCCGCTACGCTCGAGCTGCACGCCACCCGCGAGCAGCTGCGCGCGCTGCGCGAGCGGCTGGGCGCGCTCCACGCCGAGAGCAGCGCGCTGCACGCGCGCGCCGAGTCGCTCCAGCGCGATCTGGCGGTTGGCAACGAGCGCCAGGCCGCGCTTACCCGCCGCGGCGAGGAGTTCGAGCGCAGCTTGCTCGAGTTCGACCTGCGCGGCGAGGAGATTGAGCGCGAGCGCGCCGCTACGGCCGAGCGCCTGGCCCTGGCCGAGGTGCGCCTGGCCGACGCGCGCGCCGCCGCCGCCGAGCTTGAAGCCGCTGTGGCCGCCCGCGCGCAAGAGCGCCAGGCCGCCCGGCGCACGCTAGAGGCAGCCCAGCGCGCCGAGCTTGAGGCCGCCGCTGCGCTGGCCGAGCGCCGCCGCCGCGCCGAGCAGCTTGCCGCCCAGCGCCACCGGCTCAACGAAACACACGCGAGCGCGGCCGAAATACTGGCCGCCGCCGAGCGTTTGCTGGCCGAGCGCCAGGCCGCCGCCGATGCCGCCCAGGCCCGGCTTCAGGCCGCCGATCTGGCCTTGCAGCAGGCCTCCGCCGCCACTGAAGCAGCCCGACACGACCACGAGGCGCGGCGCGGCGAGCGCGCCCGCGCCGATGAGGCGCTGGCCCAGGCCCGCCGCGCGCTCGCCGACGCAGAGGCCCGGCTTGAGACGCTCACGCGGCTGCAGCGCAGCTACGCCGGCGCGTTCGCGGGCGTGAAGGCGGCGATGCAGTGGGCCGAGGCGCAGGGCCGCGCTGGCTTTGTGCTGGTGTCGTCGATTGTCCATGTGCCGGCACGCCTCGAGACGGCGATCGAAGTGGCGCTTGGCTCGCGCCTGCAGAATATTGTCGTTGAGGGATGGGCCGACGCCGAGGAAGCGATCGAGGCGCTCCGGCGCGGCGGCCAGGGCCGCGCGACGTTTCTGCCACTCGATACTCTAAGAGCCAGGAGCCAGGAACCACGAGCCACGCCGGCCGAGTCGGCTTCTCTGCCCTCGGCCCGCGCTTCCGTGCTTGGTGTGGCCGCCGACCTGCTGGAGTACGACGAGCACTACCGCCCGGTTGTGCAGAGCTTGCTCGGGCGCACCCTGGTGGTGGAAGATCTGGCGACCGCCCGGCGCGAGCTGCGCCGGCTCACCGGCGGCTGGACGCTGGTGACGCTGTCGGGCGAGCAGGTGAGCAGCGGCGGCGCGGTGACCGGCGGCGCCCAGGTGAAGGAGTCTGGCACGCTGCGCCGCGAGCGCGAGCTGCGCGAGCTGCCCGATCAGGTGGCCGGGCTGCGCGCCAGCGCCGAGCAGGCCGCACAGGCGCGCGCCGCTGTGGATGCGCGCGTGGCCGCAGCCGATCGCGCGGCCCGCGAGGCCGAGGCGGCGCGCGCGCGCGCTGCCCAGGATCTCGAGCCGCTGCGCGGGGTGCTCGATCGCGCCCGCCGTGCCGCCGCGCAGGCCGAGGCCGAGCTCGACCTGGGCCGCCGCCGCAGCGAGCAGCAGGTTGCGGCGCTGGCCGACCTCGACGTGCAGCTCGCCGCTTTGCACGACGAGCAGGCTGCCCTGGCCGCGCGCGAGGCCGCTGCCCAGGCGCACCTCGAGCAGCTGCGCGCCGACGACCAGGGGCGCGCCGAGGCCGAGCGCGCGCTGCAGGAGCGCTCGGCCGGGCTGCGCGCCACCGCCGCCACCGCCGAGGGCGAGACATTGGCCGAGCGCGCCCTGCTGCAGGCGAGCGAGCTGAACTTGGCCCGGCTGGCCGACCAGCGCGCTGCCGGCGAGCGCCGGATCGAGGATCTGGCCGACGAGCGCGCCCAGCTCGATGCCCAGCTACATGCGCTGGCGGGCTCGCATGCCGCGCTGCTTCGGCAGCTCGACGCGCTGCGCGGCCAGATTGGCCCATCCGAGGATGAGCTGGCCGAGCTTGAGCGCACCCAGGCTAGCCTCGAGCGCCACGAGGCCGCGCTGACGAGCGCGCTGCTGGCGGCTGAGTCGGCGCATAGCCGCGCTGCCGTCGAGATGCAGCGCGCCCGCGACCGGCTCGACGCGCTATGGGAGCGCGCCGCCGCCGACGATATCGACATCGAGGCAACCAAGGGCTCGGGAGATGAGGATCGCGAGCTGGCGCTGGCTGCCGCTGGCGGCGAGGGGGCTGCTGCGGCCGGCACTGCCGAGGCGGCTGAGAATTCAACGGCGGTGGCCGCCCCTGCCTCTTCCGAGCAGCCCGAGACGCTTGAGGCGCGCATCCAGGCGCTCAAGGCGCGCATCCAGCGGCTTGGCGTTGTCAACCCGCTCGCGCTTGAAGAGTACGAGGAAGAGGCCAAGCGCCACGAGTTCCTTACGACCCAGATCGCCGATTTGCGCCAGGCCCAGGCCGCGCTGCGCGAGCTGATCGCCGAGCTCGACGGCGCGATGCAGATGCGCTTCGAGGCCACCTTCCGCGCCGTAGCCGTGGAGTTTGAGCGCAGCTTTACCCGCCTGTTCGGCGGCGGCCAGGCCCAGCTGATCCTTACGCGCCCGAACGGCGCGAGCGCATCCGGCAATGCCGACGGCGACGGCGCCGAGCACGATAGCGTCGCTGGTTTGGGCGTCGAGATCCTGGCGCGCCCGCCCGGCAAGCGCCAGCAGACACTCTCGCTGCTCTCGGGCGGCGAGCGCACGCTCACGGCCTCGGCGCTGCTCTTCGCCATTCTGAAGGTCAACCCCTCGCCTTTCTGCGTGCTCGACGAGGTCGACGCCGCGCTCGACGAGGCCAACGTCGGCCGCTTCCGCGAGGCGCTGATCGATCTGGGCGCCCAGACCCAGTTTTTGCTCGTGACGCACAACCGCGGTACGATCGAAGCCGCCGATACGATCTACGGCGTGTCGATGGGCGAGGACGGCGCGTCGCGGGTGCTCTCGCTCCGGCTCGAAGAGCTGCTGGAAGACCAGTAAGCGCTGCCGCCTACCTCGAACGACGTTAGGAGGAAACGCCAATGACTGCGAGCTCGGTGCCCGATCGGGCGATCGATCAGCTGCACGCGAACCTGCGCGCTGCCGGTATTGCGCCCAGCCCCGACGATATTCAGGGCGTTATCGACAAAGGTTTCCTCAGCCGCCTGCGTGATTTCGAGCAGGTGATCCAGGGCGTGATAAGCGACGCAACGCCTGATTATCTTGATGAATCGCGGCCCAGCCCGAGCGTGGGGTTGCCAGGTGAGCCGCCTGAGCGGGTGTTTGGCGCTAGCTCGCCGATAGGCGCCCTGGCGGCCCAATTGCGCGCGCGCCAGATCTCGCCGGTCGAGCTGGCCAAGCAGGCGCTGGCCGACATCGCCGCGCGCGATCCACAGCTCAACGCGTTTCAGCAGGTGCTGGCCGACCACGCTCTCGCCGCCGCGCGGCGCGCCGAGGGGCAGATCGCCGCCGGCGACTACCGTGGCCCGCTGCACGGCATCCCGGTGGCCGTGAAAGATTTGCTGGCGCTGCGCGGCACGCGCACCACCGCCGGCTCGAAGATCTTCGCCGAGCGCGTCACCAACTTCGATGCCGCCGCCGTCGAGCGGCTCGAGGCCGCCGGCGCGGTGATCGTCGGCAAAACGCGCCTGTCGGAGTTCGCGTACTCGCCCGGCTCGAACAATGCCCACTACGGGCCGACGCACAACCCGCACGCCGCCGACCGCGACACCGGCGGGTCGAGCAGCGGCTCGGGCGCGGCAGTGGGCGCGGGGCTGGTGCTCGCCGCGCTCGGCACCGATACCGGCGGCTCCATCCGTATCCCTGCCGCGCTGTGCGGTATCGTCGGCCTGAAGCCCACCTTCGGCCGCGTCAGCCTATATGGCGTCACGCCGCTGGCCTGGTCGCTCGATCACCTCGGCCCAATGACGCGCAGTGTCGGCGATGCCGCGCTGCTGCTCCATGTGCTCGCCGGCCCCGACTCGCGCGACCCGCGCACCCGTCCCGATGGCGCTTTCGCGCTGCCCGAAAACCTCGACGCCGGCGCGCGCGGCCTGCGCGTGGGCGTGCTAGGCGACGACGGCTCGGGCGGGCCGCTTGGCAGCGATGCCGCGCTGGCTGCCTGGCGTGCCGGCCTGGCCGCACTCGAAGCGGCTGGCGCCGAGCTTGTGCCGATCGATATACCCGCGCTCGAGTCGCTGCGCCTGATCAACAGCGCCATCCTGGCGCTCGAAGCGTCGGCGTTCCACGAGCCAATGCTGCGCACGCGCCTAGCCGACTACGGCGAGTTCATGCGCCAGCGCGTGATTGCGGCCTACGCCTATGGCCCGCGCGCGTTTGTGCAGGCTCAGCAGGCGCGCGCGGCGCTGCGCCGCCAGTGCGACGCGCTATTCGGCCAGGTCGATCTTATCAGCACCCCCGCCCAGCCAGGCAGCGCGCCGGCGCTTGGCAGCATCGGTTCGACTGCGTTCACCGGGCCGTTCAACGCTCTGGGCTGGCCGGCGATCTGCCTGCCGGTTGGCAGCGATGCTGGCCTGCCGCTGGGTCTGCAGCTTGCGGGCCGGCCGTGGGACGAGGCGACAATGTTGCGCGCCGCGCGGGCGATCGAGGCGGCGCTGACGCCCGCGCAACCCTGATTTTCGTACCGGCTATGCAGTTGTGGCGCAGCGCGCCAGCCGCACATGGCCCTACTCTTAAAATTACACGAGTTACGCGGTCGCCCGCGATATGGGCTTGTTCTGCCTGCGGCAGCGTGGTACTTCGCTTTCTTTTGTGCTGAGATGTTGGCGCAAAGCGCCAACATCTCAGCACCATCCATGAAAAAGTACCGCTCTGCCGAAGGCAAAAACGCGCACCGCGTAAGTCCTGTAACATTAGGCCAACGACAGCGGCCACGGGCTTATGCCCGTGGCCGCAATATAATATAAGGGTGGCTGGCGCGCTACGCCGACTCAACGCCGGTGAGAGCGCGCAGGTGGCTCAGCGCGCGGATGGCGCCCTCGGCGTTGCGCTGCAGCAGCTCGTAGAACACCAGCGTGTCCGAGCCGGTCAGCTGGCCATTGCTGAGCATATCGGCTGCCAGCACCAGCACCGTCAGATGCTGCGATAGCTCGGTCAGTGCGGGCGAGGCGATCAGCCCAAGGCCGCGCAGATCGTGAATGGCTGCCTCGGCCTGGCGGGCGTTGGGGGCGAGCCATGCCCGCAGCGGCTGCCCGGTGGGCACGGCGGCCGGCCCGACTAACACAATGCCGGCGAGACTTCGTAGAACCGCGAGCGACTGCTCGATCTGCTCGAACAGGCTCAGGAGCCGGGCGGCGGCGTCATCGCTCAGCGGGGCGAACAGCACCGGCGCGTGGTGCGCGGCGCGGCCAACATTCGTGGTTGTGCCAGTGGCTGCGGCCGAGTGGTTCAAATGACTCAACCGGTGTGGTATCGACATGGTGCGGTCTCCAACCTGAGCTAAACAGCGAAACCTGGCTGGCTAGACGCAGGCATAGTGGACTTGCACAAAGCATTATACCGATCTTTAACTATCTGGCAACCGCACTCTGGTCCTGTCTTTGCCAGTACCGTTGGATAGGGCGCGGCTTTTGCGCTATAATCAGCGGCCGTGCCATCAAACGACGAGTCTAATCGCATGAGAAAGAACCGCCGGCCAGGCAGCTCGTGGCCCGTGGTGCTGCTGGTGGGCCTGATTGTTATTCTGTCGGCGGCGCTGCTGCTGCGCTGGCGCGAGCTGGCGCCCAGCGCAGGGGCGGCGGCGCTGCCCACGGCGTATGTGCGCGCGCCCGAAGCGCCCGCAGGCGTGGCGGTGGCCGCAGGCACCCGGCTGCGGCTGGCG
Source organism: Kouleothrix sp. (assembly GCF_046328425.1). NCBI lineage: Bacteria > Bacillati > Chloroflexota > Chloroflexia > Chloroflexales > Roseiflexaceae > Kouleothrix > Kouleothrix sp. Next base: position 52,257 of record NZ_JAXLWP010000019.1, read on the forward strand.
CCGGCGGTGCCGGATGCCGTGAATCTGCCGCCTGCGCCGGCGCCTGTGGCTGTGGCGGCGAGCGCAACCCCGCCCGCGCCCACGCCGACGATCACGCCGATCCCGCTGGCGCCGATTGGCGCGCCCGACCAGCCGCTGCCTACGCTGTTCCCAACCCAGCCATCCGCGCCTGCGCCCGAGAGTGGTGGCCAGGCAACGCTGGTGCCGATCTTGATGTACCACTACATCCGCACAGTGGACGCCGCGGCCGACCCGCTGGGCTACAACCTATCGGTGACGCCGGAGAACTTCGAGCAGCAGATCGCCTGGCTTCAGCAGCAGGGCTACAGCGGCGTAACAATGGCCGTGGCGCAGCGCTGCATGCGTGGCGGCGGATGCCCGGCCAGGGCCATCGCGCTCACCTTCGACGATGGCTACGAAGACGCATATACCGCCGCGCTGCCCATCCTGCAGCGCTACGGCATGCGCGCGACGTTCTACATTGTCAACAGTTTTGTCGGCCAGCCAGGGTACATGACCTGGGAGCAGCTCGCGCTTCTGCGCGACGCAGGCATGGAGATCGGCGCGCACTCGGTGAGCCACCTGAACCTCACGACGCTCGACCAGGCCAGCGCAGCCGACGAGATCGGCCGCTCCAAGGCCGATCTGGAGAGCCGGCTGGGCGTGAGCGTGGCGAGCTTCTGCTACCCGGCCGGCTTCTATGATGCGAATATCGAGGCGCTGGTGGCTGCAGCCGGCTATGCCAACGCCACCACGACGCGCTGGGACGCCGACTACAGCGACGTGCTGGCGCTGCCGCGGCGGCGTGTCGCGGGCGACACAACCCTCGATGGGTTTGTGGGGATCGTGGCTGAGGGGTGAGCGCGGCTCTACCCGGAGCTGCGCTGGCGCCACACGAAGTACGAGTAGCCGATCGAAAACACCGCGACCACGAGCGCGCCGCCGATGATCGTATAGGCGCTCAGGCTTGGCGGCAGCAGCAGGCCGGCCAGCGCCATCAGCACGCCCACTGCCACAAACACGCGCCCGCCGGCCTCGTGCGTGCGCCGCCACACCTCGGGATCTGCCAGCGTCCAGGGCGTGCGGATGCCCACAAACCAGTTCGGCTTGACCCGCCCCAGCTCGCTGCCCAGCCCGGCGAACAGCAGCCCGATCCCCACGCCGATCAGGCGCGGCACGCCAACCTGCCAGCCCAGCGCCGTGCCCAGAATCCCCAACTGCACCAGCGCGAGAAAGATCAGGATCAGGTTGATAAATAGCTGGTATGTGGGCGCAAACGACGGGTACGACTGGCGCAGCGGGTCGATGCGCGGCAGCGCGTAGAACACCGCCAGCAGGATCGCGCCGATCACCGGCACAAACAGCACCGACGCCAGGCGGCCCATGGTGCCGTTGACCTGGCCGTTGATATCCCAGTGGCTGGGCACGCGCTCGGGCAGCCGGCCGTATACGGCAAAGCCGAACAGCACGATCGCGAGCAGACACAGCGGGCCAATCCAGCGATTTCGCATCATAACGTTTATCGCAGAGCGATTGAGCGCAGAGCGTGGGTGTGCGGTTTTTCCGCGAGGAGCGCGGAAGGACCGCGCACAATGATAGATCCTGCTGCCGCCGGCAGGTTTTGAACCACAGCTGAGAATTGTAAACGAATATTCATCCGCGCACCTTGCGAGGGCATCTGCGCGCGTGCTACGATCTGCCGCAGGTTAACACCGATCCCAGTTTTTGTAAATAGCTCTGCGGGCCGTGCGGGGCATGGCTCGCCGCTCGCCCAGCCGGCAGTTGGGCGTTCGCTGCATACCGCGCCAGAGACAGGCACGCCGCCTATGTCGCTGTTTCGATCAATTCGTCTCAGCATTCGTACCAAGGTGCTGCTGCTGGCGCTTGGGCTGGCGCTGACGCCGCTGCTGATCGTGAGCATGCTGGGGCTCTCGAGCCTGGACGCCGCGCGCGACACCGCGACGAACACCAGCATCGACGCGCTGCGCAGCCAGGCCGAGGCGAACCTGGCCAAGCGCGCGGCCGACAAAGCCCGGCTCTACGATGCCACGCTCGCCGACATCCAGCGCCAGGTCGAGGGCGTGGCCACAAGCGTCACCTCGCTGATGGCCGCCAGCCAGCCGCCCTCCAGCGGCTCGGGGCGGGTGTGGATCTCGCCGAATGGCCCCGACGCGGCCAGCGAGGCCAGGTACCCGCAGTCGGTCGCGCGCGCGCGCCAGTTCATCCCGATCCTCGCGACGGTGGTGCAGCGCTACAAGCTGCTGAGCTTGGGCTATATCGCGCTCGACGACGGCGGTGTGATTGCATTCGACCACGACGTGATCGACAACCTGCTGCCGCGCCGCCCGTTCGACCCGCGCACGCGGCCGTGGTATACCAGCGCGCGCGTCGGCGGCCATACCGTGTGGGTCGATACCTACATCGACGCGAATACCGGCAAGCTGACCACCACCTGCGCCGCGCCATTCTACGACCGGCGCGACACCCTGCTGGGCGTGGTCGGCTTTGACCTGCTGCTTGACACGATCCAGGAGGATCTGCTGAAGCTCGACATGGGGCCGTCGGGCTACGCATTTCTGGTGAACAACGAAGGGCAAGTGCTGGTGCGGCCCGACATGCACGCGAATGGCAAGAGCTGGAACGAGCCATTCACCAGCGAGAACCTGCTGACCACTAGCGACGACAAGCTGCGCGCGGCCTTCAAGCGCATGGTCGGCCGCCAGCAGGGCGCCGAGCGGCTGAACTACAAAGGCGAGAGCGTGTACCTGGCCTATGCGCCGATCGAGAGCACCGGCTGGAGCGTGGGCATTGTCATCCCCGAGGCCGAGATCATCCGCCCGGCCGAGAGCGTCGGCGCGGTGATCGCCGACAGCCAGAACCGGCTGCGCCAGCTGATTGTGCTGGTGGCCAGCCTGAGCGTGCTGGCGGTGCTGGTGCTGGGCGCGATCTTCTCGTGGCTGCTCACCGGCCCGCTGCTGCAGCTGCAGGGCAGCGCGCAGCGCGTGGCCGCCGGCGACCTGCAGCACCGCATGCCGCAGGCCAGCAACGACGAGATCGGCGACCTGGTGGTCTCCTTCAATGCCATGACGAACGCGCTGAACCAGAAGGTGGCCGAGCTTGAAGATAACCTGCGCCAGCTGGCGACGCTGAACACTGTGTCGAACCGCTTCAAGGCGATCCTATCGCTGCCGCAGATCTTCGATGCCATCCCGCGCGCGGTGTGCGAGGATTTCGGCTTCGAGCGCGCGGCGCTGTATATGCTCGAAGGCACCACGCTGCAGGTAGTCGGCGCATCGTTCGGCGCCGACCACGCCGACGAGGCGGCCGAGTTTATGGCCACCGCCAACGCCCAGGCGATAACGATCGAGAGCGAGACGGTCGAGGCCGATATCATCCGCAGCGGCCAGGCGGTCATCGTCGATAACCCCTGGCAGCACCCGCGCGTGCTCCAGGCCAAGCAGCAGGTGTCGCGCAGCGACTCGTATGTGCAGGTGCCGATCTTCGGCCGCGGCGAAAAGATCATCGGTCTGCTCTCGGCCGACTACCAGTACAGCGGCCGGGTGGTGAATGCGCGCGACGCCGCGCAGTTGCTGGCCTACGCCAGCATGGCCGGCCTGACGATCGAAAACATCAAGCTGTACACCGGGCTGGAGCGCCAGGTGGTGCAGCGCACCACCGAGCTGCGCACGGCGCTGGCGCGCGCCCAGCAGGCCGACCAGCTGAAGGGCCAGTTTCTGGCGGCGATCTCGCACGAGCTGCGTACCCCGCTGAACGCGATTATCGGTTTCTCAACGGTGATGCTCGACGAGCTCGACGGTCCGATCTCGGCCATGCAGCGCGAGGATCTCAAGACGATCAATCAGAATGGGCGCTTTCTCCTGCACTTGATCAACGAGCTGCTCGACCTCTCGCGGATCGATGCAGGCAAGCTGGATCTGCAGATCGAGCGCGCCGATATGCGCAAGCTGATCGGCGATGTGATCGACACGGTTGGTGGGCTGCTGCACAACAAGCCGGTGAAGCTGCGCACGAGCGTGCAGCCGGGGCTGCCGCTGGCGCGCGCCGATGTCGGCAAGGTACGCCAGATTCTGCTGAACCTGCTGTCGAACGCGGTGAAGTTCACCGACCAGGGCGAGATCTTGCTGGCGGCGCGCTGCGTGGTGCCATCCGCCCCGGCCGGCGATAGCGCCGGCGAGGGCGCGGTGCGTACGCGCGACGGCCGCTGGGTGACGCCGTATATCGCGATCAGCGTGCGCGACACTGGCATCGGCATCGCGGCCGAGCACCTGCCGCTGATCTTCGAGGAGTTCCGGCAGGTGAATGCGCGGCGCGGCGACAAGCAGGGCAGCGGCCTGGGCCTCTCGATCGCCAGGCGCCTTGTCGAGGCCCACGGCGGCAAGATCTGGGTCGAGAGCCTGCCCGGCCAGGGCAGCACCTTCACCTTCACGCTGCCGTGCGCGCTGCCCGAGGCCGCGCCGCCGCCCGAAGAGCCGCGCGAGCGCGCAGTTGGCGCAGCGTAGCAGTATGCCGAGTGTCGAACGTAGCCATCATTGCGCGAAAGGCGATCCAGCGCTATGCTCAACCGATCGTCGATCCTGTACATCGAAGATAATGCCGACAACCAGCGGCTGGTGCGCCGCATCCTCGAGGCGCGCGGCTACACGGTGATGCTGGCGAGCGATGGCCCGGACGGCCTGGCGCAGGCGCGCGAGTCGCACCCCTCGCTGGTGCTGGTCGATATCAACATCCCTGGCCTCGATGGCTACGAGACCACCACGCGGCTGCGCGGGATGGAGCACTTGCGCGAGGTGCCGATCGTCGCGGTGACGGCCGATAGCCGCAGCGGCGCGCGCGAGCGTTCGCTGGTGGCAGGCTGCGACGGGTACATCACCAAGCCGATCGACCCGCGCACGCTGCCCGAGCAGCTTCAGGAGTTCATCGCCGGCAAGCGCGAGGCGCTGCCGCATGGCGCCGAGGCGGCGCTGCTGCGCGAGTACAACCACAAGCTCGTCGAGCGGCTTGAGCACCAGGTGCGCGAGCTGATGGCCGCCAATGCCGAGCTGCAGGTGCTCGACCAGCTCAAAAGCCAGTTCCTGGCCACGCTCTCGCACGAGCTGCGTACGCCGCTTACGTCGATCCTCGGCTACCTCGACCTGTTTGAGCGCGGCACGCTCGGCCCGCTCAGCGAGGCTCAGAGCCAGGCGATCGATGTCGTGGCGCGCAATGCGCACATGCTGACGCGCCAGCTCAACAACCTGCTGTACCTGCAGGAGGTGCGCTCGTCGCAGATCCGGCGCGTGCCGGTGTCGATCTACGACATGATGCTGCGCCTGCTCGCCGAGTGCCGGGCGCGCGCCGCCAGCCTGGGCGTCCGGCTCGAGAGCATGCTCCAGCCGACGCAGCCCTACCTTGGCGACGCGATGGCGCTTGAGCAGGCGTTTCGCAACCTGCTCGACAACGCCCTGAAGTTTACGCCGCACGGCGGCTACATTCGGGTGGCGCTGCACGACGACGCATCGCGCCTGATTGTGCGCGTAGAAGACAGCGGCATCGGCATCCCGGCCGAGGCGATCGAGCGGATCTTCGTGCCGTTCTACCAGGTCGACTCGTCGCTGGCGCGGCCGCATTCGGGCGCGGGGCTGGGCCTGGCGATCGTGAAGCATGTGATCGAGGCGCACGACGGCTTTGTGAGCGTGCGCAGCGCGCCAGGCGCCGGCAGCGCGTTTACGCTGGTGCTGCTCAGGCAGCTCAGCGCCGCGCGATCGGCAGAAACAGCGGGTTGAGCGCCGAGCTGTAGTCGATCGGCAGGTCGCTGCCCTGCACAATCCCCAGCCTGTTGGCGGCGCTGTAGATCTGCGGCGTGATGCCAGGGAACACGCTGCCAAGCTTGCCGTTGCCCAGCTGGCGCACCACAACCTCGCTCAGCACCCTGCGGAAGTCGGTTGTGATCCGCAGATCCTCGCGCTGGTCGAGGTTTTCGTCTTGCAGGCCCGGCCAGGTGCCGTACACTTTGCCGCCGTTCACCTGCCCGCCCAGCACCAGCATCACATTGCCGTGGCCGTGGTCGGTGCCGTTGCTCAGGTTTTTGCCGAGCCGCCGGCCGAACTCGCTCATCACTACCACCGTCAGCTTGCCCTGGTAGGCGGGCAGGTCGTTGTAGAATGCGCTCAGGCCCTGCGCCAGCGTGGCGGTAAGGCGGTAGAACGGCCCCCAGGTATCGTTGACGCCCTCGCTCTCGTGGTGATCCCATCCGCCAAAATCCACCGTCGCGATGCGCAAGCCCAGGTCGAGCTTGATCATCTGCGCCACCGTCTGCAGCGAGTCGCCGAAGCTGCCCTCGGGGTATGTGGTGGTGGGGGTGTAGGCCGCGGTGCCGGCGAGCGCCTTGATCGTTTCGACCGTGCGCGCCCCCGCCTGCTGCACGAGGTCGCCGCCGCTGTAGAACGTGCCCAGCGTCTTGAGCATCGCGTCTTTGTAGCGCGTGTCGGGGTTGGCGGTGTAGTGCCAGGGGCCGCTCAGGCTGTAGCTGCCGGGGTCGGTGACGGCGGCGGCGTTTGGCTCGCCCAGCAGCGACACCGGCGCGGCCGGCGATGCCGCCAGCGATGGCAGCAGGCCGTCGGGGTGGGTGCACTGCAGGTGGCGCGCAAGCCAGCCGCTCGACATATTCTTGTTGTCGGGCGTCCCGCGCTCGATGTAGTCCATGGCGTCGAAATGGCTGCGGGTGTCGTTGTCGAGGCCGCAGGCGTGCACGATCGCCAGGTGGCCCTGGTCGTACAGGTCTTTCAGCGGCGCGGCGTTGGGGTGCAGGCCCAGGCTGCTGTCGAAGGTCGGGTTCTGCGGGGCGATTGGCAGAGCTCCGCTCAGCGCGATCCCGTCTTTGGATGCATCGCCGCGCTTGGCGACGTAGATCGGGTTGTCGTAGGGCGACACCAGGCTGAGGCCATCGCAGCCGCCGCGCAGAAACACCATCACCAGCATATTGTCGTTGGCGGCGGCGGCAGCGCGCGGGTCGGCGAACACCAGGTTGCCCACCCGGCCGCCGGCCATTGCGGCAATCGCCGCGCTGCAGCCGATCAGAAACTGTCGTCGGGTTGTCATGGGTTGATGCCCTTTCGCGTGCGAGTTGTATGCCGGTTAGCGAACCTGGAAGTCGGGCGACATCGCGAGCAGCTGCACCGTCGCCGCGATCCGCTCGCTGATGATCTGGCTGTTGTTTGGCTCACCGTTCATCGGCCTGGGCGGCTGGGTCGGGTCGCCGCCGAGCGCCTTCTGGGCCAGGAAGTCGATCAGGGCTGTGCGCACGGCCGGCGTGATGCTGAAGCCGCACAGCTTGCCGATCCAGCTGTCGACGATCTGGATGCAGCTGCCGCCGGGCACGTCGGCGTCGGTCTGTGCGCGCAGGTCGAGCGCGACATTGCCGCCCCATGGCTGGGTGATCAGATAGGGCAGGTTCCAGCGCCAGAGCATGCCGTTGGTATTGGCCCAGTACGAGGCCACATCGGGGAAGCCGGTGGGCGTGGGCCATTCGAACAGCCGGTGGCCGGCGGCGCCGTACAGCCACAGCAGGCTGCCCCAGTAGTCGCCGTCGTTGGGGTTGGGCAGCAGCTCGTCGATCGGCAGCTCGGCGCCGGTGGCGCGCAGGTACGATACGACGAGCTCGAACGGGCGCTTGACCTTTTTGCCCCAGGTGGTCGCGAAAGCGTCGGACAGCAGGATGGTGCGAACCACGCGCTTGATCTGGTCGGGCGCGGCGATGTTGTTCATCCAGGTGGCCACGGCGGCCTCGACGACACTGCCCGGCGGCTCGTCGCCAATCAGGCGGCGGCACAGCTTGCCGCAGATATGGCGCGCGGTGCCGGGGTGCGCGCACAGCAGGTCGAACACCTGCTTGCCGTCGTTGATGCCCTGGTTGTAGGGGAAGTTGACGCCCAGCACAATCTTCAACGCGTTGTCGTGCCAGTCGTTGTAGAACAAGAACGTGCCGTCGTCGGGGTTGGGGTGCTCCCAGTGGCCATTGTTGAGCGTCCAGCCGCTGAGGCAGCGCGCGGCCTCGTAGACATCGCGGTCGATATAGCCGCGCACATAGGTTTGGCCGTTGTAGGTGATCGTGCCGACGCTGCCGCGGTCGTCGTAGAACTTCAGGTAATTGTCGGAGCCGAGCGTGTGCAGCTCGAACAGCTCGCGGGCGTAGTTTTCGTTGCCGCCCTCGCCGCCGCCGGCTTTGTTGCTGACGTTGTCGAGGTAGTACTGCATTGCCACGCTTTTGGCCACTTCTTCGAGCATTGCGCGGAAGTTGCCGAGGCAGTTGGCGCGCATGATCCGGTCGTAGAGCGGGAACGTGGCGGCGATCGTGGCATCGGCGTACGCGTTGACGTTGAAGTGGTTGTGCCAGAAGTCGACGAGCAGCTCGTTCAGCTGGCGGCGGCTGTATGTCGCGCGCAGCCAGGTGGCCACGCGCACCTCTTCGAACGGGCGCACGCGCTCGCTCCAGGGCTGGTAGGGCGCCACGCCACGGGCGCGCGGCCACAGCTCGGCGATCGTCTGGCTCAGCGTGCCAAGCGGCGCGGCCTCGTTGCGCGCCGGGTAGCTCTTGGCCGGGTCGGGGTCGGTGTTGGCGTCGTACTGGATCTTGAGGCGCGCGGCGGCCAGGCGCGCGTCGCAGGCGCTGTCGTCGATTGCGGCCGGGTTGAGCTGCTGCTCGACATACGCCGCCAGGCGGGCGCTATCGCTGGCGCCCAGCGCGTTGAACGCGGCGACATCGCCTTTGCGCGGGCCAAAGCCCATGCGGTTGAGCGCGATCTGCGCGAGCGGCGGGGCTGTGCCGGCGAGCTGCGGCGCCGCGCCGGCCACGGGGATGGGATCAAACAGAGAGGCGGCCGGTATGGCCGCGCCAAGCGTCGCCGCGCTGGCGAGAAATCCTCGTCGCGATACAGCCATAGCGTTCACTACTTTCACGAATGAGCGGGCAACCGGTGTAGCTGTAGTCTAAGGGCTGTATGGCACCCTCGGCAATAGTTCCAAAGTACCACTGCTATGTTCACAAAAACGATGACCCCTCGTTGGCATGGGTATGCCACCGAGCGCATCAGGAGGCGATCGGTGGCGGGAAGAACCGGCTCGGGTTATTCATCTTGGGAACTATTTGGCCGTGAAACAAAGATAACAGTTTTGAGAGCTTGCGCGCCTCGGCGCGCAAGCAGCTGCCGGCCGAAGCGGCGCGGGCGGCCATGGCCGGCGGCTTCTCGCCGACAGCGTGCGTGCGGTGGCGCGCCGCAGGCCTACACCAGCGCGAGCTCGTTGTCGGTGGCGTTCTTGCGCGCCAGCTGGCGCAGGATGTCGCCGCGCGCGATGATGCCGATCAGGCGGCCGTCGCGCAGCACCGGGATGCGCTTGAGGTTCGCCTTCACCATGAGCCAGGCCACCTCCTCGGCGTCCTCGTTCGAATTGACGCAGATCACGTCGCTGGTCATCACGTCGGCCGCGGTGTGCTGGCGCGCGGCCTCGTAGATCTCGTCGAGCTGGCGCGGGTTGACCCAGCGCTTGAACATGGTCGGGATCTTCACCGCCGAAAACGGGATGCCCTTGTCCTTGACGAACAGGTCGCGCTCGGTGACGATGCCGAGCACGCGGCGCTGCTGATCGACCACCGGCACGCCGCCGATGTTGTGCTGGATCAGCAGGCCGGCGATCGTCTCGACGCTGGTATCGGCGCGCACAGTTACGACGTTCGGGTTCATGATCTCGAATGCCTTCATCGCGGTGCTCCTTTTTACATTTTTCTGGCGCCGTCAGGCGGCCAGTGACGCGCAGAAAACGGTGAACAACACCAGGTAGGCCAGCTTCTCGGCCACGCGCACGATCCGATCGTTGCGGCCGGCGCGCTCGCGGCCAGGGTGCGCCACCGGCGTGCGCTGGCGCAATCTCGCGGTGTACATATGCTCGTCCCCTTGCTCATGCGCTAGTGGTGGGCGTGGAGATTGCTGTGCCGGCGTGTGCGAGGCCCTGCCACCAAACCTCTTGAATGGGCTTAGTGTAGCAGTCGGGCAGCGCCGGCACCAGAGAAAGAGTTCCCGATGAGCACGGGGAAGTTTGCCCGGCGTGCGGAAAAGAGGGTGGAGCGCCGGCAGGGCATGGCCAGCCGGCGCTCGCTTTGCGGCGGGCGTCAGGCCGTCGCGGCGCTGGCCTGGCGCGTCGTGCCGGCGTACAGCAGGCCGATCGCGCCAAGCAGCAGCAGCGCGCCGAGCAGCCCGAGCGGGCCAAGCTGCTCGCCGAACAACAGCCAGGCCAGCCCGGTCGAGGTGAGCGGCTCGATCAGCGTTGCGATGGTGGCGACGGTGGCAGTGATATGGCGGATGCCGGCCAGGAACAGTACGTAGGCCAGCGCGGTTGGCACCAGGCCGAGGTGCAGCAGCAGCGCCCAGCCGGCCAGGGGATAGTGGATGGCCAGGCCGGTGGCGAGCGCGAACGGCAGCAGCAGCAGGGTGCCAGCGGCGAAGCCAATGCTGATTGGCTGGAGCGGGTGGTAGCGCCCGGCGAGCGTGCGGCTACATAGGGTAATCGCGCTGTAGCCGAGCGCCGAGCACAGCGCCAGCAGCACGCCGATAGCCTGCCCGCTGGTCCCGTGCTCGGGCCTGACCCACACCAGCATCACCGTGCCTGTCAGCGCCGCGCCAAGCGCCAGCAGCGTCGGCCGGCCAAGGCGCTCGCGCAGCAGCAGCGCCGAGAACAGCGCCACCATCACCGGGGCAGTGCAGAGCGTGATCAGCACGGCGATTGCCACGCCGACGCGCGCAATCGCGGCAAAGTAGCACACCTGGTACAGCGCCATCGCCACGCCCATCAGCATCATGAACGCCAGGTCGCGCCGGGGGATGCGCAGCATGCGCGCGCCCAGCACCCGCCAGCAGGCCGCGAAGAGCACCGGGGTGGAGATCAGCAGCCGGAAGAAGCCGATCGACAGCGCGTTGGTGTCGGCGAGCTGGTAGAGCGACTTGGTGGCGACGCCGACGGTGCCCCACATCACCGCGGCGAGGAGTATCATCAGCAGGCCGCGCCGGCTATCGGCGCGCGCTTCGGTGTTCGAGCTCATGGTTTCGATCCTTTGCCTCAGTAGAACGAATACGTTTCTGGCAGGTTCTTATTTAGCGTGCGGTTGTTCCGCGCGGAGCGCGAAACAACCTCTCGCTCGCCGCAGGCTCAATCCCGCGGCTTCAGGGCGCGGAATAATGCAAGCGCGTAAGTCCTACGCTCTGTTAGACGGCTCGGAGCAGCGTGCGTTTTCTCGCGCGTAGCGCTGAAGGGCGCACATGCGCGGTGCAACCGCGTCTGTTCCAGGCTCATCTGGCGATCGTGAGGGGCAGGATCGAGGCAACACAAAGCCGGGCCCTAGCGGCCCGTTCGAGGGAATGCCGACCCGCCCGCTAGTGGCTGCGGGCGGCTGGTGGGGGCAGAATACTGAAGCGTGTGCGTGGCATGGTTGTTCCTATCATTGTTTCGTGCGGCGTATCATACCACATGTTCGCGCGCCGGCTGCAGCCGGCGCGCGGACAGCAGGGCTCGTGCAACGTCTAGGCAGCCCTGTCGAACAGCAGCGCAGCGGCGATTGGCGGCACGATCGCCAGCGCGGCCTGCATCAGCGCGGGGCTGGCGTTAAGACGCAATGGCTCGGCCAGGAGCAGCACCAGCGCCGCGCCGGCGACGCTGCCAGCCAGGCAGCGCCAGTAGGCGCCGCGCCCGCGCAGGCGCCGGCCTGCAGCAAACACGCCGAGCGAGGCGCCGAGCACATAGCCAGCCATCCCGCCCACCACGGCGCCTACCAGGTCGCCCCAGCCGCCATTGGTGCCGGCGAAGAGCCTGGCCGCCAGCAGCCCGGCCAGCGCGCCAAACGCCAGGCCGGCGACGCAGCCCGCCAGCGCTTCGATGAGCACGCGCACGGCGGGAGCCAGCTTCGAACTTTTGGTTTGGGTTGTCATATGATCTCAATTCTAACTTCTTGTCGCTCAATCGACATACGTGGTCGTCGTTTTTGCCTTCGTGCAGGCTATCACACATTCGAACCGGGGTTGACGAAAGACCGAAGACAAAAGACGGCGCTGATGCGTCTTCGGTCTTTCTCCTTCATCCTGAAACTCGGCTCGAACCTGCGGTAGCCTGTACTGAGTACATTCGAACCGGGGTTGATGAAAGACCGAAGACAAAAGACGGCGCTGATGCGTCTTCGGTCTTTCGTCCTTCATTCTGAAACTCGGCTCGAACCTGCGGTAGCCTGTACTGAGTACATTGTCATGCTGAACGAAGCTCCGCCCGCTCCATATGGATCAGACGCGCCTGTGCGCCGGGCGGTTCCGGAATCGCGGCACAGAAGCTGCATTGCGTCGCTTAGTAGCAAGCTCGCACGCGCCTTCCCATATGAAGTCCAGCGCGGGCGAGCGCAACCGAAAGGGGCGTTATGGAAGCAACAAACGAAACAGTGCTCTATCGCGGCGGCGAGGCCACCGTCACGAACCGGCGAGTAACGATCGGCGGCCGCGAGTACCCGCTGGGCAGCATGCGCGCGGTGTCGGTGCTGCGCCCGGTGCTGCGCCGCTCGTATGGCGTGGTGGCGCTGGCGGTCGGCGTGCTGCTGACGGTCGTCGGCTATATTGTGTGGAATGGCGTGCTGCTCTCGCCGATGGTTGGCGGGATCGCGCTGATCATCGCCGGGCTGGTGATCCTCGTCGCCGCCCGCGAGCGCTACACCGTGCGCCTGCACGAGCAGAGCGGCGCGGTGCTGGCGCTCGAGCTGCCCGACGACGAGCAGATGCGCCGGGTTGCCGACGCGATCAGCTCGGCGCTGAGCCAGGAAGCCGCGCCTGCTCGCTAGCACCCTGCCGCTCAGATAGCGTCGGCGAAGCGGGCGAGCACGCCGTACAGCTGCACCAGGCTGTCGATCGACACCCACTCGTCGTCGGAGTGCAGCCCGGCGCCGACCGGGCCGAAGCACACCGCCGGAATGCGCTTCTCGCTGTAGAAGCGCGCGTCGGAGGCGAAGTGCTCGCGGTACATCCGCGCGGGCTCGCCGCACTCGGCCGCGACGCACTCGGCCAGGCGGCGCACCAGCGGATGCTCGGGGCTGGTGTCGAGCGGCGACCCGCAGCGGGTCATGGTCACCTTGCCGTCGAAGCACTGCTGAATGCCGGCGACGATCTGGTCGGGCCGATCCTCGGGCACGTGGCGCACGTCGAACGTCAGCCGCACATCTTCGGGCAGGCGGTTCTTGGCGGTGCCGCCCTGCACGATCGTCGGCACCACAGTGGTAAGCCAGGCCGGCTCGTCGGGGATGGGGAAGCGCTGCTCGAGCGCCACCAGGCCATCGCGCAGCGCGGCGATCGCGTTCACGCCGTCCCACGGGCGCGAGCCGTGCGCCGGCTTGCCGGGCAGGCTGGCCTCGATCCACAGCACGCCCTTCTGGGCGTAGCAGATCTGCATATCGGTGGGCTCGGCGGCGAGGAAGAACTCGCAGCCCCAGCCCTGCTCGGCCAGGTAGCCAGTGCCATTCTCGCCGCCGATCTCCTCGTCGCTCACGAACATAAAGCCGACATCGGGCGGCGCCGCGCGCGTCGCCAGGTCGCGCAGCAGGCGCAGCAGCACCGCGCCCGAGCCCTTCATGTCCTGGCTGGCGCGGCCGTAGATCCGTCCGTCGCGCACGGCCGGGCTGAACTGCTCGGCGCGCGCCGGCACCACATCGAGGTGCGCGTTCAGCATCAGCGCGGGGGCGCGCGTGTCGCGCAGGGTGACGATCAGGCTGGGCTTGCCGGCGCGCTCGGCGCGGTGCACGAACACGCCTGGCGTGGCGCGGGCGTAGCGCTCGGCGTAGTCGATCACCGCCGCCAGCTGGTCGGGCCGGTCGTCGGTCGAGGGGATGGCGATCAGCTCGCACGCCAGCCGCACCAGATCATCGCGCAATGATGTATAGCTCACGGTTCACGCTTCCTTTGCTATTTCCAGTCGATCGGCCGGCTCGCAGGCGAGCGAGGGCGCAAGCTGCGCGCACTACGGCTCGACATACATTGGATTGCTAAACAGCCAGGGCTTGCCGTGGCGGTAGCCCTCGAGCCGGTAGACGCCAGGCTCGCGCACCTGGTAGTGAAATGGGCGGCTGCTGCGAGCGGCGAGCCGCCCGTTGCCGATCAGTCGCAGCTCGGTGCCGCTGCCCGCGTCGGCGGCAATGGCGAGCCCGCCCGCGCCGAGGCGCGGCGTGTCGCCAATTTCGTAGCGCTCGTCGCCGCGCCGCGCGTAGAAGCCGAGCTGCGGGCAGGCGCCGCTGCGGCGGTTGAGGAAGTACGAGCGGCCAGCGGCCAGCGCGCCATACACCTGGTCGATCGCGGCGCGCGCGTCGGCGGCGAGCGGCTCGGAGAGCAGCAGATAGTTCGTGAGCGTGCCGAACGTCCACTGGTAGGGAAACACCTCGATCTCGCCCCAGGGCGCGCGGCGCTTGATCGCGTGCACATCGACGCCGCCGACGCCGAAGGTGCGCTTGCCGGCGATATTCAGCCGATCCCACCAAGCCAGCGTCTCGCGGGTCGGGCCGCCCATGCCGAGCTGCGGCAGGAAGTACAGCAGCTCCTTGTTGCGCCGGGTGAGGTGCTCGCCCCAATCGCTCAGGTGGTTCCACAGCTCGATCCCCACCGGGCGGCCGGTGCGCTCGCGCGGCCCATCGACGCTCCAGTCGTCCCAGCGGTAGATATCCTTGAAATCGTTTTTGACGCGCTCGTCGGGGTGGGCAATGATACCGAAGCCACCGCGGGCGTACACCGCGTCGACGAAATCCTGGGGCGCGAGCGTATTATCGATCACCTCGTCGACGTTGAGCGCCAGGAAGTGGTTGCGGTCGGGGGTGATCTCGTGGTCGACGATCACCAGCACGCCGTCGACCCAGCCCTCGGAGGGTTGGCCGGCGAGGGTGTCGTGGTCGGTGACGATGATCCAGCGCAGGCCGGCGGCGCGCGCGGCGCGGGCGAGGTCTTCGACCGTGCCCGAGCCGTCGGAGAAGGTTGTGTGCATGTGCAGCGCGCCGGGGTAGTAGTGCGTCACGGCGGGCGACTCCTTGGTTGCTGGTTGGCGGTTGGTAGGTGGGTGCCAGTATACCATAGGCTGCGCGCATGGCTGCTTTGGGGCCTGTGCAGCCCTGCTTGCCCGTAACTGCTTCGGTGGCTACGTGCCCCCGCGCCCCGCTCGCTCGAGACTGCTTCGGGGCCTGTGCGGCCCCGCGCCCCGCTCGCTCCAGACTGCTTCGGGGCCTGTGCGGCCCCGCGCCCCGCTCGCTCCAGACTGCTCCGGGGCCTGTGCGGCCTCAAAGGGTTTCACTTGACAAAAGGAGGTGGTCAGGACGCCAACTTTTGGTATGATCACGCGTGCCAAGACCTGATCAGCCAAAGGAGGAATCCATGCCCACCTCACCGCTGTATGATAGCACGTCCCAAGCAGTTGACCGCGCAGCTGCCAAATGCGCTCGCCAGCCAGATCGAAACCCTGGCGTTGCTGGTGGTCGCGAGTAGCCAAAGTGTCTCGGCCCAAATTGGGAAACTTGCCCGAGCGATGCCGCTGGACACCACCCAAGCCGCCAAAGAACAACGCATTCGGCGCTTGCTCGATAACGAGCGTATCACGCAGGAGGAACACTATCAGCCGGTCGCCAAACTGGCGCTCCACGGCGCGGAAAGGGCAGCGGAGTGCAACTGCTGATCGGTACCGTCCTGCTGCGCGATATCCACAACATTCTGGTGGTAAGCATCGGTTTTCGCCGACGCTCGCTCCCATTAGCCTGGCTTGCGTTGCCCCATCGCGGACAGAGTGGATTGGCTGACCAAAAGAAGCTTCTGGGCTCCGCGCTGGCGCTCCGTATTGCCCGAACAGGTGCGCGTAGGCATATCCACGGCGATAAGTGAGTTCCGCAGCCAGGAGCTGTTTGCCTGGGTGCGCGAGCGCGGCCATGATGGTTGTTGGGCCATCCTGGGCTTACGCTGTTCGCGCTCACCCCAGATGGTGATGCGACGGCGCTTTCGAAGTGGCTGCCCAATCGCGACACGGTTGCCTATCTCAATGGCGTGTATCTGACCGAGGAACGCGATTGGGCCGGTGAATATCCTGGCTTGGTGGGCCAAAGATACCGAGGGCAAACCAATCGTGCATGCGGTGATGACAAACCTGCCGGCGAATTGGCAGACCTACCGGCATGGCGGTCGGCGCATGTGGATCGAGACGGTCTTTCGTGACTGGCAGAGCGGGGGCTTTCACCTGGATGAGAGCGGCGTCACTGACCGCAGGCGGTTTTGCGCGTTATTGTTGCTGCCACTGGTGATTGCATATGTGTGGCTGGTCGCAGTCAGGCGCTGGGTCGTAAAGCGTGGCTACCGTCATTTGGTCGATGATGGTGCGGCGCGCAGCTGGAAGTACAGCCTGTTTCAGATTGGTGTGGCCTGGAAGGAGCGCTTGGGGAGTTACACCCAAGCGCTGCCAATGGTCTGGATTCTGTACCGGTAATCCTCCCATGGACTGATACCCTTTGAGGAGCGCCTATGCGCCCCTGCGGCTCCGCTCGCTCCAGACTGCTTCGGGGCCTGTGCGGCCCCGCGCCCGCGGCAGGGGGGCTGCCGCCAGCCCCCTGCACCCCGCCGCTGGGGCGAAGCCCCAGACCCCGTAATACATGCCGCCTCAGATGCAAGGCCAGTGGCACGTGCCTCGTGGCGCAAAATAACCGGTTTTGTTTGCCCTGAGGACATGATCGTATCACATTGCTTGCTGGTACGGCATTCTTTGAACCGGGAGAAGGTTATAGGAAAACCGGCAGGGTTTTGGATGCGGGGGCCGGGGGCGCTGCGCCCCGGGCGACGGTGAATCCACGAGGCGTGGAAGGAGCGAAGAGGAGAGCGCGAGCAAGCCTATGCGGGGGGCCGGGGGGCGCAGCGCCCCTGATGGCAAACCCACGAGGGCGTGGAAAAGGGAGCGAAGAGGAAGCGCGAGCAAGCCTATGCGGGGGGCCGGGGGCGCAGCGCCCCCGGAATGACGAACGCACGAGGCGTGGAAGGAGCGAAGAGGAAGCGCGAGCAAGCCTATGCGGGGGGCCGGGGGCGCAGCGCCCGGAATGACAAACCCACGAGGCGTGGAAGGAGCGAAGAGGAAGCGCGAGCAAGCCTATGCGGGGGGCCGGGGGCGCAGCGCGCGACATGTGAACGCACGAGGCGTGGAAGGAGCGAAGAGGAAGCGCGAGCAAGCCTATGCAGGGGGCCGGGGGCGCAGCGCCCCGGAATGGCGAACGCACGAGGCGTGGAAGGAGCGAAGAGGAAGCGCGAGCAAGCCTATGCGGGGGGCCGGGGGCGCAGCGCCCCGATCGCTGGTACAATACCCCCTGCACCGATGCCCTGATGAGCATCGCTCATCCTCGGAAAAGGAGCCTCCTATGCGTTCGCTTCGCATCATATCGCTGCTGGCGCTGCTGCTGCTTGGCGGCTGCGGCGTGCTTGGGCAGGCGCAGCCCACGCCAGCGCCAATTATTCTGATCGCCACGCCCACCGTCGCCGCGCCGGCGCCGCCCGCCACCGCGGCCCAGCCGGGCGCGCCAACCGCCGCGCCTGCCGCGCAGCCCACGCTCGCGGCCGGCCAGCCCGCCCCCACCGTCGCGCCCGACAGCCCCTCCAAGGGCACGGTCACATTCGCGTTCGACGCCTTCCCGACCTACTACCCCGGCATTCTGATCGAGGTCGGCGGGCTGCTGAAGAAGCGCGGCTACGACCTGAAGCTAGTGCCGTTCGGCCTCGAGGGGCCGGCGCCCTCCGAGGACGAGCGCTGGGCCAAGCTCAAGAGCGGCGAGTGGGACGTGCTCGCCACCACGCTTGACGGCGTGGCCAAGCAGTCCGACCCGGCGATTGGCGCGATCACTGCGGTGATCGACGAGAGCGCCGGCGCCGACAAGCTGGTGGCCAAGCCCGAGATTACGACGATCAATGCGCTGAAGGGCAAGCGCATCGCCTTTAGCCAGGGAAGCGTCGGCGAGTACTTCCTGTACTACGCGCTGAGCCTGGCTGGCCTCGGCCCGCAGGACGTGACGCTGGTGGCCAAGCCCGAGGTGGCCGACGCGGTGAAGGCCTACACCGGCGGCGATGCCGACGCGGTCTCGGCCTGGGAGCCCGACGTGCTCGACGCCGAAGGCGCCGGCGCGAAGGTGGTGATCGCCTCCGACAAGCTGCGCGCCATCCTCGACGTGCTGGTGGCGGCGCGGCCGGCGCTTGCCAGCAAGCCCGAGGCCATCCAGGCGTTCCACGATGCCTGGTTCGAGGCGCTGAAGGCGATGATCGACACGCCCGCGCAGGCCGAGCAGTCGCTGATCGGCTGGGGGCACGCCGACTGGACGTTTGTGTCGAAGCCGGGCGACATGGCCGCCAGCCTCGAGAAGCTGGCGCAGGCCACGCTGAACGCCAACCAGATCGCCTTCCAGCGGCCGCAGCTGATCACCAGCCGGCTCCAGGAGGCCCAGGGCGTCTGGGCGCGCGCCGGCCAGGCGCCGCCGCAGATCGACCTGAGCCAGCTGGTCGATACGCGCTTTGTGCTCGGGTCGTCGCGCGAAAGTGGCCTGTTCTCCACCGAGCCGCCGGTCAATAGCTCGTTCCTGCTCACCGCCAAAGTCGATCTGCCGCAGCTCTCGAGCGAGGAGCAGCAGAACGCTGCCGAGGTGGTGAAGCTGCCGCTCGAGAAGATCGACTTCCAGCCCGAGAGCACGCGCCTGACCGACCAGGCCACCAAAGATCTGACCGAGCAGGTGCTCCCGGTGCTGCGGTCGTCGCGGCTGTACCTCAAGATCGAGGGCAGCGCGGCCTGGCCCGGCCCCGCCGGGCGCTTCTCGCAGGAGGACATCCGCTCGTTCGCCGAGACGCGCGCCACCAGCGTGCAGCAGTTCCTGGCCCAGCAGGGCATCGATCCGAACCGGCTGCTGGTCGGTACGCTCGACCCGAAGTTCCCCAATAGCCTGAACGAGGCCGAGCTGGTGCAAGATCGGATTGTGCGCTTCACGCTTGTGACGACCGGCGGGCGGTAGCAGGCCGACGCGGCAGGGAGAGCGGAGCCGGCATCAGGACTGCCCCGCACTCTCTGCCGCGCGACCAAGTGGCAGAATGGCGCTCAATATAGACGAAAGCTTTCGCCCGCGCCTTGGCGCGCGCTGGCGCGCGACGCAGGTAGGCGGCGGGCGGCTGGCGCTGGTCGAAGAGGGGCTGCGGCTGGCGCTCGTCGGCGCGAGTGCCGCGCGCTACGCCGACGCGCAGATCGACGACTACGCCGGCATGGCGCGGCGCGATTTCCCCTGGCGCCCGCCCCTGCGCCTGCTGGTGCGCGCGCGTGCCTCGGGGCCGCTGCTGGGTACGGCCGGCTTTGGCTTCTGGAACAACCCGTTCTCGCCGCTGGGCGGCTGGCCGGCGCTGCCAGCGGCGATCTGGTTCTTCCACGCCTCCCCGCCGAGCGACATGCCATTGGCGCTGGGCGTGCCGGGCTACGGCTGGAAGGCCGCCTGCATCGACGCGACGACGCCGCGCGCGCTGGCCTGGTCGCCGCTGGCGCTGCCCGTCGCGCTTGCCAACCAGTCGGAGCGGATGCGGCGGCGGGTGTGGCCGCGCGTGCAGCGCGACCTGCGCATCGCCGAGGCGCCGATCGAGCCGCCCGGCGCGGAGTGGCGCGAGTACGCGATCGAGTGGCGCGAAGACGGCGCGCGCTTCGCGATCGACGGCCGCACCGTGCTCGCGACCGATCGCGCGCCGCGCGGGCCGCTCGGGTTTGTCGCCTGGGTCGATAACCAGTGGATGGTGGCGACGCCGCGCGGGCACTTCGGGTGGGGGCTGGTCGACGTGCCGGGCCAGTGGATGGATCTGGGGATGGTCAGCATTGAGATGTTAGGGCGTTGAGAGCTGCTGCGGGGCGCAGCGCCCCCGGCGCCTTTCTCGCGGCGCGCGCGCCCGGCAGGGAGAAGGCGCGCACGATGCGCGCCCTACGGGAAAGGCCGTGCCAGCGAGAACATCATTGGCTCGTGCCCCAGGGCAAACCAACACGTCATTCTGTGCCCTAAGGCATGCGCCACGGGCATCACAAATGAGACGGCATTCATTATGGGGCCTGGGGCAGCGCCGGGTACCCCCTGGGTGTCGGCGGGGTGCAGGGGGCTGGCGGCAGCCCCCTGCCGCGGGGCACGGGGGGCGCGCAGCCCCATCGCCAAGCGCGCGCTACAATCGCGGCGGCACTACGCCGACCTGGTCGAGATACTTGCCCTGCTTGTCGTCGTACGATATCTCGCACTGCTCGTCGCTCTCGAAGAACAGCACCTGGCCGATGCCCTCGTTGGCGTAGATCCGCGCCGGCAGCGGCGTGCTGTTCGAAAGCTCGAGCGTCACATAGCCGCGCCAGCCCGGCTCGAAGGGCGTGGTATTCACGATGATTCCGCAGTTGTGGACGAACACGCCGGCCGCGAGCGCGAAGTTGCCCGCCTCCGGAACCGTCAGGCAGTACACATCGTGATCGCCAGCGATCTCGCGAACGCTCACAACCTTGTGGTTGCGAGCCGGCCGCTGGCCCTTGAAGCGACCGCTGACCTCGGGGGAGCGCTCGAACACAGCGCGATCGAACTCGCGCAGCTGGGCTGCGCCGCTGCCCAAGCCGGTATGATCGAGCGCGGCGCGAATAGCTGGGCTGTGCTTGTGGGAGACGAAGTCCTCGCTGTAGCTGGCCTGGTTGTGCAGCTGGATATGCTCGCTCGCTGCCATACGCATGATATTCCAGGGAATAGCATTGCGCCGGTTGAAGTCGATATGGTGGCGGCGGGTGCCGGGCGTATCGGTATACGCGCCATTTCGCACATTCCACTCCTCGGCCATGCGGTGGGTCGGGTAGAGGTGCCCGTTGAGCGGCTGGTAGACCACTTCGTAGCCGCGCGCGAGCTGGCGATACAGCGGCATCAGCGAGTCGCCCGAGCGCAGCTCGCCGGCAGCGACCATGCGCCCATCCCGCATCAGGAACAGGTGATCGGGCGTGCAGAAGATCGCCTCGTCGTTGTCGATCTTCACTTCCACGAGCGAGTCGCGGCCGATATAGCGCGGGGCTTCGAGCAGCGAAACGATCATCCGGCCGTGCGGGCCGATACTGTAGCCCCAGAACATCTCGCCATCGCTGGCCCTGCGTGCCATCTCCTCCAAGGTGGGCGTCGTTCCGTCAACGAGCGCTACGCGCGTGTCTGCCCTAAAGCAGCGCGCGTACGTCGATTTTCCGAGGCAAATCGCCAAGACATTGCGCGGAATACGGAAGTACTCGACAGTTCGCGCCAGAGCGAACGAGTTTGGCGGAATATCACAGTAATCGGCGGTAATATCGACAAACGAGCGCGAATCGAAGTGCTTTGGGTCGACCAGTGTATTGAAGACGTTGGTAAAGACCTTGAACTCGTTGGCGATGCGCATATCATAGCCATACGACGACAGGCCGTACGAGATCACACCCTGGCGCACCTGGCTTTCGACGAACGGCTCGATCATGCCATGCTCTTGCGCCATGCGTCGAATCCAGCGGTCGGACTTGATGGTCACGGTCGACTCCTCTGTGCTGGGCGGTGAATCGCCGCATTATACCATCACTGGCGCGCGCCGATGTGCCGGCTGCTAGCTGGTGTCGGAGCGAGCACTCATCGGGTTTTGGGCGCGCCATAGATCTTTTCGAGATCGGTAGGGGAAGGTTCGCCCAGCACCGCGAGCGTATCGATCCCCTGGCGGATCACCAGCTTGAGCCGCCGCGCCAGGGCCACCAGCTCGGGCTGATCGAGCCGGGCGGCCTTGCGCGCCATCAGGTCGATGCCCAGAAGCAGCGCTGCGAAAACCTGGCGCAGCGAGTGCAGCGCCTGCGCCTTGGCGCCGTGCGCCATGCCGTTGGGCTGGCCGGCGCGGCGGCGGCGCTGCGCGACATACCAGCTGGCCGGGACGCCAACCAGCACGGTCACGAGGTCGGGCTGGCCGATCAGAAAGCGCGCGAACGACTCGTCGGTGGGCTCGGCCATGCTGAGCTTGCGGGCGCGCAGTACGATATAGATACCAGAGGCGCCGCTGATCACAAGCGGCGCCGCACGTTTGATCAATGGCATTTGCGGGATCACGCCAGCCTCCTTCGCTGCGAGAGACGCTGCCAAGCACTATTGCATAATCGGTGCCATGTTTTCTGGCGGTTTGCACAAGCGAGGTCATGCCACTACAATAGCGGCCCGAATTCAAATGCTTGGCGAGGATTGTACAGAATGACGGCAAGGAAACGCGTAACGATTGTCAACGACCACCCGGAATTTCTCGAGCTGCTGTCGGATTTCCTGGGCGAAGAAGGCTACGACGTAACCACGTTCCCGAAGCATCAGGGAGCGTTTGAGCAGATCAAAAGCAGCTGCCCCGACGTGGTGATCTGCGACTTGATGTTTGATAATCTGCCATCGGGATGGGCGCTGATCGATATGCTGTACCTCGACGCCGCGACGCGGCCCATCCCGGTTATTTTATGCTCGGCGGCGACGCGCTATGTCCAGGAGATCGCGCCCTCGCTCGCCGGCAAGGGTATCCGCTGGCTCGAGAAGCCGTTCGCGCTCGAGAAGCTGCTGGAGATCCTGGCCGAGATCGACACCGGCCCCGAGAGCAAGCTGCGCGAGCATAAGTAGCCGGCAAGGCGCTCAGCCGAGCTGTATGAGCCGCACCACCTCGGCGGCGCAGCCCCACGAGAGTGTGACGCCGGCGCCGCCGTGGCCGTAGTTGTGCACTACCAGCCCGGCTCCAACCGGCTCGCGCTCGAGCCGCACCGTCGGGCGGCCCGGCCGCAGCCCGACTTTATGCTCGAGGGCTGGCGCATCGGCGGCGCGTGCGTCAAGCGCGGCGCAGCGCGCGCGGATCGCCTCGGCGGTGGCCGCGTCGGGCGTGGTGTCGGCCTGGCCGTCTTCGGCCGTGCCGCCCAGGATGCAGTCGTCGGCGCGGGGGATGATGTACGCCACGCCGCGCGGGCCATAGTCGTCGAGCACGAAGCGGTCGAGCTCGCCGCGCGCCACGCGGAGCACCTGGCCGCGAATGGGGAACACGCTGCCGTCGGCGGCCAGCTCGCGCGCGCCCAGCCCGCTACAGTTCACCACCAGCGGGCACGCAGCCAGTGCCTCGGCCAGGCTGCCGAGCGTGCGCAGCTCGATGCGGCCGCCCAGGCTGGCGAAGCGCCGCTTCAGGTAGGCCAGGTAGATCGGCATGGTGATCACCGGCGCGTCGAACACGTAGCCGTCGACATAGCCCTCGGGCAGCTCGTCGGCGCGGGCGCGGCGGTAGCCCGGCACTGCCTCGCGCCACCACGGCTCGCCCACCGGCCAGGGGAACAGCTCGGAGCCGCCGCGCACCAGAATGCCGCTGGCCGGGTCGTGCCGCAGCGCCATAAACTCGTTGTAGCTCACGCGCGACCAGCCGACCACCAGCTGTTCGGGGTAGGCTTTGTAGGGGTACCACAGCGCCGCCGCCACGTTCGACACTGTCTGCTCGGGCATGTCGCGCGCCCAGATCCGCACACTGTAGCCGGCCTCGCGCAACCGGATCGCGCACGAGAGTCCCGACACGCCCGCTCCCACCACGATGACATCGGCCATGGAACCACTCCTGTCTCAATGCTGTACGATAGATCGTATGGCTTACGCAGCTGGCGCGCCCAGCCGAGGGCTGGGCGCCACTGCCGCGTACATTGCGATGCCCGACGAGGGCGAGACGCGCCGGCCCACCAGGGCGGGCTGGCCCAGCCCGGCCGCCGCCGCCAGGCTTGCCAGCGCGGCAAACGGCAGCGGGTAGGGCACGAAGCGCAGCGGCGCGGCCAGATCGTACTCGACCACGAGAAGCCGGCCGCCTGGCCGCAGGTAGCCGGCCAGCTGCCGCAGCACCGCCGGCTGGTCGGGCAGGAAATGCAGCAGGTTGGCGGCCAGCATGCCGTCGAGCGCCGCCAGGCCGAGCGGCCGGGTCGCATCGGCCTGGCGCGGCACGATCGTAGCGCCGGGCGGCGCGTTCGCCAGCCGGGCGCGCTGGCTTGCGATCGCCTTGCCATCGCGGTCGATCGCGTGGATTGTGCCGGCTGGGCCGAGCAGCTCGCGCAGCGCCCAGGTGAAGTTGCCGGTGCCGGCGCCGATATCGGCCCAGACGCCGCCTGGTGCGCCCACGCCACCACGGATCAGCGCCACCATCTCGCTATGCTCCATACACTGCTTCCTATGACACGACGTACGCGCTGCGCCTTTTGCCTTCGGCAGAGCGGTGCTTTTTCATGGATGGTGCTCAGATGGTGGCGCTTTGCGCGCACCTTCTGAGAAGCTGTTTGAATAGGGTGGTTTGGAGGACGAAGTCCCTCCGTTTCCACTTTTCTGGCGGGTGGCGGCCACATTCGTGGTCGCCACCCGCCAGAGTGCGAGGGCATAGCCCCTCGCGCACCTTTTCAAACAAGCTCTGAGCACAAAAGAAAGTACAGTACCATGCTGCCGCAGGCAGAGCAAGCCCATATCGCAGGTGACAGCCTAAGTTCCGCCTATGATACGACACGGGAGGCGCCTATTGTACTACGGCGACCGCACCTCACAGCCAGATGTGTTACCCCCTCACCTGACAGGGGAGGGGGGTAGGGGGAGGGGTCGAAAGACCTTGCACGAGCCCTGCGGCAGATCAGTGCAGCAGCAGGATCGCCAGCGTCGCGAGCAGCGCCAGGATCGCGGCGACTGCCCAGGCGTCGGGCGGGTGTAGCGGCTCGGGCGCGGCATGGCGTGCCGCATAGCTCTGCGCCAGGGCGCGGCGCAGCGCCGGCACGTCGGCGAAGCGCTCGGCCGGTGCGTCGGCGAGCGCCGGGGCCAGCGCCTGGCGCAGCTCGGGGCAGCGCACCGTGTCGAACAGCTCGCCGAGCACGTGGCCAAGCGCATAGACATCGCTGCGCGCGTCGAGCGGCTCGCTGAGCCACTGCTCGGGCGGCGCATACGGCGGGGTGCCCATCGCGGCGTCGAGCGCGGCCGGCTGGCCTACCCGCCGGGCCAGCCCAAAATCGAGCAGCGTCACGCGGTCGCCGGGCCGCACGATCACATTGTTCGGCTTGATGTCGGCGTGGACGATCCCGGCGCGGTGCAGCGCCTCGGCCGCCGCGCACAGGCTGCGGGCGATCGCCACGGCGCGCTCGCGCGACAGCGGCTCGTCTTCCAGCAGCGCGTCGAGCCGCTGGCCGCCGATGTAATCGAGCACCATGAAGTAGTCGCCGTGGTCGCGGATGAGGTCGTGCATCCGCGGCACCTGCGGGTGATCGATCGACTTGAGCAGCAGCGCCTCGGCCACGAACGCGCGCTGCGCTTCGGCGCGCGGCAGGCCGCCTGGCCGCAGCTGGGTAGACAGCCGCTTGATCGCCACGGGCACGCGCGTCCGCAGGTCGATCCCGCGATACACCGTGCTCAGGTTGGTGCTGGCCAGCATACGGGCAACCTGGTAGCGGCCGTTCAGCCGGAAGCTGGGCGGCAGCGGGTCGGGGTATGGGCGCTGCTCATTCGGCGTGCTAGCGAAAGGCTGTTCCATCGGAGTCCTCCAGTCCCCGGCGTATCGCCGGCAGGATCTTGTCGCCCCAATGAAGCTGTCGTCCTCGCTGTGCTGGCCTGGTGCGGAACAGCACAGCGATCGCGAAGCGTATGTGTGCTTCACGATCGCTGTGCGACTGCGGCAGATGCCGGGCTGGTGGTGTCGTTCGATCGATGAACCCTGGCTCACCAGCCGAGCATTGAGTCGAGCGCCGAGTATGGCGTGATCATCGTGAAGCGTAGCGTCCGGTCGGGCAGGGTCAGTATCAGCGTGCCGGTGTTCGAAAGCTTGCCGAACATCTGCTGCTCGTAGGTCAGGCCGCGCAGGCCTGGCAGGGCGTAGGTGGTGTGGCGCACGAACAGCAGCCGCAGCCGCCGCACCTTTACCCGGTCGTAGCGAATGGTGATCGTGTACATCCACCAGGATGTGACGTGCGCGGCGATCGCGCCGCCGAGCAGCACTGTGCCCAGCATGAACAGACCGAGGCTGTGCTGCCGCGTGCTGATTGCCCCCACCAGCACCAGCGCGCCGATCAACAGCGCCAGCCGCGGAACCAGCACCAGCGGGTGCCGCCGCAGTGTCAGTACTTGCTGCTGTGGTCGTGTTGCGACAAGTTGCATCTCAACCTCCTGTCGTATTCACCGGATCCTAACTACTTGCATATGTAGCATAGCCTAAAGCCGGGGCGCGCACATCAGCCCGCGACCGATCCCGCGCCTAGGTCGCAAGAACGACCTGGCCGCCCATCGCGGGCGGCCAGGTCGTTCGGAGTGCGCGCTGGTGCCTACCTACTGCTGCTTGCCGCCGTTGTGCAGCCGCACGTACGTAGGAATCTCGTGGCGGCTGTTCAGGTGCAGCTTGGCCAGAATGCTCGCCACGTGCGTTTTGACGGTTTTGATGCCAATCACCAGCTCTTTGGCGATCTCCTGGTTCGACTTGCGCTCGGCCAGCAGCTCGAGCACATCGCGCTCGCGCGGCGTCAGGCGCTCGGCGGGGGGGAGCGACTCTTGCTCGCGCTGGTGGTAGTCGCGGATCAGCTGGGCCACCAGCGGCCCATAGATCGCCTCGCCGCCGACTGTGCGGCAGATGGCGTCCACCAGCGGCGCGCCATCGTAGGAGTCGCCTTTGTTGATGTAGCCGTGCGCGCCGGCGCGCAGCGCGGCGAACAGCACCTTGGGCTCGTCGATGTAGCTCATCACCAGCACGCGCGGCGGCCGCGCCAGCGTGCGCAGCTGGCCGATCGCTTCCACGCCGTGCTCCCAGGCCGGCCGCGTGGCCACGCCGCTGCGCTGGGGCATCCGCAGGTCGAGCAGCACCAGGTCGGGCTGGCGCTGCCGCGCCTGTGCCAGCGTCTCCTCTGCGGTCGACGCCTCGCCGACCACGTGCACCTGCGCGACGAACGGCTCGAGCACCGCGCAGACGCCACGCCGGTACAGCAGGTGGTCGTCGGCCACGATGATGCGGATTATTCCAGGTTGATCATCCTGAGTCATAGCCCCTCTCCTTCAACGGCAGTTCTCCGGTAACGATCGTGCCGTGGCCGGGCGACGAGCGGACGCTGAGCTGGCCGCCGATCAGCGCCATGCGCTCGTGCATGATCTCGATCCCGCGATGCCGCCCGGCCGCTGATATGGCGCCGGGCTCGAACCCGCGCCCGTCGTCGCCGACGACGACCTGAATGCTGCTGTCGTCGCAGCGCACGCGGATGTGGATGGATTGCGCTTGAGCATGCTCGATTGCGTTCAGGGCCGCCTCGCGAATCAGCTGCAGCAGCGTGCGCGTCTGCGCTATCGGCAGCGGCGGCGGGTCGTCGATCTCCAGGCTGATCTTGCCGGCGTTGCTGCCTGCCAGGCGCTTCAGCTCGGCCTGAATGTGCTCGCGCAGCGCCGCGCTGTCGTAGCCGGCGGTCGAGAGATCTTTCAGCACGATGTCGACATCCGACAGAATGTTCCAGCCAATGCGCCGAATCTGGTGCAGGTGCGCTTCGGCCTGCTCGGGCGCCTCGATCATCGCGGCCGAGGCCGCGCGGCTGAACAAGATCATGCCGCGCACGCTCGACTTCACCGAGTCGTGCAGGTCGTACTCGAGCCGGCGGCGCTCCTGCTCGCGCGCCAGCGCGTCCGATGCGATGATCGCGGCCGACTGCTGTGCGAACAGCTCGATCGCCTGCCGGTCGTAGGCGCTGAACTGGTGCCGCTCGCGGTAGTTCACGCACAGCACCCCCAACAGGTTGCCCTGCGCCAGCAGCGGTACGCCCGCGAACGAGACGATCTTCTGCCGCTCGGCAAAGGTACGATGCCTTGTCGTAGGGTCGGCCGCAAGCTCGCCGCCGACCAGCCGCGCGTCGGTTTGCGCGTCGGGCTGGTAGTATGGCTCGCGCACCTGCGCGATATGCCGCACGATATTGTCGTGAGTGTCGTGCTGGTCGGGCTGGCTGAGCGGCAGCCGGCCGATGATCGTGCCGGCGTGGATCGGCCGCGCGAACGTGCCGTCGCGGTTGTTGAGCGCATACAGCAGCACAATGCTGGCGCCCAGCAGCTCGAGCGCCGAGCCGGCGATGCGGTCGAGCAGCGCCTGGGTCTCTTCCGGCCGCTGGCCTACGCGCATCTCGCAGCTGGCGGTATGCAGCCGCGCCATCAACTCGGCGTGATGCAGCTCGCGCTCATAGTACTGCGCATTCTGGATGGCCGCCGTCACTTCGCGCGCGTACTGCCTGAGTAGCTCAATTAGTAAACGTGCGACTTGGGTTTTTTCGCATTTGTAGTAGCCCGCTTCGAGTACGCCAATGCGGCCGAGCGGCACCCACACGCGTATCATCGACTCGTGATCGTAGCGTTGCCAGATCGCGCGGTCGAAGCGCTCGTCCCAATGGTCGATCACCTCGATCTTGCCGGTGCGCAGCACGTCGGCCAGAATGTCGGAGCTGCTCAGGGCGTGGCGCGAGTCGGCCACCCAGCCGGCAGCGACATGCTTACCGCGCACGGTGGTGATCGACTGGGTGTCTTCGTCCACCAGCGAGATCAGCGCAAACGAGAAGCCGAGCCGGTTGCACAGCGCGTCGAGCACGACATCAAGCACGTCGTTCAGTCGCAGGCGGTAGAGCGCGCGGTTGGCGCTGGCGTCGAGCAGCAGCCGGATGCTGGCATAGGCGCAGATCGGCCAGATGTGGTCGATCAGCTCGGCCAGCACGTGCTGCACGGCCTGCTGCTCGAAGCGGTTCGTCACGCCCAGCTCGAGCAGCACCACCGCCAGAGCCGGCCCTTCGCGGCCGGGCTGGCCGTAGATCGGCGCGGCCAGGCGCACTCCCTCGGGCCCGGCCGGCTCGCCGGCGATGTCGCGCGCGCGCGTGGCCTGTAGCGCCAGCGCGGCCTCGTGCGGCGCGGCGCTGGTGCCGTCGGGGCGCAGCAGCTGCGCCTGATCGTGCTCGAAGAAGTAGATCGCCTGGCCGCGCGCGCCCACCGCATTCGCGCACGCCGCGCTGATCGCCTGGCCCAGCGCGGCGCGGTCGTGCGCCAGCAGCGTCTGCTCGAGCAGCTGCTGCACCACCTGGTCGCGCGCGGCGGCGCCCTTCTTGGTGGTAATATCGACGCGCGCGAGGTAGTGCACCAGGAAGCTGGGCAGCAGCACCGCAAACACCCGTACCGCGCCCTCGCCAAGCACCCGCCAGGCATCCGGCGGGGCGCCCGCCAGCTCGAACAGGCGCGCCAGCGCCGCCAGCAGCGCGACCTCGGCCGCCACCAGCACATAGGCGCGCTGCGAGCAGTAGCGGCTGACGAGCAGCAGCGCGGGCAGGTACAGGATCCACAACGTGGTAGTTTGGCCGCGCGCCTCGAGCCAGAACAGCAGCGCCGTCACCGCCAGAATGCCAAGCTGCGCGCGCCAGAGCTGGTGCCGTGGGCGGTAGAACTGCGCCTCGTAGCGCGCCGGCATCCGTAGCCGCGCCAGCGCGTAGCCGCCATACAGCAGCGCCGCCAGCAGAATGACCGGCGTGGCGTCGACCAGCGGGAGGTGCGCCAGCAGCAGCCCGCCGGTGAGCAGCGCGACCATAAGCCGGTAGTGGTGCGCCAGAAACAGCGCCGGCTGCTTCAGCGCCGCGCGCCCGAAGTTGGCCTGAAGCAGCAAGCGGCTGATCGGCTGATGATCCATCGCGTTCTCCTTCAATTTCAAACAGCTTCTGAAAAGGTGGTGGGCAGAGCGCGATTGCTGATTGTCATGCCGGAAGCGAGGTAGCCGCAGGTTACCTGCGCTCAGTATAGGCCGGAGCAAGCGCCGCCGCATCGGCCTGCGACCGATCTACGCATCAGGGCCGGTGCAAAGCCAGGCCCTCTCTTCCTCCGCTCACGCGAACTCGGGCTTGACAACCCACCGGGCCCATGCTACGATCGCGTCGCTTATAGGGGGGAACAATGCCGGTATCGCGCGCGATAACCTATGCCGTGGAGTATTATTACCCCGTCACGGGGTAGTTGGCCTGCGCTCCACGCGTACCCGCGCAAGATCGTGAACCGACGTGGACACAGGTCCACGTTTTTTTGTGCCTGCCGGCGCTCCTTTTGTGTTTCTCGGCAGAGTGAGCCAGCGACGCGGTGGGGGTTTGCGGGCGGCAAAGCCGCCCCGAAAATCTCCTTTTTGGCCAGTCGTGGCCGCGACTGGCCAAAAAAAGAGATGATTTTGGGGGGCTTGCGCCCTTCAAGCCTCCCACGCGGTAGGACACCGCGTACCTCGTGTGAATGAGAGGACAACATCATGGATCACATTGACGAACTGCTGACGCGCGGCGTGGCCGAGGTGCTTGTCGAGGCCGATTTGCGGCGCAAGCTGGCCGGCAGCCGCCCGCTGCGCCTCAAGCAGGGCTTCGACCCGACCAAGCCCGATATGCACATCGGCCACGCGGTTGGCCTGCGCAAGCTGCGCAAGTTTCAGGATCTGGGCCACCAGGTCGTGCTGATCGTCGGCGATTGGACCGCCCAGATCGGCGACCCGAGCGGCCGCGACGAGACGCGCCCGCGCCTCACCGCCGATGTGGTGCGGCAGAACGCCGAGACGTACATGCAGCAGTTCTTCAAGGTGGTCGACCGCGACCGCACCGAGGTGCGCTGGCAGAGCGAGTGGTTCGGCACGTTCGACCTTGAGAAGGCGCTGAACCTGGCCGGGCGCTTCACGCTGGCCCAGATGCTGGCGCACGAGACGTTCCGCAAGCGCTACGAAGAGGGCGGCAAGCTCACCATCCTTGAGCTGATGTACCCCATGCTCCAGGGCTACGATTCGGTGATGGTGACGCCCGATGTCGAGTTCGGCGGCACCGACCAGAAGTTCAACAACTTGGCTGGCCGCGAGCTGATGGATCAGATGAGCATGGTGCCGCAGGACATCCTGCTGGTGCCGCTCATCCCTGGCACCGACGGCCGCAAGATGGGCAAGACGTTCAACAACACTGTCGACATTCTCATGCCGCCGTTTGAGATGTACAGCAAGGTGCTGTCGATGAGCGACGACGTGCTGCCGCTGTACTTCGAGGTGCTCACCGATGTGCCGCTGGCCGAGGTGGCCGAGATCCGCCAGGCGATCGCGGCAGGTAGCGCCAACCCGATGGAGTTTAAGATGCGGCTGGCGCGCGAGGTGGTGGCGCAGTTCCACTCCCCCGCCGACGCGCCGGCCGCCGAGGCCGAGTGGATCAAGCGCTTCCGCGAGCGCGAGATCCCCGAGGACATACCCGAGCACGCGATCAGCGCGCCGGCAAGCATCGTCGATATCATGGTCGACAGCAAGCTGGCGGCGAGCAAGAGCGAGGCGCGGCGGCTGATCGACGGCGGCGGTGTGCGCGTCGATGGCGAGAAGGTTGCGGGCTACGACCTGCTGCTGAGCCCCGGCAAGCCGGCGGTTGTACAGGTAGGCCGCCGTAAGTTCGTGCGGGTGCGCGGCGCCTAAGCGCCTGCCTGTGAAGGCGGATGCGCGCGGGGCCTCAGTTCACAGGGTTTCGGCTTGCCACTGCACGGGCGCGAGAGATCGCGCCCGTGCGCATTTGCGCCAATCAAGCGGGGCCGTGGAGCAGGCGCGAAGCACCCGCTCTACGACCCCAACACACATCCCTTCGCCAATCCCGGCGACGTTGGCGGCGCGTCTGGTATAATACGCGGTGTGAACAAGCGCCAGATCACCTTGTATACTCGCCCGGGCTGCCACCTGTGCGAAGACGCCGCCGACCTGCTCGAGCAGCTGGCGCGTCAGGTTGCGCTGGAAGTGGCCGAGGTGAATATTCTGGGCGACATCGACCTGTACGAGCGCTACAAGCACAGCATTCCGGTGATCGCGATCGCCGGCGGCGCGACGCTGTTTGCGCCGATCCGCGCCGACGCGCTCGCCCGGGCGCTGGCCGATGGCGTGGAGAGCGAGCATGCGTAAGCGAATGCTATACCAGGCGGCTGTACTCGCGGCGCTGGTGCTGCTGGCGGCCTGCGGCGGCGCGGCAACCCCGGCGGCACCGGCGGCCATACCACCCGGCCTGACGATCGCCACCGCCTCGAAGATCCTGCCCGACAGCGGCCAGTCGGCGATACCCGAAAAGGGCGAGGCCGCGCCGGATTTCGAGTATACCCTGCCCGATGGCAGCACACACCGGCTGAGCGACCTGCGCGGTAAAAAGGTGCTGCTGAACTTCTGGGCCACCTGGTGCGTGCCCTGCCGCACGGAGATGCCCGATCTTCAGCAGGCGCTCGGCAAATACTCCGACGTAGCCGTGCTAGGCGTGAATAAAGCTCAGGATGTCGAGCAGCTTGGCCCATTCGCCAGCGAGCTGAAGGTCGGCTTTCCGCTGATCGCCAACCCCGACGGCGACATCGCCGCGCGCTATGCGGCGCAGCTGCTGCCAACCAGCTATTTTATCAACAGCGACGGCACGATCGCGCTGCGCAAGACCGGCGTGATGGACTATACGTTTATCACCAACCATCTCGATGAGCTTAAGTAGCACGGTTATGCGCCGGCCTGCATCGTGTGTCGATTCCGCCTGGTACTTCCCTGTCTTCTGTGCTCAGATGTTGGTGCGGAGCGCCAACATCTGAGCACGAGAAATGAAAAAGTATCGCTCTGCCGAAGGCAAAATGCCCGCCGCGTAACTCTGTAGGTAACAAGCTTCACACCTGCCGTAGGCAGAGTTAGCCCTCAGCGCGGGCCACCGCGCTACGCGTCTAGGCGTGCCGGCCCGGCCGGTGCAGGGCGCCACAAAGGATACACCATGAGCGAGCGCACCAGCGAAGAGATACTCGATATGGCCCGCAGCGATATGGCGGCGCGCAAGGCGCAGAGCATTGCAGCGCGCACCGCGCGCGATCTGCCCTGGCGCTATGCTTTCGCGGGGCTGGCCGGCGTGCTGCTGATTGGGCTGCTGGCCTGGCCGGGCATGCCGCTGGAGTGGAAGATGTACGCCGTGGTGCACGGCGTGTGCGCCCAGGCCCATACCGTCGATATGGCCGGGCTGCGCCTGCCGCTGTGCGCGCGCAACACTGGCATCTACAGCGGCTTTCTGGTGACGGTGCTGTATCTGCTGGCGCTGGGGCGCGGGCGCGCCGCCAAGCTGCCGCCACTGCCGATCAGCATACTGCTGGTGGTGTTCGTGGTGGTCATGGCGTTCGACGGCTTCAACTCAATGCTGGTCGATCTGTTTTTGCCGCACCTGTACACGCCGCGCAACGAGCTACGCACGCTCACCGGCACCGGCATGGGCGTGGGCATGGCCGTGCTGATGTTTCTGATCATGAACCTGTCGCTGCGCCAGAACCCCGACGCCGAGCAGCGCGTGTTGCGCGGCTGGATCGAGCTTGGCGGCGCGCTGCTGCTGAACCTGCTGGTGCTGGCGGCGATGTACGGCAACGCGGGGTTCATGTTCTGGCCGATCGCCGTCAGCGCGTGGCTGGGAATCACCGGCGTGCTGTACGCGATCAACCTGCTGCTGACCGCGCTATTCATGGGGTACGAGGGCAAGGTGGCGCGGGTAGTGCAGCTGGCGCGGCCGGCCACCTGGGCGCTGCTGTTCACGCTGATCGAGCTAGGCGCGCTTTCGTCGGCGCGCTTCTGGCTCGAGGCGCAGGGCCTGATTGTGAACGGCTAGATGTAATACATCACTTCGCCGATCTTGCGGCGCTTGCGCTGGCACAGATCCTCGAGCGAGATGCCCCGCAGGTACTCTTCAAGCGTGTCGCGCGCGCCAGACCACACATCGCGCACCAGGTCGCGGTCGAGCGGCTCGGACGAGGCCACGCTGTCGCGCCCGGCCTCGTCGGGCAGTAGCGGCCCCTCCAGCGCCGTCAGCACTTCCAGCAGCGAGATCTGCGCTGGCGGGCGCGCCAGCCGGTGGCCGCCCTGCGGGCCGCGCACACTTTCGATCAGGCTGGCCTTGCGCAGCAAGATCAGAATCTGGTTGAGGTAGTTTTCGTCGATCCCCTGGCGCTGATGGATATCGTGGCTTTGGATGGGGCCTTCGCCGTAGCGCTGTGCGAGGTCGAACAGCGCGCGTAGGCCGTATTCGCCTTTGCTGGATATTCGCATTGCTTTAACAGACTCATACGGGCGGTTTGCGCCCTAGCGGAACCATGCCGGGCGCTCAGGCGACGCTGCGCTCGAGCGCGGGGCCAAGGTAGCGCGCCACCGTGGCTTGCAGAGTATCGAGGTCGATCGGCTTCACCAGGTACTCGCTGAAGTCGCCTTTCAGCAGGTGGCGGGCATCTTCTTCGGCGAGGCCGCTGATCGCGACGGCTGGCGTGCCTGCGCAGCCCGGCAGCCGGCGCAGCGCCGCCAGCGCGTCGGGGCCATCACAGTCGGGCAGGTGCATGTCGATCAGCAGCAGCGCCGGCGGCGACTGCCGGGCGCGCGCCAGCGCCTCGGAGGCCAGGCCAGCCACCCCGACAGTGTAGCCAAGCTCGCCAAGAAACCGCGCGGTCAGCTGCTGCATCAGCACGTTATCGTCGACCAGCAGAACATCCACGAGGCGCTCCTTCGAGGATCCCCAGCGCGTACAAACGGCGTACCGCGAGCACGCACCAGTACGTGTCGCGGTACACAATCAGCTCGCGAGTGTGCGCGATAGCCGCGTGGGCTGTGCTTCTTCGCGTATTGTACCACAGCCACGCTCTGCTAGCCGCGCTACGGGTAGATCCCGCGCGTGGCGTTGGCGTCGGCGACGCGGCGCACCGCAAGCAGGTAGGCCGCCAGGCGCATCGAAACCCGGCGCTGCTCGGACACCGAGCGTACCTGCTCGTAGGCGTTGACCATGATCCGCTCGAGCTTGGCGTTCACGTCGATTTCATCCCAGAAGAATGACTGGAGGCCCTGCACCCACTCGAAGTAGCTGACCGTCACGCCGCCGGCGTTGGCAAGGATATCGGGGATCACGGTGATGCCGCGGTCTTCGAAGATTGCGTCGGCGTCGGGTGTGGTCGGGCCGTTCGCGCCCTCGACGACGACCCTGGCGCGGATGCGCGGGGCGTTAAGCTCGGTCAGCTGGTTTTCGAGCGCGGCCGGCACCAGCACGTCGCAGGGCAGCTCGAGCAGCTCGGTGTTGGTGAGCTTCTCGACCCCAGGCGCGCTGTAGCCGTCGAGCAGGCGGCGCGGATGTTTGGCGGAGTACTCGCGCATGGCCTTGACATCAAGCCCGCCGCGGCGCACATACCCGCCGGTGGCGTCGCTCACCGCGATCACGCGGCAGCCCATCTGCTCGAGCAGCGCTGCGGCCACGCCGCCCACATTGCCGAAGCCCTGCACCACAACGCTCAGCTGATCGAGGTTGTAGCCGCTGGTGCGGGCCCACTCGCGCACCATCAGGCTCACGCCGCGGCCGGTCGCGTCGTTGCGGCCCAACGAGCCGCCCACCTGCACCGGCTTGCCGGTGATCGCCGCGTTGACAGTATGGCCCTGGTGCATCGAGATCGTATCCATGATCCAGGCCATGATCTGCGGAGTGGTATTGACGTCGGGCGCGGGGATATCTTTGTCGGGGCCGATCAGAATGCTGATCTCGGTGGCGAAGCGGCGTGTCAGCCGCTCGAGCTCGCCGATCGAAAGGTTAGCCGGGTCGACGACCACGCCGCCCTTCGCGCCGCCGTAGGGGATGTTCACCAGCGCGCACTTCCAGGTCATCCACATGGCCAGCGCGCGCACCTCGTCGATGTCGACGCTGGGGTGGTAGCGGATGCCGCCCTTCACCGGGCCGCGGCCAAGGTTGTGCTGCACGCGGTAGCCGGTGAACACTTTGGTGTGGCCGCCGTCGAGCTTCACTGGGAAATTGACGGTTAGCTCGCGCTGGGGCACCCGTAGCACTTCGCGAATGTCCTGGGGCAGGTCGAGCAGCTCGGCGGCTTTGTCGAACTGCTGCTGCGCGATGCGGAAAGGGTTGTCGCGCTCGGACGTCATTGTCGTCGCCTCCTCGTGAT
This sequence comes from Kouleothrix sp., assembly GCF_046328425.1. Classification (NCBI taxonomy): domain Bacteria; kingdom Bacillati; phylum Chloroflexota; class Chloroflexia; order Chloroflexales; family Roseiflexaceae; genus Kouleothrix; species Kouleothrix sp. Next base: position 88,282 of record NZ_JAXLWP010000019.1, read on the forward strand.
AGGTGTATTTCGGGGCGCCATTCAGCGCCGCGTGGTACCTGGCGCGGGCGTCGTCGCCGCGCAGCCAGCGTGCCATTATGCTACAGTAGCACAGAATGAGCCGCGGCGCAATTTAGAGCAGCTCTTTGCGCATGAACAGCCAGGCGTGCTGGCGAAGCATCCAGCCGGCCAGCAGCGAGCGGCGCACGCGGCGCTGGGTGAAGCCGAACTGGCGGTACAGCGCGATCGCGCCGGTGTTCTTGGCGCTGACGTACAGCGCGACGTAGCGCTTGCGGCGGATGCGCGCTTCTTCCTCGGCGCGCGCCAGCATGGCCTGGGCCACGCCGCGCCGGCGGTACTCGCTTAGCACCGCCACGTCGGTGATGTAACCCTCGGCGCGGTCGATCTGGTGGTCGAGCAGCGACAGCGCGAAGATCGAGCGCAGCGCGCCCCACACCCCCAGCACCTGGTGGAAAGCCAGCTCGGCGGCGCCGGTGTTGTCGCCGCCCATCTCCCAGGTACGCAGGGTGATCGTGCCGACGATCTGCTCGTCGGCCTCGGCCACAAACATGCCGCGGAGCGCGGGCAGGCCCTGGCGCCGCCAGGCCTCGGCCATAGCCTCGACGCCGCGCGCCATGCCGTTGGCGCCAAACGCCGCGCCGAATTTGTCGGCGAAGGCCTCGCCATGCAGCGCGAGGATGGGGTAGATATCGCGCATCTGCGCGGCGCGAATGTTGATCTGTAGCGGCGCGGCCGATTGGGGCGAAGGAACGAGCATGGCATCCGACGAACGGGCGCGCGCGCGCACCAGATTCGTGATAGCAGTCGCAAATAATCCCGTGTATTTTAACACTCGCGCCGGAACCGCGTCAATCGTTTGACAGGCGATTGCCCAGCGGCTAGAATCGCTTACCGGCAGTGCGCGCCGCGCAGCCCGGAGTATCACGCCCGTTCAAGGAGCAATCGTGGTGACATCCTCGCCCACCCCACGCTACGACCGGATCGTCTCGCTGGTGTTGCTGGTGCTGATCGGCCTGGCCGTAGTGTTTTTGATCGATATCAACCCGAATAACTTTCGCGCCCGGCTCGGCGCCGATCTGCCGCTGATCACGCTCTCGTGGGTGCTGGTTGCCTCGCTGGTGGTGATCACAATCACCGGCGCCGACCTGTTCATCCGCAGCCACCCGCAGATGCAAACGCGCGCGCTGCCGACGCTCAACCTGGGGGTTGTGCAGCTCGAGCTGGCGCCAGCCTTCTGGATCTTGCCGGCGTTCGCGATCGTGGCGCCGTTCGCGTTTTTTCGCCTGTTCAGCCCGCTGCTCGAGACCACTGCGGCGATCATCGCGCTGGCGGCCACCGGCGGCCTGCTGCTGGCCGCGCTGCTAGGCCAGCACTACGCGCTCGACCGGCGGCCCAGCGTGCAGCACTCGGCCCGCCTGATCTTGCAGACGGTCGCGCTGCTGATGGCCTTCAGCATGTTTAGCGCCACCTACTACGCGCGGCTGCGCTTTCTGTACTCGGGCGCGCTGATCGGGCTTACCGGCGCGCTGCTGGCGTACGCGCTGCTGCAGTGGGCGGCGCCGCGCGGCGGCCTGCTCGTGCTGGCCGGGATGGTTGGCATCGCGCTGGCCGAGGCAACCTGGGCGCTGAACTACTGGGCGGCGTCGTTTCTGCTGGGCGGCGCGCTGCTGCTGGTGATCTTCTATGTGGCGATCGGGCTGGTGCAGAACCACCTGGAGGGCACGCTGTCGCGGCGGGTGCTGTGGGAGTACGGGCTGCTGGGCGGCGGCCTGCTCGCGGCGGTGGTGCTGGCGGCCTTCAGGTAGGCCGGGCTGCGGCGCCGAGTTGGCCACCGGGGCTAGTGTCAGTAATCAAGCGAATTTGGTATGAGACAAAGAAGCGCGAGGGGCAGTGCCCCTCGCGCTCGCTTTTCAGGCAGGCTGCTAGCCGCGGGCGCGCGCCAGCGCGCTGGCGATCGCGCGGCGGGTGTAGACTTTGACCATCGCGCGGCGGTACTCCTCCGAGGCGTGGATGTCGCCCAGGTAGTCCATATCGTCGCCGGCGACGGCTGCCGCAGCGGCCACAGCCGCCTCGTCGCCGCTGGTGCCGGCCAGCGCCGCCTCGCTGGCGCTCTGGCGCACGGCCTTGGGGCCGGCGCCGGTCACGGCCACGCGCGCCTCGGCCACGTTGCCGTCGGCGCCGAGCTTAACATACGCCGCCACGCCGACGATCGCGTAGCGCGAGGCCGGCTGGCGCAGCTTCTCGTAGGCCGCGCCCTCGCCCGCGCCAAGCGTGGGGAACGTGACTGCGATGATCACCTCGTTTGGCTCGAGCGCGGTGGTGAGCATCTCGACGAACATATCGTCGGCGCCGATGCTGCGCTCGCCGCCCGGGCCCTTAGCGGTAACGCTAGCGCCCAGCGCCAGCGCAACCGCCGGCAGGTCGGCGGCCGGGTCGGCGTGGGCCAGCGAGCCGCCGATCGTACCGCGGTTGCGCACCTGGTTGTCGCCGATCTGGGCGACGCACTCGGCGAGCACGCCGCAGGCGCCGCGCACCGCATCCGAGCTGGCGATCGCGCGGTAGGTCGCGCCCGCGCCGATCGTCACGCTGCCGTTCACCGTAATGGTATCGAGGCCGCCGATCTTGCTGACGTCGATCAGCACGCTCGGCGAGCTGAGCCGCAGCTTGAGCGCGGGCAGCAGCGAGTGGCCGCCAGCGATCAGCTTGGCATCGTCGCCGTGCTGCTGGAGCAGCCCCACCGCCTCGTCGACCGTGGCGGGCGCGAAGTACTGGAACTCGCTAGGGATCATATTTCCTCCTCTAAAGTTTTGAGTTTTGAGTGTTGAGCTTTGAGTTATGCGCAAGAAAACTCAGAACTCAAAATTCAAAACTTAGACGTTGCTTTGCATTGCCCGCCACACGCGCTCAGGGGTCGCCGGCATCTGCAGGTGCTTCACGCCGAAGGGCGCGAGCGCGTCGATCACCGCGTTCATGATCGCCTGCGCGCTGCCGATGGTGCCGGCCTCGCCCGCGCCCTTCACGCCCATCGGATTCACCGGGCTGGGCGTCACGGTGCGGTCGAGCTCGTAGCTCGGCAGCATCGCCGCCGTCGGCACGGCGTAGTCCATCAGCGTGCCGCTCACCAGCTGGCCGTTCTCGTCGTACACGCCGTTTTCGTACAGCGCCTGGGCGATGCCCTGGGCGATGCCGCCGTGCAGCTGGCCGTCGATGATCAGCGGGTTGATCGGGTTGCCGACATCGTCGACGCCGACGTAGCGCTTGATATCGACGTGGCCGGTCTCGCCGTCTATCTCGACGATCGCGATATGCGTGCCGAAGGGGAACGTGCAGTTCGGCGGGTCGTAGTAGGTCGTCTCGTCGAGGAACGGCTCGGTGCCCTCGGGCAGGCTATACGCCACCGAGGCCTGCAGCGCGATCTCGCCGAGCGTCTTGGCCTGGTCGGGCGAGCCCTTGACGAAGGCCTTGCCATCGGCATACTCGATGTCGTCGGGGTTGGCCTCGAGCATGTGCGCGGCGATCTTCTTGGCCTTCTCTTTCACCTTGGCGACGCTCTTGTACAGCGCGGTGCCGCCCACCGCCAGCGAGCGGCTGCCGTAGGTGCCGTAGCCGAACGGCGTGCCGGCGGTGTCGGAGTGCTCGATCAGCACGCTCTCGTAGGGCACGCCCAGCTCGTCGGCCACGATCTGCGCGAAGGTGGTTTCGACGCCCTGGCCGTGCGGCAGCGAGCCGGTGGTCACCACCACCTGGCCGGTGAGGTGCACGCGGATGTTGGCGCTTTCCCACAGGCCGGCGCCCCAGCCCTGGCCGGGCAGGCCGATCCAGGCGCTTGGCGCCACGCCGCAGATCTCGACGTACGAGCTGATGCCCAGGCCGAGGTACTTGCCCTGCTGGCGCGCGGCGGCCTGCTGCTTGCGGAAGTCGGCGTAGCCGACCATGGCCAGCGCGCGGTCGAGCGCGGGCTCGTAGTTGCCGCTGTCGTAGGGCAGCAGGCCCATGCCGTTGTCGTAGGGGAAGTCGCCGGGCTGGATGAAGTTCTTGCGGCGCACCTCGGCCGGGTCGATGCCGATCTCGGCGGCGAAGCGGTCGACCATGCGCTCGATCAGGTAGCTGGCCTCGGGCCGCCCGGCGCCGCGGTAGGCATCGACCATGGCGGTGTTGGTGTAGACGCCATAGACCTTGCAGTAGGCCGCGGGGATCTTATACACGCCGGTGGCGATGCGGCCGTACAGGGTGGTGGGGATGCCCGGCGCGATCGTGCTGAGGTACGCGCCGAGGTTGGCCCATGTCGCAATCCGCAGGCCGGTGATCGTGCCGTCTTTGGTGCCGGCGATCTCGACATCGGTGATGTGGTCGCGGCCGTGGGTCGCCGACTTGTAGTTCTCGGAGCGATCCTCGACGAACTTGATCGGGCGGCCGAGCTTGCGCGCGGCCCACATGGTGAAGGCCATGTCGGCGTAGCAGAAGATCTTCTGGCCGAAGCCGCCGCCGACGTTTGGCGAGATGCAGCGCAGCTTGGTTTCGGCGATGCCGAACACAAACGCGGTGAGCAGCAGCCGCATCACGTGTGGCGCCTGCGAGGTCATCCAGACGGTAAACTCGCCGGTGGCGGTGTCGTAGCGCGCGATCGAGCCGCGCGTCTCCATCGGCGTGGGGATGAGGCGCTGGTTGATGATCTGCTCTTTCACCACCACCTCGGCGCTGTCGATCGCCGCGTCGGTCTTGGCCTTGTCGCCGCACTCCCACTCCATCACGATGTTGTTCGGGGCGTTCTCGTGCAGCTGCGGCGCGCCGGCCTCGGTGGCCTTCTTGGCGTCGACGACGACCGGCAGGCGCTCGTACTCGACGTCGATCAGGTCGAGCGCGTCGCGGGCGATGTAGCGGTTCTCGGCCACCACCATGGCCACGCTATCGCCGGCGTAGCGCACGGTGCCGGCCGAGATCGCGCGCGGCGTGTTGAGGTTGTTCTTCACGCCGCCGGCGGCCCAAGCGCACGGCAGCGGGTTGATGTCCAGCATGTCTTCGCCGGTGAACACCGCAATGACGCCGGGGTGGGCCTTGGCCCGCGAGGTGTCGATGCTGATGATCTTGGCGTGGGCATAGGGGCTGCGCAGGATCGCCGCGTGGGCCATGCCGTGGAGCTTGATATCGTCGAGGAAGTTGCCCTGGCCCTGGATGAGCTTCGGATCCTCGCGTCGCTTCAGCGCTTGGCCGACCATCTTGGTCACTGTGGTCATGGTTATTCCCCTCTAGTTCACGGTTCGATCAGCCGGTGAGTGATCAATTGCCAGCGGAGGGAACTTGCTCGGCCGCGTCGGCGTGGCCATTGCCGCCGACTTCCTCGCCGCGCATTTTGGCGGCGGCGTACTGCACGGCGCGCACAATGTTCTGGTAGCCGGTGCAGCGGCACAGGTTGCCCTCCAGGCCGTGACGAATTTCTTCTTCCGAGGGGTTGGGGTTCTGCTGGAGCAGGTCGTAGGCCGACATGATCATGCCGGGGGTGCAGAAGCCACACTGCAGGCCGTGCTTCTCCCAGAAGCCCTCCTGGAGCGGGTGGAGCTGGCTACCGCTGGCGAGCCCTTCGATGGTGGTGATCTGGGCGCCGTCGGCCTGGGTGGCCAGCACCGTGCACGATTTCACGCTGACGCCGTTCAGCAGCACCACGCACGCGCCGCACTGGCTGGTGTCGCAGCCGATGTGGGTTCCGGTGAGGTTCAGGTGCTCGCGCAGGTAGTGAACAAGCAGCGTGCGCGGCTCCACGTCGTTCTGGTAGGTCCGCCCGTTGACCGTGACTGAGATCGTACTCACGTCATATACCTCCTGATAACTCCCAGGCTTCGATTACAGCGACAGCTTATGCCAGTACGCGAGCAGGACTCCTTTCTATAGCGATGATCGATGGCAGAGTAGCAATGATGCCGGCGTCGCGGCGGGGGCACGGCCTGCCGCGCCTGTGGCCGGGCGCTTACCGTCGCGCGCGCCCGATCAGGTAGCCGACCAGAAAGGCAATAATGACCCACGGCAGCCAGGGGCGCTCGGTGAACGCGTCTTCGATCATGCCGCGCACGATCGACTCGGGCTTGAGCTGCTCGTGGGTTGGCACCACCACAGTGCGGCGCTCGGCCGGCGCGGCGGCGGGCGCAGGGGCCGGCGGCGCGGGCGGTGTTTCGACCGTGGCCACCGGCTCGCTGGGCGCGGGCGCGGCCTGGGCCTCTTCGGCGGCGATCGCGGTGTGGGCCGGCGGCGCGGGCGGCGCCTCGGCGGCTGGGGCCGGTGCGGCGGCGGGCGCGGGCGCGGGCGCCTCGGCCGGGCTGTTGCGCAAGCGGATCTGCTCGGCCAGCGCCTTGAGCGACTGGTTGATCATCTGCTTGGAGGCGCCCTCGATCAGACGCTGGCCGACGCTGGCGAGCGTGCCGCCGATCTGCGCGTCGCCCGAGTAGTTCAAGATGGTCTTGTCGCCGTCTTCTTCGAGGTCAACCGCGCCGCTGCCGTCGACGACGCCGTTGGCGCTGCGGCCGGCGGCCACGAGCTTGTAGTGGCGCGGCGGCTGAATGTCTTCGAGCCGGATCTTGCCGCTGTACGTGCCCTTGATCGACTGGATGCCGATCTTGACCGTGCCCTCGAACTCGTTTTCGCCAACCTCTTCGAGCCGCTCGCAGCCTGGCACGATGCGCGCAAGCACTTCGAGATTGTTGAGGGCCTCCCAAACCTGATCGCGCGGCGCATCGATCGTTGCCTTGCCAGTGATCTTCAAGCGAAACTCCTTTCAGCTCGGCAGCTCTGCCGGCCGATCTGTCAGATGGTCAAAACAGACAGACTGCCTCGCCGCGCATTGGCCCATGCGCCACGATGCCATTCGCCTGTGAGCGAGCGTTACGATGAGAACGTCAGGAAAGAGCCGGCTGAGAGTATTTTCCGAGTGAGTATTCTCCAAGCGGGCGCATGGTACCTTAAGGGTTTCCGATTTGTCAAGCATGCGCTGGCCGTATGGGAAGCCGGAAATGCCTGCGCCTGCGAGGTGATATTCCTGTATCTGAAATTGCGCGCGCTATGGCCCGAGCAGGTCGATCTGCTGCTCGGCGCGCACGCGCCAGGCCGATGCCGGTGCGCTGTCGGCCGCGCGTATGAGCGCCGCGCGCGCCGCCGGCCGGTCGCCAAGCTGCGCCAGCGCGCGGCCGAGGTAGTAGGCGGCCTCGGCGTCGGCGGGTGCCAGCCGCAGGGCTTGCTCGGCGGCCGCGCGGGCCGCGCCGGCGTCGCCGCAGCCCAGCTGTGCTGCCGCCAGCACCACCCAGGCGCGCGGGTCGTTCGGCAGCGCCTGGCTGGCGCTTGTGGCGCCGGCCACGCCGGCGCCGCACAGGTCGAGCGCGCTCTCGACATGGAAGCGCGCCAGCGCCAGCGCGTAGCCGCCACGCTGGTCGGGCGCGGCGTCGCGCAGCGCCTGGGCGTAGGCCGCGGCGGCGGCGACGTAGTCGTGCTCGGCGGTGTGCCACTGCGCCCAGGCGAGCTGGGTGTCGGCGGCGCGCGGCGCCAATGCCTGCAGCGCTTCGAGCTGGGCGCGGGCCGCGTCGGCGTCTTGCTCGCTCAGCAGCGCCAGCGCCAGCAGCGCGCGCGCGCGCGGGTCGTCGGGGGCGGCTTCGGCAAGCGCCTGCAGCTGCCGCAGGCCCTCGGCCCGGTCGCCGGCACTCCAGCGGGTGTAGGCGGTGTAGGCCGCAGCCGCGCGGGCGTAGGCGCCGCCCGGCGGAACCTGCGCGAACTGGGCCTCGGCCAGCGGGTAGAGCCGCGCGGCAAGGTACACCTGGCCGAGCAGCTGGGCGCGCTGCTCGGGCGGGGCGTCGAGCGCCGCGCGTAGCTGGCTGTTGGCTGCATCGCCGGGCGGGCGCAGCGGCTCGAGCCAGGCGTCGGCGGGGTTGTCGGCGGCCGGGGTGCGCCGCGCGCGCCAAGCAGCTCGCGCGCCGCAGCCGGGTCCGCTCGATGCGCGCAGCAGCGCCAAGAAAGCGCGCGGCGGCGGCCATCCGCCAGCTGGCCGGCAGGTCGCCGGCCTGCGCCGGAAACGGTACGATGCCTCGGCGGCGGCGTACTGGCCCTCGGCGAGCAGCTGCTCGGCCTCGAGCAGCCGCCGCGCGGCCAGCAGGCGCGCCGGCGCGCTCACCTGCGCCCAGAACTCGCGCGCCTGGCCGGCCTGCCCGGCGCGCGCGGCCAGCGCGCCCGGGTACAGCCGGGCCAGCGCCAGGTCGGCGGGGGCCGCGCCCGCGCCAACCGCCGCCAGCAGCGCTGTGTCGGCCGCAGCGGGCTCGGCGCGCAGCGCCGACACGACGCCGAGGCGCAGCCAGCCCGGCGCGAAGCGCGGCCAGCGCGCGGTGAGCGCGGCGTAGGCGGCCCGCGCGTCGTGGTAGCGGCCCGCCAGAAACAGCGCGTCGGCGCGGCGCAGGTCGTCGCGCGGGTCGGGCGCGAACACCGCGCGCGCGGCGATGCCCAGCAGCAGCAGCGCGGCGGCCAGCATGGCGATTGGCAAAAGCGTGCGTCGCATGGTCTTTCGGCTGGCGGCCAATTGGCGTGCCCGGCCGCCGGGCAGTGCCCCTATTCTACTCGCGGCGCCTGCGCTTGACAAAACTGCGCCCCCGGTCTACTATGGCGGCGCTTCCAACATATAAACACTTGTTTATATTATGAACAACGACCAAAGCTACGGCGGCACGCAGGCGATCCACCGGGCGGTGGCGGTGCTCCGCGCGTTCGGCGCCGCGCCCGCCACGCTCACGGCGCAGGAGGTCAGCCAGCGCACCGGCCTCAACCGCAGCACGGTGTACCGCCTGCTGAGCGCGCTCGAGAGCGAGGGGCTGGTGGCGGCCGCCGAGCAGGGGCGCTACCGCCTCGGCCCCGACCTGGCGATGCTCGGCACGCTGGCGCTGCGCCAGATGAACCTGCGCGACCTTGCGCTGCCGTACGCGCGCGCCCTCGCCGAGCGCAGCGGCGAGACGATCGACCTCGAGATCCTGCACGGCGCCAGCAGCATGATCGTCGAGGAGGTGTCGGGCGAGCACCTGCTGAGCGCGGCCAGCAACATCGGCGCGTGCTACCCGGCCCACTGCTCGTCGACGGGCAAGGCGCTGCTGGCGTTTCTGCCCGAGGCGCGGCTGGCGGCGCTGCTGCCCGATCGGCTCGAGGCCTGCGCGCCGCGCAGCATCACCGACCACGCCGCGCTGCGCGATGAGCTGGCCGCGGTGCGCGCGCGCGGCTACGCCACCTCGTACGACGAGCTTGAGGGCCACCTGCACGCCCTTGGCGCGCCGATCTTCGACCACCGCGGCGAGGCCGTGGCCGCGCTGAGCATCTCGGGGCCGGCGGCGCGGCTGCCGCGCCGCCGCGAGGCCGAGCTGGCGCGCGTGCTGCTCGAGGCATGCGCGGCGATCTCGCGCCAGCTTGGCTTCCGGCCCGACATGCGCCCCGACCCGGCGGCCTCGTAGCGGCCCGCGCGGCCAACCGCGCCGTGCATTTCAATCATCAGGAGAGTAGTATGCAGCTTACCGATTTCGCCTACCAGCCCGACCTGAGCCTGGCGACGACCATCCCGGCGCGCTGGTACACCGACCCTGCCATGCTGCCGGCCGAGGAGCAGCGCGTGTTTGGCTGCACCTGGCAGCTGGTCGGCCGGCTCGAGCAGGTGCGCAACCCCGGCGATTTCTTCACCTGCAGCGTGGTCGACGAGCCGCTGGTGGTGACGCGCGACACTGCTGGGCAGCTCCACGCCTTCTACAACGTCTGCCGCCACCGCGCCGGCTCGGTGGCCGAGGGCTGCGGCCAGCGCAAGACGCTGCAGTGCAGCTACCACGCCTGGACGTACGGCCTCGACGGGCGGCTGCTGAGCACGCCCGAGTTCGAGGGCGTGCGCGACTTCGACCGCGCCGCGTATGGCCTGCGCCCGGTGCGCGTCGATAGCTGGGGGCCGTTTGTGTTTGTGAACCTCGACGCCGATGCCGCGCCGCTGCGCGAGGTGCTGGGCGCCATCCCAGGCGAGACGGCGCACCTGCCGCTTGAGCGCATGGGCTTCTTCAAGCGCGTCGACTACCAGGTCGAGTGCAACTGGAAGGTATATATCGACAACTACCTTGAGGGCTACCACATCCCGGTGGCGCACCCCGGCCTGTTCAAAGAGATCGACTACAAGCAGTACGCCGTCGAGACGTTCCGCTACTACTCCAAGCAGTTCGCGCCGATCCGCGAGAAGCCCGACTCGCTGCTGCGGCGCAACCTCGAGCGCGGCGCCGATGCGCAGGCGCTGTACTACTGGCTGTTCCCGAATATCATGCTAAACATCTACCCCGACAACCTGCAGATCAATATCATCCTGCCGCTCGGCCACGCGCGCACGCTCACGATCTTCGAGTGGTACCTGCTCGACGCCGACAAGCCCGGCGCGGCCGACGACTTCCACAAGTCGTTTAAGTTCAGCGACCTGGTGCAGCAGGAGGATATCGCGATCTGCGAGGCGGTGCAGAAGCGCCTGCGCTCGCGGGCCTACGATGTGGGCCGCTTCTCGGTGGCGCGCGAGAATGGCGTGCATCACTTTCACGGCCTGCTGTGCGAGTTTCTGCAGGCGGGCGACGCGGCGGGCGTGTAGCGGGCGCGAGCGGGCCGCTCGCCGAGGCGCGCCGCACTCTGTTGCCGGGCGGCGGCTATAATGGCGCCGGCAATCTCGTGCGCGGGCTGCGCGGGCGGCGGCGGCGCCTGTGGAGGCGCGCAAGCTGGTAGGGCGGTGAGCGGCGGCCGGCAAGCCGCCGCCTGGGGGGAACAGTGGACAAGGGACGCGTTTTTCAAGGAGGGTGCTATGACCACATACGACGCGATCGTGATCGGCGGCGGTCACAATGGCCTGGTGGCGGCCTGCTACCTGGCGAAGGCGGGCAAGCGCGTGCTGGTGCTCGAGCGCTACCACACTGTTGGGGGCGCGGCGATCACCGAGGAAATTCACCCCGGCTTCCGGGTGTCGGTCGCGTCGTACTCGATGAGCCTGATGCGCCCCGAGATCATCGCCGACCTGCAGCTGCCGCGCTATGGCTTCGAGGTGTACGCCAAGGCCCCCTCGTACTTCATGCCATTCCCCGACGGCGAGCACCTGTTCTTGTACGCCGGCGACCGCGAGCGCAGCAAGGCGTCGGTCGCGCGCTTCTCGGCCAAGGACGCCGTCGCGCTTGACGCGTGGGAAGACTTCTGGGATCGCTGCTGCGACATCATCGAGCCGACGCTCATGCAGCCGCCGATCTCGCTGGCCGAGCTGTCGGCGCGCTTCGACGAGGCCGGCTGCGCCGACGACTTCCGCCGGCTGATGCTGCTCTCGCCCGCCGACCTGCTGGCCGAGTTTTTTGAGTCGGAGTATGTGAAGGCGACGATGGCCCCGCAGGCGCTGATCAGCACCATGGCCGGCCCGGCCACGCCCGGCGCGCCGTATGTGTTCCTTGTGCACGCGATCGGCCGGGCGATCGGCGGCCGGCGCGGCGTCTGGGGCTACGCCAGGGGCGGCATGGGCGCGGTGACGCAGGCGCTGGCGGCGGCCGCGCGCGACCTGGGGGTGGAGATCCGCACCGAGGCGCCGGTGGCCGAGGTGCTGGTGCAGGCCGGCGCCGCCGTGGGCGTGGTGCTCGAAAACGGCGACACCATCCGCTCGCGCGTGGTGCTCTCGAACGCCGACCCGAAGCGCACGTTCCTGAAGCTCACGCCGGCGGGCGCGCTGCCGGCCGAGTTCCGCCAGCGCATCGAGAAGAACTACCGCATCGGCGGCACGGTGTTCAAGCTCAACCTGGCGCTGGCCGAGCTGCCGCGCTACAGCGCGGCCCCCGCCGGCGTGGATCCCGAGGTCTGCTCGCGCGCCACCGTCGACATCGCGCCGACGCTGAGCTACCTCGAGCGCGCCTGGGACGATTTCAAGGCCGGCAGGCCCTCGCGCGAGCCGTTCATCGAGATCTTCTCGCAGTCGCCCACCGACCCGACGCTCGCGCCGGCCGGCAAGCACGTGCTCTCGTGCTTCTGCCAGTACTTCCCGTACGACGTGCCCGGCCGCAGCTGGGACGACGGGCTGCGCGAGGAGGTGGCCGACCGGATCATCGCCAAGCTGGCCGAGTACGCGCCGAATATTACCAGCGCGGTGATTGCCCGCCAGATGCTTTCGCCCGTCGACCTCGAGCGGCGCTTTGGCCTTACCGGCGGCAACATCTTCCACGGCGAGATCACGCCCGACCAGGCGTTCAACCTGCGGCCGATCTCGGGCTACGCCGACTACCGCACGCCGCTGGCGGGCCTGTACCTGTGCGGCTCGGGCGCGCACCCTGGCGGCGGCGTCACCGGCATCCCCGGCCACAACGCCGCGCACGTGGTGATCGAGGACATGGCCGGGTAGGCGCTCGCCGCTTCTTTCGTTGCCAGGCCCCAGGCGCGCCAGGGTTTGCCCCGCGCGCCTGGGGCCTGGCATTTTCCCCATGCTGCCAACCCCCGCAGGCGCTGAGTCGAGCCCGGCACCCAAGAAGGTAAACCTGCGGGGCTGCGAGTCGCCCACCCGACGCGCGGAGTCGCTCACCTGGGGCTGGGAGTCGACCACCGGATGCGCAGCGCCAAGCCTGGCGTGCAGCAAGGGGAAGCTGCGGAGCTACGAGGCAACCACCGGACGCGCGGCGCCGAACCCGGCGAGGGGGAAAGCAAACCTGCGGCGCTAGGAGGCAAGCACCGGATGCGCCGAGGCGACCCCCGCGTGCAAGATGGTAAGCATTCGGCGAATGGTAATCAAGCAGCAGAAAGAGCTGGTAATGCCGAAAAACGCCAGGATAAGACGGCCAAATTGCAATTGAATTGCTATATTTGCGATCAATTTACGCATTGCCAAACGGCCGCTGAGCGTGCTATATCTATAAGTGCACATCGCGTGCGCTGGTAACACCAAGCATCATATCACAGGAGGCGCCCCTTGGTCAGCAAACACTTCCCGCCCGACACTCTCGACCAGGCCAGCAGTGTGCTGGTAGCCTGCAAGCAGATCGACCCCGGCCTGCGGAGCGGCGCGATCACGCAGGACTCGTACGGCCAGATGATCGGCGAGGCCCGCACCAGCCAGACACAGATCACCGAGCTTGAGCTTCATTTGAAGGAGCTGCGCAACCGGCGCGACGACCAGCTCGCGAATGTGTGGGATGCGACGAAGCGCATTCGCACGACCGTGAAGGGCGTCTACGGCGACAATTCCTCGGAGTACCAGCTTGTCGGCGGTACGCGCATGAGCGAGCGCAAGCGGCCCGCGCGCCGCGCCACGCCCCCGCCCGACGCCGACGCCGCGTAGCCCACCGCCAGCATCGTGCCACCGCGCAGCGCCTATCGGCTATGGGCGCTGCGCGCGTTTTTGCCGCTCTTTTCGAGCTGTGTCCCTCGTATGCCGCATGGGTTCGTCTCACCGGGGCGCTGCGCCCCCGGCCCCCCGCAAGAGCTGGTCGTTCCGGGGCGCTGCGCCCCCGGCCCCCCGCATAGGCTTGCTCGCGCTTCGTCTTTGCTCCTTGCACGCCTCGTGGGTTTGTCATTCGGGGCGCTGCGCCCCGGCCCCTGCAAGAGTTGGCCATACCCGGCGCTGCGCCCCGGCCTCCGCATAGGAAAACCCTGCCGGTTTTCCTATAACCTTTCCGGCTCAAAGAATGCCATACCAGCAAGCAATGTGATACGATCATGCCTCAGGGCAAACCAACCGGTTATTTCGTGCCACGAGGCATGCGCCACTAGCCTTGCATCTGAGGCGGCATGCATGGGCCCGGGGCTTCGCCCCGGCGGGGTGCAGGGGGCTGGCGGCAGCCCCCTGCTGCGGGGTGCGGGCGCACAGGCCCCGAAGCAGTGTCGGGTAAACGAGGGCGCGGAGGCGCAGAGCCCCGAAGCAGTGTCGGGCAAACGGGGGCAAGGGGGCGCGTAGCCCCCGAACGCCTTTGGAGGGGCGAGCACGAGGCGCGCACGATGCGCGCCCTACGGGAAAGGCCGTGCCAGCGTCAACGCCGTGCGCGCATGCCTCAGGGCAAACCAACACATTCTTCTACGCCACGAGGCATGCGCCACTGGCCTTGCATCTGAGGCGGCATGCATACGGGGCTCGGGGCTTCGCCCCAGCGGCGGGGTGCAGGGGGCTGGCGGCAGCCCCCTGCTGCGGGGGGCGGGGCCGCACAGGCCCCGAAGCAGTGTCGGGTAAACGAGGGCGCGGAGGCGCAGAGCCCCGAAGCAGTGTCGGGCAAACGGGGGCAAGAGGGCGCGTAGCTCCCGAACGCCTTTGGAGGGGCGAGCACGAGGCGCGCACGATGCGCGCCCTACGGGAAAGGCCGTGCCAGCGTCAACGCCGTACGCGCATGCCTCAGGGCAAACCAGCAGAACATTCCTTGTCCCTAGATTTGCCTCAGGGCAAACCAACACATTCTTCTACGCCACGAGGCATGCGCCACTAGCCTTGCATCTGAGGCGGCATGCATTACGGGGCCTGGGGCCTTCGTCCCAGCGGCGGGGTGCAGGGGGCTGCCGCCAGCCCCCTGTTGCGGGTGGGGCCGCACAGGCCCCGAAGCAGTGTCGGGTAAACGAGGGCGCGGAGGCGCAGAGCCCCGAAGCAGTGTCGGGCAAACGGGGGCAAGGGGGCGCGTAGCCCCCGAACGCCTTTGGAGGGGCGAGCACGAGGCGCGCACGATGCGCGCCCTACGGGAAAGGCCGTGCCAGCGTCAACGCCGTGCGCGCATGCCTCAGGGCAAACCAACCGGTTATTTCGTGCCACGAGGCATGCGCCACTAGCCTTGCATCTGAGGCGGCATGCATTACGGGCCCGGGGCTTCGCCCCAGCGGCGGGGTGCAGGGGGCTGGCGGCAGCCCCTGCTGCAGGAAGTGCGGGGCCGCACAGGCCCCGAAGCAGTGTCGGGTAAACGAGGGCGCGGGGGCGCAGAGCCCCGAAGCAGTGTCGGGCAAACGGGGGCAAGGGGGCGCGTAGCCCCCGAACGCCTTTGGAGGGGCGAGCACGAGGCGCGCACGATGCGCGCCCTACGGGAAAGGCCGTGCCAGCGTCAACGCCGTGCGCGCATGCCTCAGGGCAAACCAACACATTCTTCTACGCCACGAGGCATGCGCCACTGGCCTTGCATCTGAGGCGGCATGCATTACGGGGCCTGGGGCTTCGCCCCAGCGGCGGGGTGCAGGGGGCTGGCGGCAGCCCCCTGCTGCGGGGCGCGGGGCCGCACAGGCCCCGCCTGCGTGCCGGGATGCGGGGTACGGGGCCGCAGAGCCCCGCCTCGCTCGTGAGGGGAGAAGGCGCGCACGATGCGCGCCCTACGGCCGGCGGATTGCGCCGCATGCATACCGAGGCCAGGCGCAACAAGCTTGCGCCGTTTGCGCTCGCTCGCGGTTGCGCATATACTTTGAAACCAACGCAACACACAATGCTGGAGACACCGATGGACTACGCGCTCGACCGATTTGAGCAGCAGGTGCGCGACGCGATCGCCGCCACCGGGCAGGTGCCCGGCGAGCTGGTCGACCTTACTGCGCCCAAGCCGAATATCCCCGCCGACCTGGCGCTCCCGGCCTTCAAGGCCGCCAAGGCCCTCGGCGTGCCGCCGCCGCAGCTGGCCCAGGCGCTGGCCCAGGCCATCCAGCTGCCCGAGGGCTCGCTGGTCGGCGCGGTCGCCGCCGCCGGCCCGTTCCTCAACTTCACGCTGCACCCGGCGCGCCTGGCCGCCGCCGTGCTCGACGAGGTCGAGGAGCTGGGGCCGCGCTACGGCAGCGACGACATCGGCGCCGGCAAGACCGTGGTGGTCGACTACTCGTCGCCCAACGTGGCCAAGCTCATGCACGTCGGCCATATCCGCTCGACGATCATCGGCCAGTCGCTCTACAATATCTTCCAGTTCCTCGGCTACCGCACGATCGGCGATAACCACCTCGGCGACTGGGGCAAGCAGTTCGGCATGAATATCGCCGCGATTGTGCGCTGGGGCAAGCCCCAGGGCGAGGGCGAGGAGGCGCTGGCGCAGCTCGACAAGCTCTACGCCCAGTATGTCGCCCTCGCCAAGGACGACCCCGCGCTCGACGACGAGGCGCGCGCCTGGTCGCTCAAGCTCGAGCAGGGCGACCCGACCGCGCGCGAGCTGTGGCAGTGGATGGTCGACCTGACGATCAGCGCCAACCGGCGCAACTACGACCTCCTGGGCGTGCATTTCGACCACATCTACGGCGAGAGCTTCTACGAGGGCATGCTGCCCGACGTGATCGGCGACGTGCTGGCCAAAAAGGTTGCCTACCGCGACGAAGGCGGCGCCGTGGTGGTCGACCTTGGCAGCAGCCTGCCGACGTTTCTGCTGCAGCGCAGCGACGGCGGCACGCTGTACCACACGCGCGATGTCGCCACGGTGCTGTTTCGCCTGAAAGAGTTCAGCCCGGCCAAGATCGTCTACGTCGTGGGCATGCCCCAGGAGCTGCACTTCCGCCAGCTGTTTGCGCTGGTGCGCGCCATGGGCTACGCCGAGGACGTGGAGCTTGAGCATATCAAGTTCGGCACAGTGTTCGACCAGCACGGCGCGCCGCTCTCGACTCGCCGCGGCAACATGATCTACCTGGCCGACCTGCTCGACGACGCCCACCAGCGCGCGCGCGCCGTCGTCGACCAGGCCAGCCCCGAGCTGTCCGACGCCGAGAAAGACGAAGTCGCCGAGATCGTCGGCGTTGGCTCGGTGGTGTACAACGATCTGTACCAGGACCCACGGCGCAATATCACGCTCGACTGGGAACGCATGCTGGCGCTCGAGGGCAACAGCGCGCCCTACATTCAGTATATGTACGCGCGCTGCCGGTCGATCGTGCGCAAGGCGGCCGCCGAAGACCAAGGGCGAAGAACCAAAGAGCAGCTCGACGGCGCAGCAGCTTCGCGCCCCGCCAGCTCCGGCGAGGGCGATACATCGTTGATACTTGGTTCTTCGCCAGGTAATCAGCCGGCCGGCAACCCGGCGCTGCTGGCGCACCCGTCGGAGCTTGCCGTGATCAAGCAATTGGCCAAGCTGCCGGGCGCGGTGCGCGAGGCCGGCGCGCGCTACGCGCCGTTTGTGGTGGCCGAGTGGTGCTACGACACGGCCCGCGCGCTCTCGGGGTTCTACCGCGACTGCTCGGTGCTCAAGGCCGAGACGCCCGAGCTGCGCGCCGCGCGCCTGCGGCTGGTGGAGGCCACCGCGCAGGCGCTGAAGAATGGCCTGGGCCTGCTGGGCCTGCGCGCGCCCGAGCGGATGTAGCGAAAGGAGCCGGCGGTGGTGGAGCTTGTGCCTATGGCCGAGCCCGAGCTGGCCGAGTTTCTCGTGGTGGCGGTGCCTGGCTACGCCGCCGAGCATGTACGCGCCGGCGATTGGAGCGAGGATGGGGCGCTCGAGCGATCGGCCGCCGAGTTCGCCAAGCTGCTGCCTGACGGCGTCGCCACGCCCGATCACTACCTATTCACCATTCGCGACCCGGCCCTGCCGGCGGTGGTTGGCATACTCTGGTTTGCCGTACGCAGCGGGCCGGCCGGCCGCAGCGCGTTTGTGTACAACCTCGAGATCGGCCCGGCCTACCGCCGGCGCGGCTATGCCTCGCAGGCGTTTCGCGAGATGGAGCAGCACGTACGCGCGCTCGGCATCGGCGCGATCGGGCTGCACGTGTTTGGCGGCAACCACGCCGCGCAGGCGCTGTACGCCAAGCTCGGCTACGAAGTGACCAACGTGATCATGAAGAAAACGCTGCGCTGAGATACTGACGAGGTGACACACGTGCTTGACCTGGCTCCATTCAACACGATTTTACTCGACATGGACGGGGTGATCTACCGCGGGCCGCAGCCGCTGCCGGGCGTGAACGATCTGCTGGCGCTCTGCGCCGCGCGCGGCATTGGCTACGCTTGCGTTACGAACAACTCGACGATGACGCCGCAGCAGTACGAGGCCAAGCTGGCCGGCATGGGCATCGCCATCCCTGCCGCGCGGATCATCACCTCCTCGGTGGCGACGCGGCGCTTCCTTGAGCGCGAGTTCGGGCGCGGCACGCCGGCCTTCTACATCGGCATGTACGGCCTGCGCGAGGCGCTGTTCGCCGACGGCTACTTCGTCTACGACGAGCAGCTGCCACGGGTGGTGGTGTCGGGCCTCGACACCGAGCTGACCTACCAGAAGCTCAAGCTGGCGACGCTGGCGATCCGCGCGGGGGCGCGCTACGTGGCCACCAACCCCGACCGCACGCTGCCGGTTGAGGAAGGGCTGGTGCCCGGCGCCGGCTCGATCATCGCGCTGCTGCGTACCGCCACCGACGTCGAGCCGACGGTGATCGGCAAGCCCGGCGCGGCGATGTTCCAGACGGCGATCGACATCCTGGGGGCCGACCCGCGGCGCACGCTCACCGTCGGCGACCGGCTCGACACCGACGTGGCCGGCGCGCGCGGCGCCGGGCTGGCGGCCGCGCTGGTGCTTACCGGCGTCTCCACGCCCGAGCTGCTGGCGCAGAGCGAGATCCAGCCCGACCGCGTGTTCGCCGGGCTGCCCGAGCTGGTCGCCGCGCTCGAGCAGGCGCACGGCGCGTAGGTGCGGGCCGTATGCCTGCCTGCAAGCGTGTGGCGACTAGCGCAGCGCATATGGCTAGCGCTCGCGGGCAGGCTTTATGCCTGTTCGCGAGCGCCTGCTCGCAGCAACAAAGCGCTAAGCCGCCAGCGCCTGCGCGTCGCTCGGCAGCCACAGCCGCGTAAGCGTGAAGTCCTGGGCGAAGCCCTTCAGCTGGCGCTGAAACGTCTCGAGCGTCGGTAGCTCGCGCTCGAGCACGCGGCGCACGCCTGGGTCGCTCAGCACCTCGGGCGTCAGCACAATATCGCCGCCGACGCTCTCGTTCTGCACGCGCGCGGCGATGTTGACCGTCGAGCCGAAGTAGTCGAGCAGCTCGTTGGCATTCACGGCGATGCAAGGCCCGCGGTGCAACCCCAGCTTCACCCGCAGCGGCGGGTCGCCGCGCGCGATCTGGCCGAGCGTGAACTCGTGCTGGATCTCGACGCTGGCCTCCACTGCGTCCTCTGCCGAGGCAAACACCGCCATCACCGCGTCGCCGATTGTTTTCACCAGCGCGCCGCGCCGCCGCGCGATAATCGCCTTCATCACGTCGAAGTGGTCGCGCACGCGGGCGTAGGCCGGCGAGTCGCCGATCAGGTCGTACAGCGCGGTCGAGCCCTTCAAGTCGCTGAACAGAAATGTCAGGTTCCGGATGGCCACGCCAAGGCCCGGCGCGAGCACCTGCGACGAGAACAGCTGGCGGAACTCGGCCATGGTGCTCACCAGCGCGGCGCTCACGGCCTGCGCGCTCCAGGCGCTTTGCTCAAGTACGATCAGCAGGCTGGAGTCGGTGCCATTCTCGAAGGCCAGTGCCACCTCGCCCGCCGCGACAGACGGCTGGTCGATCGCTAGGTCGTCGCTGGTGAAGCGAATGGCGCTGGGCGTGGCCGGGCTGCCCTCGCCGACGTGCAGCTGCGCCGTTGCGGTGAGCTGGCGGGTGCGCAGCCGGTAGTCGCCGGGCTGCATGCGCAGGCGCAGCTCCTTGGTGGCGCGCGGCGGCAGCCACAGCTGGGACACGATGTGGCGGGTGTTGGCCGGCCCGCCGATGCAGTAGGCCAGGTCGAGCGCGGCGCGAATGTCGGAGCTGACGGTGAAGCGCAGCTCGACCGACTCGTCGAAGTTCACGTCGTAGCGCACATTGCACGAGCTGCAGTGGGCGTCGGCGGCGATGGCCTGCAGGCTGGCGGCGCTGACGCTCGGCCCGCGGCAGTTGGGGCAGAGCACATCCCACTCAAGGTCGGTCAGGCCGGCGCGCGTGGCGTACAGAAACATGCGCAGCACGTCGAGCCGGGCTTCGCCCCAGGCGTCGGCGAGCGCGAACGGGCGCATGCGGATCACGTCGGGGTCGTCGGCGGCGCGCAGGTGCCGCGCCAGGCGCTCGATCAGCGCCGCGCGCACGCCGAACTGGCGCAGCCGCTCGAGGCCGAGCGCCATGCGGTCGGCGTTGACCGCCGGCGTGCGCGGCGGGGGCGGCGCTGTCTGCTCGGCGGCCAGCGCCAGCGCCGCGAACGAGCGGTAGGCGCGCAGCAGGTCGCGCATCAGCTTGTGGCGAATAAACAGCGGCGCGAGCGTGCGGCCCAGCAGCCCGCGCGGCTCGAAGCCCACCACCACGTCGACGTGGCAGCGGCCGCCGGGCAGCGGCGCGAGCGTGGTGCGTGTCATCAGGCGGCGCACGGGGATCGGCGGCACGAACGCGCGCTCGACCTGGTACCACTGCTCGAACACCCACTCGTACGGGAACTCGTACCACGACACCGGCACGCCCATGTAGTGGCTGTCGACCGCGAACGAAAGGTCGGGCTGCAGCGCGCTGCGCTCGAATGGCGGAATGCCGATCGCCCTGTCGATCCGGCTGGTATCCGAGAGCAGCGGCCACAGCTGCGCTGGGGTGGCATCGAGCTCGAGCGTAGCGTGTAGATTGATCGTCGGCGCTGGCATACCCCGCGTACCTTCCACGAGCGGCTGGGCAATAGTGGCCTTCATTATACTCAGCAGTACTGACATACCGAATGAGTTTTCATTACAGATAGAAGTTACGCACTTGTGTCGTTTGGCTTCCTCACGGTGCGAGATTGAGCCTGCGGCAGCACAGAATGCGCGGCGCGCTCGGTGCTACGCCCTGGCGTTTTTTGCCGCTTGTCAGGCGGCCGGCTTGCTGGCCGAGATAATCGCGTAGAACCACAGCCCGCGCTCGAGCGCCTGGTACTGGCGCAGCGCGCCCACGACATTGCCGTGCTGCATGCGCGTGCGCAGCCGCAGCCCGCGCAGCGCCAGCGCCACCGGGTACGAGAACGCGGTCATGCGGAAGAGCCGGCGCAGCGACGGGCGCGTGTGGGCGGTGACGTCGTCGATGCGCACGCCGGCCAGTCCGGCGGCGGCAGCGTGGCGGGCGTGCTCGTCGCGCGTGTCGATATCGTCGATCGCCCAGCCGGCCAGCCACTGGTGCAGCGTGCGCTCGCCGGCGCCGCCCAGTGGGCGGTCGGCGCGCAGGTACTCGGCGATGATCAGGCGCCCGCCGGGCCGCAGCAGGCGCGCGGCCTCGCGGTAGAACGCGGCTTTCTCGCGGGCGTGGCACAGGCTTTCGAGCGCCCACACCACGTCGAAGCTGGCGTCGGCGAATGGCGCCGCGGTGTAGTCGGCCTGCTCGAAGCGCACCTGGCCGGCCAGGCCGCGCTGTGCAGCGTAGTGCCGGGCGCGCGCCACCTGGCTGGCCACCGGGGTGATACCCGTGACGAGGGCGCCGCGCTGCTTGGCCAGCCACATGCTGCTGCCGCCCACGCCGCAGCCGGCGTCGAGCACGCGCTGGCCTGCAGCGACGCCGGCGCAGTCGGCCAGCACGCGGTTCATGTTTGCCAGCGCGGCGGCATGGCTGCGCGTCTGCTCGTCGAAGTAGCCGAAGTGCACCGAAAGATTCTGGCCATTCAGCCAGAGCATCCGGTAGTCGAGCCATGTTTCGTCGTAGTACGCCACGATATCGTCGGTGGGCGAGGCGGCCCTGCGGCCGTCTGCTGCCAGCTGCTGCTGTGTCATGCGAGCTCCTCTGGTTATTCCTGGCCGGGAAGCAGCCCGATCTGGCGCAGCAGACCGGCGACATCCCAGACGCGTGTATCGGCCACGGCCGCGCCGTTGTGGTAGCGGATCAGGCTGATCCCATTGAAGTTGATCGGCTTGCCGGTTGCCGGTATGCCCATAAACGGCCCCATGTGCGTGCCCGAAAGGCTCCATTCCACCGCCACGGTGCTGCCTTCGGCCACGATCCGCTCGACGCGCACGTGCGAGTCGGGGAAGGCCGCGAAGTGCCGCGCGTAGAGCCCGGCAATCTGGCTGCGCCCCACGGCGGGCCGCGACACCGCCACATCGCGCAGCTCGGCGTTGTCGGCAAAGTAGGCCGCTGCCGCAGCGGCGTCGTGGGTGTTAAACATATCGAAAATAAGCTGGGTGCGCGCTTTGAGGTCGGCGATTGACATAGCCGGCTGCCTTTCGTATTCAGGGTGGCTTCGATGCTCTTGAGCGCATGCTAGCAGGCGGGTCTTATCGGAGTCTTGCGCGGCTCGTAAAATTGCGTGGCTGGTGGCGATTTTGGCTGGGAAACATGAAAAGTGCTACGACATTACGAAGCTGGCGCGCCCGGCCTTTGGCTGTGCGGTTTCTCCGCGCGGAGAAACCGCACGCACAAGCCCTAGATTGCGCGGGGCTGCCTGAAAGGATAGCTTGAATGGCCTTTGCCCCGCGCGCACGCGCTGCTGTTCGGCGCGAAGCTAAGGTGTGAGCCGGGCCAGGTCGCGCGGGAACAGCGTCGTCTCGCGGATGTTTGGCGCCTCGATCAGGCGCGCCACCCAGCGCTCGAGGCCGATGGCGAAGCCGCCGTGTGGTGGCATGCCATGGCGGAACGCCTGCAGGTAGCCGGCGAACGACTCGGCGGGCATGCCGCGCTCGGCCAGCACCGCCAGGTAATCGTCGTAGCGGTGCAGCCGCTGCCCGCCGGACACCAGCTCGAGCCCGCGAAACAGCAAGTCGAAGCCGCGCGAATAGCCTGGCCGCGCCGGGTCGGGGTGGGTGTAGAACGCGCGCTTGGCGGTGGGGTAGCCCCACACGAACAGGAAGTCGGATCCGTGCTCGCGGCTGGCCCACTCGCCCAGCCAGCGCTCGTGGGCCGGCGCCAGGTCGGGCTCGCCGCGCGCGTCGTCGCCGGTGGCCTGGCTGTACAGCTCAAGCGCCTCGGTGAAGTGGATCGCCGGGATGCGCGCCGGCACTGCGGGCAGCGGCCGAGGCAGGGCGCCGATCGTACCAGCCGCCAGCTCGGCCTGGATGGCCGCGACCATGCTTTCGAGCACGCGGTTCAGCAGCTCCATCACGTCGTGGTGATCGCGGATAAACCCCAGCTCGACGTCGAGCGACACAAACTCGTTGATGTGGCGCGGTGTGTCGTGCGGCTCGGCGCGGAAGGCCGGGCCGACCTCGAACACGCGCTCGAACACGCCCACCATAATCTGCTTGTAGAGCTGCGGGCTCTGCGAAAGGTACGCCGGCTGGCCGAAGTAGTCGATACGGAACACATTCGCGCCGCCCTCGGTGGCCGCGCCGACGATCTTGGGCGTCTGGATCTCGACGAAGTCGCGCGCGGCCAGCGCCGCGCGGAAGCCGGCCATCGACACAGCGGCCATGCGGAACAGCCCGCGCTGGCGCGGGTGGCGCAGGCCCACCGGCGCGTTGTCGAGCAGCGTCGGCAGCTGGGCCTTCACTGTCGGCCGGAACAGGTCGAACGGCGGCGGGGCGGCGGCCTCGGCCAGCACCTCGACGGCGGGCGCGTGGATCTCGACGCCGCCGGGCGCCTGCGGCTCGGCCACCACCGTGCCCTCGATCGCCAGCACCGTCTCGGCGCGCAGCGCGGCGAGCCGCGCGCTCAGCGCCGCGTCGTCGATGAAGATCTGCGCTAGGCCCTGGCCGTCGCGGAGGATGAGGAAGCTGAAGTTGCTGAGCAGCCGCAGGCGGTGCAGCCAGCCGGCCACGCGCACGCGCTCGCCAACGTGCGCGCCGAGCTGAGTCGTCCAGACTCGTTCCATGGTGACACCTCTCAAAGCTAAAAAGCCCCCACTCGCCGCGCGGACGAGGGGGACCTTCTCGTGGTGCCACCGCACTTCACCGCCGCCACGAGGTAATGGCGGCAGCCTTGGTGCCTGGTAACGGAGGCAGTCCGGCGGGGCTTACTTGCGGCAATGCTGTGTGGCATGGCCAGCGTTTTTCCCCGCGCTCAGGAGAGTCTTCGCAGCGCTTCGGCGCCGCCATCCCAGCATCGGCGGCTCTCTGGATCCGGTCGTCAGCTGCTACTTTGCTCCATCAACGCTTGTGCACGGCAGCATAGCAGAGCCGTTCGGCTCCGTCAATCGGCCAAAAGAAGGATGCTGGATGCGGCCAAAAGTACCGTGCTGCCGCAGGCAGCATGTACGCCATTCGCTTGATCACTTACACTTTCGTGGGGGTTTGGGGGTGGCGAAGCCGCCCCCAAATTTCTTATTGTGTTGCACGACGTGGCGAAGCCACGTCGTGCAATCGAGAAGTGACCGAGCGAACAGCTATAAGTCCTATTGATATGCCCTGCCCGGCAAAGCCGGGCAGGGCATATCAAACAGAACAGGTTCAGACGGAGTTTGGTATTAGAAGTTATTCCAGAGCGCCTGGTTGTAGACCTCGTGGTGGAACTGGATCTCGCCCGTCTTGATGCGAGTGCCGAGCAGGCGCGGGCAGCGGTCGGCCGAGGCCTGCTTCAGGTCGGCATAGCGCGCGGCCACATCCTCGCCGTACAGCTCCTTGATATACGAGCTGGCGCGGAAGTTATCGATCGCGGTGTAGATATTGTCGGGCAGGTAGCTTTCGGTCTGGCGCACGCCCTCGGTGAGCGGGCCTTCGCTGCCGGTCTTCAGCAGCGTGTAGAGCACCAGGTACGGGTTTGCGTCGGGGCCGACCGAGCGCACCTCGACGCGGGCCGACTTCTCGTTGCCGATCGGGATGCGCACCATCGAGCCGCGGTCGACCGGCGAGGCCTTGATCTGGTTCGGCGCCTCGAAGTGCGGGTCGAGCCGGCGGTATGCGTTCACGCTGGCGTTGAGCGCGAGGCAGATATCGTTAGCGCTGGTGAGGATGCGGTCGATGAACGACCAGCCGTTGTCCGAGAGGCCCTCGGCGCCGGTGCCATAGAACTGGTTCTTGCCGTCCTTGGTGATCGACAGGTTGGTGTGCATGCCGTTGCCGTTCACGCCGGTGACGGGCTTGGGCAGGAAGCTGGCGGTCATATCGAGCGAGTAGGCCACCTGGCGGCAGATCAGCTTGTACAGCACGATCTGGTCGGCGGCGATCGAGGCCTCGGTGTACGAGTAGTTCACCTCGAACTGCGACGGCGCCACCTCGGGGTGATCCTTCTCGTTGGCGAAGCCCATGGCGCGCTGCACCTCGGCGACGGTGTCGATAAACGAGCGCAGTGGGTCGCCCGGCAGCGAGTGGTAGTAGCCGCCCTCGTTGACGAAATCGAACCTTCGGGTCTCGTAGTAGCGGCGCTCGGCGTCGCGGCCCTTGAACAGGAAGCCCTCGATCTCGTTAGCGGCGTTGAAAGTCAGGCCCTGGTTGGTATAGGCGTCGGCGGCGAAGGCCTTGAGGCGGGCGCGCATATCGGCGGAGTAGGCCGAGCCATCTTTCTCGAGCACATCGCCGAACACCAGCACCTTGCCCGAGCCGAAGAAGTCGGCCGGCAGCCAGTAGAACGAGCCCCAGTCTATCGCCAGGCGCAGGTCGGATTCGGCCTGGGCGGTGAAGCCGCGGATCGACGAGCCGTCGAAGGTCAGGTTGTCGTACGATTTGAGCAGGAACTTCTTGTCATAGTCGAGCATGTGCAGGCGGCCTTCCAGGTCGGTAAAGCACACCGTCACCGCCTTGATGCTCTTCTGATCGGTCAGGTAGCGCAGGCGCTCTTCGGCAATCTGGCCGGCCGGCTTGCGCGCCAGCCGCTGCGCCTTGGCCTCTAGGTTCAGCTCCTCAAGCTGGTCATACGGGATCTCGAGGAAATCGCGGAGAGGGGTTGTCATGGTTTCCACACCTTTCAGTAACTAAACCGACCCGTGATATCTGGTGCAGCGCGGCGCGTTTACGTGCGCTCCGCAGCGATCTGACGCCACTCACCGGCATACCGAGCCAGCTGGCGTTCGTCGAGCCGAACACCAAGCCCTGGCTGAACCGGCAGCCGGATAGCACCATTGCGAATGATAACTGGTTGAACGAGCAGGTCGCCGGCGAGCAGTGTGCCGGTGGCGAGGCCACAGGCGGGCGGCGGGGCCGGCAGAGTTGCGGCGAGGTGCAGTGCCGCGGCAACGCCGACACCGCTGTCGATCGTTGTGGTAACGATTGTTTGCATTCCGGCCGCCTGGGCCAGCGCGATGATCGCGCGCCCACGGCGCAGGCCGCCGGCCATCATTGGCTTCAGTACCAGCACGTCGGCGGCGCCGGCCGAGATCACGCGCCGGGCCTGCGCCGGGCCGCCCACCGCCTCGTCGGCGGCGATTGGCGTGCGCACTGCCGCGCGCACCGCGGCCATCCCGGCCAAGTCGCCGGCCGCGACGGGCTGCTCGACCAAGTCGAGGCCATAGCGCTCGGCCGCGCCAATGATTGCGGTAGCCGTGGCGACATCCCAGGCGGCGTTGGCGTCGAGCCGCAGGCGCGGCCCCGGCCCGATCGCCGCGCGCACCGCCGCGATCCGCTCGATCTCGGCGGCGCTGGTTGCGGCCACGCCAACCTTGAGCTTCACGCAGCCAATGCCCGCCTCGACCGCCCGCCGCGCTGCCGCGCATGCGGCGGGTGCATCGGCTGCGCCGATCGCCGCGTTCACCGGCACCGCCTCGGCGGCGCCCGGCGCCAGCCAGCGCGCCAGCGGCAGCCCGGCGGCCTGCGCATCTACGTCGAGCAGCGCGGTGTCGAGGCCGCACAGCGCGGCGGCCATGCCTGGCTGCGCCTCGCCGGCCTGGCCGAGCAGCTCGGCCGCCGCGCCGGGAGTGCGGCCCAGCAGCCCGGGCGCCAGGCGCGCCACGCAGGCCAGCGTGTCGTCGAGCGTGCCGCCGCCGAATGCCGGCAGCGGCGAAGCTTCGCCCAGGCCCTCCAGGCCATTGGCCAGCGCCACGCGAATGATCACACCCGAGCGAACCGTCTCACGGCCATGCGCGGTTGTGAATGCCGCCGCGTATGGTATGTGAAACGGTAACCAGTCGACACGGACTAGACGACTATTCACGGCTTGCCCATGGTGATCCACGTTGGAATAGTATACAAAAGGTTAGCCGCTGGCGTCTTTGTATAAAATGCCGAATATGCGCGAGGTAAATGAGATAAAAATAACAAACCGCCCGGCGCAGGGCTTTACAATCGGGCGGCGCCGCCTGGGGCGCCGGCTCAGGCCGGCAGCAGCAGCCCGATCGCCAGCAGGATGCCGAAGATCATATGTAGGCGCCCGGTGCCGCCAAGCGCGCGGTTGAGCGGGCGGCCCTGCTCGGTGAACACCAGGCGCACCAGCGGCGCCGCAAGTGGCAGCGTCAGCAGCGGCAGCAGCGACCACGGGCCGGCTAGCCCGAGCAGCACGCCAAGCGGCAGCAGCAGGTAGGCGCCGGCCACCAGCACCAGGTACTCGGCGCGGGTGGCGCTGCGGCCGAGCAGCACCGCCAGCGTGTGCTTGCGTGCCGCGCGGTCGGTATCGATGTCGCGCAGGTTGTTCACGACAATAATTGCCGTGACGATCAGCGCTACCGGCAGCGCGGCGAACGCCGCTGCGCCAGGCACCGTGCCCACATGCAGAAACGCGGTGCCGCACACCGCCACCAGCCCGAAAAAGATAAACACGAACACGTCGCCCAGGCCGTTGTAGGCCAGCGGAAACGGCCCGCCGGTGTACAGCACGCCAGCGGCGATCGAGAGCAGGCCGATCAGCAGGATCGGCCACCCGCCGACGAACACCAGGTATACGCCTACCAGCGCGGCCAGCCCGAACACGCCAATCATGGCGTTGCGCACGCGCTCGGGCGCGATCAGGCCGCTCTGGGTTACGCGCACAGGCCCGAGGCGCTCGGCGGTGTCGGCGCCCTTGTGGAAGTCGAAGTAGTCGTTGGCGAAGTTCGTGCCGATCTGGATGAGCAGCGCGGCCAGCAGCGCGGCCACAAACGCCAGCGGCCGAAAGCCCAGCCGGTACACTGCGGCGCTGCCCACCAGCACCGGCACCACCGCGGCCGGCAGCGTCGGCGGGCGGGCGGCCATGATCCAGGCGCGGGCGCGGCTTGGACGAGTAGGAGCAGCTTCAGTCGTCAATGTAGACCTCGGTAGACAGAAGACGAACGACGAATGACGAATGACGAATGACAGAAGACGAATGAAGAATGACAGAAGACGAAGGACGAACGATGAACGACCAAAGACGAGTGCTCGAACATCATGTAGACACTCGTCCGTGGTCGTTCGCCCTTCCACTTATGGAAAGCGGCGGAACTTGCGGAAGTTTGGCCGGCGCTTTTCGAGAAATGCCTTCTTGCCCTCCTGGGCCTCTTCCGAGAGATAGTAGAGCAGCGTGGCATCGCCGGCGAGCTGCTGGAGGCCAGCGTGGCCGTCGGCGGCGGCGTTGATGCTGGCCTTCAGGAAGCGGATCGCCATCGGGCTCTTCTCGAGGATCTCGCGCGCCCACTGCACCGCCTCGTCTTCAAGCCGCTCCAGCGGCACCACCGTGTTCACCAGGCCCATGTCGAGCGCCTGCTGGGCATTGTACTGGCGGCACAGGTACCAGATCTCGCGGGCTTTTTTGTCGCCGACCATGCGCGCCAGCAGGTTCGAGCCGTAGCCGCCGTCGAAGCTGCCGACGCGCGGGCCGGTCTGGCCGAAGACCGCGTTCTCGGCCGCGATCGTCAGGTCGCACACGACGTGAAGCACGTGGCCGCCGCCAATCGCGTAGCCCGCGACCATGGCGATCACCGGCTTGGGCAGGATGCGGATGAGGCGCTGTAGGTCGAGCACATTCAGGCGCGGGATCTTGTCTTTGCCGACATAGCC
This sequence comes from Kouleothrix sp., assembly GCF_046328425.1. Taxonomy (NCBI): domain Bacteria; kingdom Bacillati; phylum Chloroflexota; class Chloroflexia; order Chloroflexales; family Roseiflexaceae; genus Kouleothrix; species Kouleothrix sp. The sequence continues at coordinate 116,946 of NZ_JAXLWP010000019.1, forward strand.
GCCATCGCCGCGCACGCTCTGGTCGCCGCCCGAGCAGAAGGCTTTGTCGCCGGCGCCGGTGAACAAGATCACGCCGACGCTTTCGTCGTCGCGCGCGCGCGAGAACGCGTCGATCAGCTGCTCGACGGTTTCGGGCCGGAAGGCATTGCGCTTCTCGGGCCGGTTGATCGTGATCTTGGCAATGCCCTCGCCTGCGGCGTCGTGCTCGTAGACGATGTCGGTGTATTCGTGGGCAAGTGTCCACTCAATTGGCATAAGGGGCCTCCTTCTTTGCGCAGCGCTTACGGGCGGCGCTGCATCTCGGCGTCGGGTGAACGCAGGAAATCAGCAACCTGCTCAATAAAAACGTCGGGCTGCTCGAGGTGGATGGCGTGGCCGGCGTCGGGCACGATCGCGAGCCGGGCTCGCGGCATGGCGCCGGCCATGCGGCGGGCAATCGCGCTGTATTTTCCGTCCAGCGCGCCGGCCAGCAGCAGCGCCGGCATGCCCAGCGCGCCAAGCTGCTCCCACAGCGAAGTCTGCCGGCCGGCGCCCATCCCGCGCAGGCTATTGGCGAGGCCGCGCGGGTTGTTGCGCAGCCGCTGGGCGCGCAGCCGGGCGCGAGCCTCGGGCGGCAGCGCGGCCTGGCTGGCCCACAGCGGCAGCTGCTCCCAGTAATCGACGAAGGCAGCCAGCCCTTCGCGCTCGATCGTGTCGGCCAGCGCGTCGTCGGCGGCGGCGCGGGCGGCGCGCTCGTCGGCGCTGGCCAGCCCCGGCGAGGCGCTTTCGAGCACCAGGGCCTCGACGCGCTGCGGGGCCGCGGCGGCCAGCTGCAGCGCCACGCGCCCGCCCATCGAGTAGCCCAGCACGGTGGCCCGCGCGATGTTCAGCTTATCGAGCAGCGCCAGCAGGTCGGCGACGCAGCGCGCCATGCTGTAGCGCGCGGCCCTGGCGGGCGCGCTCGATTTGCCGTGGCCGATCAGGTCGACGGCGATCGAGCGGATGCCTGGCCCGAGCCGGCCAACGAGCGGGCGCCAGGTGGCCGAGCTGCCGGTGAAGCCGTGCAGCATCAGCAGCGGGCGGCCCTCGCCGGCGGCCTCGGCGTACAGGTTGATGTGGTTTATCGATATATCCATAGCTCTGTTTGGCTGGTCAGTCTAGGGCTGGCGCCACGGCGGCGGCCACGCGCGGCCAGATCTCGCGGTGCAGCGCGACATTGCGCGCGCGCTCGGTGGGCACCTCGACGATGTGCAGGCCGTGGCTGCCCACGCCCGCGCTCACGGCAGCGCGAAATGCCTCCCAGCTGTCTACGCGGGTGTAGCGCGCGCCATACATCGCCGCGAGCGGCGCGAAATCGAGCCCGTGCGGTGTTCCGAACAGCGCCTCGAAGTGCTCGGGCTCGGCGGCCTGCGGCAAAAACGAGAAGATCCCGCCGCCGTCGTTGTTCAGCAGAATGATCGTCGCGTCGAGCCCATGCTGGCGCGCGGCCAGCAGCCCGTTCGAGTCGTGGTAGAACGACAGGTCGCCGATCACCAGCACGGTGGGGCCGGCCCCGGCGGCGGCCGCGCCTAGCGCGCTCGAGACCACGCCGTCGATGCCGTTCGCGCCGCGGTTGCCCAGCAGGCGGACGCCACGCCCGCCGGCGAAAAAGGTGTCGAGGTCGCGGATGGGCATGCTGTTGCCGGCGTAGAGCAGCGCGCCGTCGGGCAGCAGCTCGCGCAGCTCGGCGAACACCTTGCCCTCGAACAGCTCGCCAACCTGGCGCATGTAGCCGTCGATGGCCGCGCGGCTGCGCTGCTGCGCCGCCTGCCATGTGCGCGCCCACTCGAGCGCCGTGGTGGGCGGCGCGTGGTCGGCGGGCAGCGCCGCCAGCAGAGCCTCGCACAGCAGGCGGGCGTCGGCGTGCACGATCTGGCTGGCCAGCAGGGTTGGCTCGTTCCAGCCGGCGTCGCCGTCGACGACGATCTGGCGGCAGCCGGGGTGGCGCTGGATGTACTGCAGCAGCGGCTTGGCCACCGGCATTGCGCCAAAGCGCAGCACCAGCTGCGGGGCGTTGCGCTCGGCAAAGGCCGCGTCGCGCAGGAAGGCGTCGTAGCTGTCGACCACCAGCGCGTGCTCGGGCAGGCCGCGCGCGCCCGAGAGCGGGTCGGCCAGCAGCGGGAAGCCCAGCGCCTCCGCCAGCCGCGCGAGCGCCGCAGGTAGCGCCGGGTCGTCCTGCGCGCCGCAGACGATCAGGCCGCGCTCGGCGCTAGCCAGCTCGCCGGCCAGCGCGGCGGCCAGCGCCGGATCGAGCGCGCGCGGGCCAGCGCTCACCGCCACATATGGCTGGCCGCCCGGCCGAGCCTCGGCGGCCTTGGCAGCCAGCGCCGGGTCGGGCAGCAGTGGCTCGCGAAACGGGCAGTTGACGTGCACCGGGCCGGCGGGGCCGCGCCGCGCCGCCGCGACCGCGCGCGCCGCCACCGTGCGGGTGTAGCGCAGCAGATCGGGGGCGGCGTCGGGCTCGGCCATGTCGACGAACCAGCGCGCGTGCTTGCCGAACAGGTCGATCTGGTCGATCGTCTGCGGAGCGCCTACATCGCGCAGCTCGTGTGGGCGGTCGGCGGTGAGCACCACCAGCGGCACGCGCGCGTACGAGGCCTCGACGACGGCGGGCAGGAAGTTGGCTGCGGCGGTGCCCGAGGTGCACACCAGCGCCACCGGCTCGCGCAGGGTTTTCGCAAGCCCCAACGCAAAAAAGCCGGCCGAGCGCTCGTCGATATGCATCCACAGCCGCACGCCGGGCTGGCGCGCGATCGTCAGCGCCAGCGGTGTCGAGCGCGAGCCGGGGCAGACGCAGAAATGCTGCACTCCCGAGCGCGCCAGCTCGTCGATAAATGCGCCGACCGAGGCCGATAGCGCATGTTGTGTTGCAGGAGCAGTCATAATTGTACCGTTCATGGAACAAATCACAGAGGCACGGCCGGGCCGAGCGAATTCGCGCCCGCGTGCCTCTGTGGTAGTTCAGGAAATGCCGCCGAGCACCGAAAGCATTGGGCGCAGCTTCAAGCACGACTCGGCATACTCGCGCTCGGGGTTGGAGCCTGCCACGATGCCGCAGCCGGCAAACAGCACCGCCTGCGAGCCGCGCAGCAGCGCCGAGCGGATGGCCACGGCGAACTCGCCCTCGCCGCGCGCGTCGATCCAGCCGACCGGCGCGGCATACCAGCCGCGATCCATGCCTTCGAACTCGCGGATCATGGCCAGCGCCGGCTCGCGCGGCGTGCCGCCCATTGCCGGCGTGGGGTGCAGCCGCTCGACCAGGTCGAGCAGGTTGCGACCGCGCGACACCCGCCCGACGATCGGCGTGAACAGGTGCTGGATGTTGCGCAACTTCATCAGCGAGATCGCGCCGGTGGTCAGGTGGCCGCCGCACACCTCGGCGAGCGCATCGCAGATCGCGCGCACGACAAACTCGTGCTCGGCGCGGTCTTTCGCGCTGGCCAGTAGCTCGTCGCCCAGCTGGTGGTCGAGCTCGGGCGTGGCGCCGCGGGCGATCGAGCCGGCCAGGCAGCTGGTGCGCACATTCTCGTGGCGCAGGCGCACCAGCCGCTCGGGCGACGCGCCGAGGAAGCAGTGGTCGCCGCGCGCCACCGCGAACAGGAAGCAGTCGGAGTAGCCGACGCGTAGCTGCGCAAGCACGCGCGCCGGGTTGAAGACGCCGCGCCCCTGTACCCGATACTGGCGGGCCAGCACCACCTTGCCCAGCGCGCCACGGCGCAGGTTCTGCTCGACCTCGCGCACGATCGCTTTCCAGGCCTCGGCTTCGGGCACATCTTCGGCGTGGCGCAGCGGGCCGCCAGGCGCGCTCGGCGCGTCTTCGCCCTCGAACAGCTCGTACACGCGCAGCGCGGCCTCGATCTCGGCGGAGAGGGTGCTGTCGGGCGTCAGCACCGCGTTGATCGTCAGCCACGACGCGCCATCGGCGTGGGTGAGCAGGTAGCGCGGCAGCACGAGCAGGCCGTCGGGGAAGGCCGACCACAGCTCGGTGGCCGGGCGCAGCGGGTCGAAGGAGAAGCCGCCCATCAGGATCGGGCCGGTGCCGAGCACGCCAAACGTGTCGTCGATCAGCGCGTCGGCGCACAGGCTGCGCCAGGCGGCTGCGGCATCGGCGAAGCGGTTCGCGCCGGTGGCGGCCAGCGTCCAGGCGGCGTCGACGCCGGCAAGCGTATACTCGCCGCCAGGTGTCGACCAAAACACCCGCTCGGTGGCGATGCGCCCGCCGTGCTCGAAAAAGGCCAGCGGGTCGTGCTGCGGCGCGCGCAGCACGGTGCTCACCAGCACTGGGCGCTGGCGCTCGCAAGCCTTGCGCAGGCCATCGGCCAGCAGCGATTGGAGCCTGCGCTCTCCAATGATGATGGCAGTATCGAGAATCATAAACATGCCTTTCTAGGCAAGCGTACAACTGTAATTGTACCAAAAATCACAACTTTTTCAAGCTTTGCTACACCGCGTCGTTCAGCATCACATAGTGGATGTGATCTTCCCAGGCGCCATTGATCTTGAGGTATTTGCGTGCCATGCCCTCTTCGGCAAAACCAAGCTTCGCGACCACGCGGCGCGAGCGGGCGTTGTGCGGCATCACGTTAGCCTCGATCCGGTGCAGCTTCAGCTCGTCAAAGGCATAGGCGATCGCCCGGCGCAGCGCTTCGGTGATATAGCCCTGGTTGGCGGCGCCAATGTCGATCTTGTAGCCCAGGTGGCACGACTGAAACGCGCCGCGCACAATATTATTGAATCCGAGGTCGCCGACGATCTGCGCCAGGTCGCCGCGCTGGAACAGGTGCAGGCGCAGGCCCTGGCCCGCGGCCAGCTGGGCCATGTCGGCGCGCAGGCGCTCGCGCTGCGCCTCGAGCGTATAGAATGAGTCGGGCGTGAGCGGGTTCCACTCGCGCCAGAACTCGCGGTTGCGCTGATGGTAATCCAGCACCACCGGCGCAAAGGTTTCGTCGAGCACCTTGAGCGTCAGCCGCTCGGTATACAGCTCCAAATTCGCCACCATGATCGGCCTTTCTCGTATGCTACGCGCGGCGCTGCCCGTTGGGATGCAGTATAGCACGGCACTTGACCGCGCATCGCGGCTGCGGTAGAGTCGGCCAGTGCCGGGGTGTGGTAGCGGGTGGCCAGCCAAGCAGCACGGGCAGGTGGCGCCCCGCACGCATTGTCGGTGGAACCGCACAGAGGCAGAGAGCCAGCCGGCGCCTGTGGCTACCTGCCTTGCTAATATCTTTTCTCGATGACAATCACATCTGGGCCGCCGGCCTTCGCCGCGCTGGCCGATTTCCCCCAGCTTCAATTGCAGTGCGGGCCGGCCCTGGCTGCGCAGGCGCGGCGAGCTGCCGAGCGTAACGCAACTGCCGTGCCGCGCCCGGCCGCATTCGCCGCGCTCGCCGCCGAGCTGCGCGGCGGCCGCCTGATCGCGCTCGAGTGCCCGCGTGGCCACGGCGCTACCACGCTGCTGTGCACGCTGGCGGCCGCACGGCGGTATGCGCTCTGGCTGCCAGAAGACGACGCCGGCGCCGGCATGGAAGCGCTGTGCGCGCAGGTGCTGGCGCTGGCCAGGCTGACGCCGAACCTGCTGCCGCCCGCTGCCGGGCGCGACGCGCTGACGCTCGAGCGGCTGCTGACCGAGGCCGGCGCGGCCCGCGCGCCCGACGACCCGCTGGTGGTGCTGGTTGGCCGCCGCCCCGACGAGCAGGCCACGCCGCTGCCGCCGCCGTTTCCCGCGCAGGTGCCGCCGGGTGTGGCGATTGTGCTGGCCTGCGCTCCCGGCGAGGCGCTCCCCCTGCCGGCCGATGCGCGGGTCGGCCTTGCCGCGCCGCCGCCGGAGCTGATCGCCGCCGCGCGCGGGTTCGGCGCCGCGCCCGAACTGGCCGCCGCGATTGCCGAGCGCGCCGGCGGCTCGTTTCTGTACGTGCGGCTCGCCGCCGGGCTATGCGCCAGCGGAACGCTGCTGGCCGCCGATCTGCCGGACGGGCTGGCGGCGCTGCACGCGTGGTGCTGGGGGCGCGCGAACCTGGCCGAGCGCCGGCTTGCGGCGCGGCTGGCCGCCGCCGGCGAGCCGATCGAGCCGGCGCTGCTGGCCAGCGCCGCTGGCGTCGGCGCCGCAGCGCTGGGCGCGTGGGCCAGGCGCTGGCGCGTGCTGCTGGCGATCGAAGGCGGGCGCGTGCGCCTGTACCACCCGGCCACGCTGGCGTTCGTGCAGAAGCAGTCGGGCGATGCGCTGGCTATGTCGCACGCCGCGTATGTGCGGCTGGCGCGCGAGCGGGCTGGCGGCGCGCTCGCGCGCCTGAGCGCGGGCGAGAACCGCTACCTGCTGAACCAGCTGGCTCGCCACGTGGCGCTTGGCCCGCCCGAGGCGCAGGCCGCCGCGCCCGAGCTGGCGACGCGCAGCTGGGCAGTGGCGCGCGAGCGCGTCAGCGGCGGGCTGGCCGAGGCCGCCCAGGATATGGCCTGGCTGCTGCGCGCCAGCGCCGTGGCCGCCGAGCCGCTGGCGCTGGTGCGCCATGCGATGCTGGCCGGGCTGCTGGCGCACCTGGGTCGCCGGCTCGCGCCCGACGCGCCAGCCGAGGCGTTCGAGGCCGCGGTGGCGCAGGGCAGCCCGCGCGAGGCGACCCTGCGCCGGGTGCGCGAAATGCTCGGCCAGGTGGCCGATGGGCCGTCCAAGGCCCAGGCGCTGCGGCGGCTCGGCGAAGTGTGCTACGCGCTGCGCATGCGCGCTTCGGCCATGCGTATGCTTTCCGAGGCACTCGACCTTGAAACGCCGGGGCCATCGCGGCAGTGGCGCGACGAGCGCGAAGAAACGCTGGTGGCGTTCGCGCGCGCGGCGGTCGCGATCGATATGCCGCAGACCGCGCTGGGCATTACCGCGCGGATCAGCCACGCCGAGCGGCGCGGCATGATCGAAACCGAGGTGGTGCGCTGGCTGCTCGAGCGCGGCCAGCGCACGCGCGCCGAAGAGGTGGCCTACGCGATCGGCCATACCGCCATGCACGAGTGGGCTATGGCCGAGGTGGCTGTGGGCCACGCGCGCGCCGGCGACTTTGCGCGCGGCGAAACTGTGCTGGGCACGCTGCGCACCGAGACGGCGATCGCCTGGGCGCGTACCGAGCTGGCCTGCGATGCCGCGCGCCACGGCGTGGCCCATGCACTTGGCCAGCTTGCGCCTATCCAGAACAACGGCTTGCTCGATCGGGCGCTGGCGCTGGTGGCGGTGGCGCTGGCGCTGGGCGGCCACCCCGAAGCGGCTCTCGACGCTGCGCGCGATATCGGCGACCGCGCTATTCGCACACGCGCTTTGATCGATCTGGCTGGCGCGCATCTGCCAAACGCCACCGCAGCGCTGGCGCAGGCCGCCGCCGCCCTGGCCGAGCTGACCGGCGACGAGCGCGCCCCGCTGGTGGCCGAGCTTGCCGCAGCCCACGCGACGTTCGGGCGGCTCGAAGTTGCGCTGCGCACCGCCGAGCTGCTCGACGAGGACGAAGAGCGCGACCGCGCCCAATCGCGCGTGGCGGTGGCGCTGGCCCGTGCCGGCGCGGCCGGCGACGCACGCATCGTGGCCGAGGCGATCGGCGACGACGACGAGCGCGATTGGGCCTTCGACGAGCTGGCGCGCCTGGCGGCGACGCGCGAGGCGTGGGACGAGGCGCTTCAGCTGGCCGGCGAGATTGTGGCCGGCGAGCAGCGCGCACACACGCTTGCCGACCTGGCCATCAGCCAGGCGCGCGCTGGCGCCGCCGCCCAGGCCCACGCCCTGGCGGCGCGGATCGAGCCAGCGGCCGAGCGCCTACGCGCGCTGACGACGATCGCCGCGCCGCTGATCGCCCAGGGCCGGCTGGATGTCGCATACCGCCAGGCCAAGCAGCTGAACGACCCGGATCAGCGCGCGCGCTACCAGGCCGCGCTGGTGGTTGCGCTCGCCGAGCACGGCGATGTTGCCGCCGCCGCCGCGCTGGCCGAGGCGATCGCGCGCCCTGCCGAGCGCATGCGCGCGCTGGCCGGCCTGGCCGCTGCGGCATCTCCGGCGCTGGCTCGGCAGGCGCTGGGCGCGGCATTGCGTATTGCGGCGCCGCAGGGCCGGTCGGAGACCTTCCGCTGCCTGGGCTGGTGTACCGGTACGCTGGCGCGGCTCGGCGGCGCGGATCTGCTGCTCGCCGCCGCTAGCGCCATCGACGAGATCGATAGCTGGTGGGTCTGATATCAAATTCGCTTGATTACTGACATTTTGGTGGGGGTTTGGGGACGGCGAAGCCGCCCCAATTTTTGTTTTTGTTTTCCACGCGGTGGCTCCGCCACGTGGTGCAACACAATCGATACGTGATCAAGCGAACAGCGTATGAATTCCTGGCCGAAGGCTTTGGCCAACGCAGGCGCCACACAAAAAAAGCACTTCGCGGGTAGTTGCTCCCGGAAGTGCTTTTACTGTGCCGTGGGCCGGCGCAGGTAAACCGCTAGTAGCGCTGTTTCTCGTCGCCGACGCTGCGCTCGCGCGCGCGCGACGCCGTGCCAAACGCATCGTCCGCCGAGCCGGGTGGGTAATAGGGCGTTGCGTGCTCAGCGTTGCGATCGGCCGCGTTTGAGCCGTAGCTCGTGGTGGTGGGAATCGCCTCGCTGTTGATCGTCGGGTTCGCGCGATCATACTCGCTCATCGACGCGCCCTGCGCCGTCGACGGCGTGCCCGTCTGGCGCTGCTGGCCGCCCATCGCCGGCACAAGCTCGCGGAGCGCGTCGCGGATAAAGCTGGTGAGCGTGGTCATGGCCGCGCCCTTGAGCATGTCGATCTCGTCGTCGAACTGCGACAGGAAGCTGTCGCCGTGCGGCTTGTAGGCTGGTACGCCGCGCTCGCCGTAGCTGCTGGGCGCCGAGTAGCCGCTGGCCGAGCGGCTGCTCCAGTCGCCTTCGCTCTCGCCGCCCCCCAGGCTGCCGAGCACATAGCCGGTAGCCACCGCCGCGCCCAGCGCCAGCCACGGGCGCTCGGCCACCTGATGCTTCAGGTCGAAGGTCTGCCGGGCTTTGCTCTCGAGCGCGTCGAGCTTCTCGGTGAGCGACTCGCGCGTGTCCTCTATGGTTTGTCGGATGTCGTTCGATCCTTGATCCATTCGACATTCTCCTTCAGCGTTTCAACGGTTTGTTCGGGAACTGGCTTCACCTGTTTCAGCTGCCTCTGAGCCGAGCTGAACAGGATGCCGCCGACGATCGCTAGCACTGCGCCTACTAGCCCGTAGCCGGCCCAGTTCGGCCAATCGAACAGATCCGCCAGGCCCTGCGCCAGCATCAGCACCAGCAGCAGGCCGCCGATCGCCAGAATCACGCCGGCTACCGCTAGCTTGATGCCGGCATCTTTGGCCTGCCCGAGCTCCTCGCGCACTTCCTGGCGCGCCAGCGCGATCTCCTGGCGCACGAGATCTTGCGCGTCGGTGACGATGCCGCCAAGCAGCTGGGCGATCGATGTGTCGCGGTCGCGCTCGAACGCCATGGCTACCTCCGCGTGCTGCGGGCCAGCAGGTAGCCGACGCCCAGGCCAACCAGCAGCGACTCGATTGGGTGGCGGCGGATGATGCCTTCGAGGTCGGCGCGCATGTCGGCCAGATCCTGCTGCTGCAGGTAGCTGCCGGCGCGCTCAAGCGTATCGGCGGCGGTGTCGGCAACGTTCGCCACCGTGCCGGTCGCCGGCGCTTTGTCGCGGATCGTCTGGGCAACGTCGGTCATCTTCTCGCCGACGGTGGTGGTGGCCGCGTCGGCGCGCTCCACCGCCTGCTGGCCGATATCCTGGGCCTTGTCGCTCACCTGCTGGGCTTTGTCCTGTACCGTGCTGGCCAGGTTCTGGGCCTTGTCGGCGGCGCTGTCGACGGCGCTGTGCGCCTTGTCGGCGGCGCTGTCGACCGCGCCGTGGGCCTGGTTGCTGCTGCGATCGAGCTCGCGCTCGACCGACGATGCGGTGTTGCTGCGTTTGGGATCGTATGTCATTGGGAAGCCTCCTTGCTCTGCCTGCGATCAGGTACATGCCTACATCGCCGCTGGCTGGGCCGGAAACACAGGCGGCGTATTGGCCGCCGCGCTTTTGCTGTGCCCATCCGCTAGGCGGTGTGGTACTCAGCCTTTAGCACGCCGCGTGCCATGGCGCGCCTCCGAGCTTCGGAGCATACTTGCTGGCGTCATGCTATACTATCCGCCACTCTCCAAATACATGCCACCAACGCAGAGAGGAGCCGCTGTGAAAGCTGTTGTCATGGCTGGGGGCGAGGGGTCGCGCCTGCGCCCGCTCACAATCAATCGCCCCAAGCCGATGGTACCGATCGTCGATCGACAAGTCATGGCGCATATCATCGAGCTGCTTAAGGCGCACGGCATTACCGAGATCGTCGTCACGGTGCAATATCTTGCGAACGTGATCCAGGATCACTTCGGCGATGGCTCGGCGCTTGGCGTCCATATCGATTACTCGCTCGAAGAGCACCCGCTCGGCACCGCCGGCAGTGTCAAGAATGCCGAGCACCTGCTCAAAGAGCCGTTTCTGGTGATCTCGGGCGACGCGCTCACCGATTTCCAGCTTGGCAAGATTATCGACTTCCACTACGAGCGCAAGGCCCTGGCGACGCTCACGCTCACGCGCGTGCCGAACCCGCTTGAGTATGGCGTGATCATCGTGAATGAGGACGGCCACGTCACCCAGTTCCTCGAAAAGCCCAGCTGGGGCGAGGTGTTCTCCGATACGGTCAACACTGGCATCTATGTGCTCGACCCCGAGGTGTTCAGGTATATCCCCAAGGGCAAGATCACCGACTGGTCGAAAGATGTGTTCCCGCAGATGCTGCGCAAGAACGACGCGCTGTACGGCTTTATCGCCGAAGGCTACTGGACCGACGTCGGCACGATCGAAGAGTATATGCGCGCCAACCGCGACTATATGATCGGCAAGGTGCAGCTGCCGCGCGTGGGCCATCACCAGGGCAACGACCTGTGGCTCGAGGGCGATGCCGAGATCGCCTCCGACGCGCAGTTCATCGGGCCGGTGTTTCTGGGCCACGGCGTGAAGATCAAGAGCGGCGCGATCATCCATGGCCCCACCGCCATCCGCGACTATGTCGTCGTCGACTCGCGCGCCACGATCGATCGCTCGATCATCTGGCGCAACTCGTATATCGGCGAGCGGGCCGAGCTGCGCGGCGCGATTGTGATGCGCCAGTGCAATATCAAAAGCCGCGCGGTGCTGTTCGAGGGCGTGGTCGTGGGCGATCAGACGATCATCAACGCCGGCGCGGTGATCGGCGCGAACGTGAAGATCTGGCCGAGCAAGGAGGTCGACGAAGGCGCCACGATCAGCTCGAGCATTATCTGGGGCTCGCAGGGCCGGCGCGTGCTGTTCGGCCGCAATGGTATCACCGGCCTGGTGAACATCGACCTCACGCCCGAGTTCTGCGCCAAGCTCAGCGCGGCCTTCGGCGCGACGCTGCCGCGCGGCAGCCACGTGACGATGAACCGCGACGCGCACTACACCTCGCGCATGCTCAAGCGCGCCATGATCGCCGGGCTGCCCTCGGCCGGCGTGAACGTCGACGAAATGCACAGCGTGCCCATCCCGGTGGCGCGCTTCATCACCCACGCGATCGGCGCGGCCGGCGGCATCCACCTGCGGCTCTCGCCCTTCGATAATCGCGTGGTCGATATCAAGTTCTTCGACAAAAACGGCCTCGACATCGACACCACCACCGAGCGCAAGATCGAGGGCGTGTTCTTCCGCGAAGACTACCGCCGCGTGTACCTCGACGAGATCGGGCGCATCGCCGATATCGAGAGCATCGCCGAAGCCTACACCACCGCGTTCTTCAAGGCGCTGCGCCAGGAAGCCCTTGCCGGTATCGCGCGCGATTTCAACCTGGTGATCGACTACGCCAACGCCAATGTGTCGAGCCTGCTGCCGAATATCCTGCGCCGCCTTGAGGTCGATGTGGTCGAGCTGAACGCCAACCTCGACGACCACCGGCTGTTTCAGACGCACCAGGAGTTTGAAGAGGGCATGGAGCGGCTGGCGCGGATCACGCCGGTGCTGGGCGCTCATATGGGCGTGCGGATCGACGGCGGCGGCGAGAAGCTGTACCTGGTGGACGACGCCGGACGGCGGCTGCACGGCACCCAGGCGCTGGCGGCGATCACCGCGCTGGCGATGGCCGTGAATGGCGGCGGCACGGTGGCGGTTCCGGTGACGGCGCCGCGCGCGTTCGAGCAGATCGCCGAGCACTACGGCGGCAAGATCGTGCGCACGCGAGCGACACTCGGCGCGCTGATGCAGACGGCCGCCAGCAACCGCGATATGCTGCTGCTGGGCGACGGCAACGGCAACTATATCTTCCCCAGCTTCTACCCGATCGTCGACGGCATCTTCGCGATTGTGAAGATCATGGAGCTGCTGACGCTGCGCGGCGCCAGCCTCTCGCAGGTGATCCACGAGCTGCCGCGCTACTACATGCACCAGACGCGCGTGCCCTGCCGCTGGGAGCACAAGGGCAAGGTCATGCGCATCCTCAACCAGCAGTACCAGGAACGCCGGATCGAGCAGGTCGATGGCGTGAAGATCGACCTTGGCAACGAGTGGGTGTTGATCCTGCCCGACCCCGACGGGCCGTTCTTCCATATCATTGCCGAGGGCAGCAGCGACGAGCAGGCGCGCGTGCTTACCGAGAAGTACGCCGGCCTCGTCACCGGGTTGCAGTAGCCGCCGCTGCCAGCGCGGGCGCTGATCACTTGCGGTATAGCGGGGGTTCGGGGGTGGCAAAGCCGCCCCCGAATTTCTTTTTGGTATGCGTGCCCGGTGTTGCCGGGCACGCATACCAAAAGAAAGTGACAGGACTTACGCGGTCGCCTGCGATATCGGCTCCTTCCGCCTGCGGCAGCATTGTACTTCGCTTTCTTTTGTGCTCAGATTGTGGCGCAAAGCGCCACAATCTGAGCACCATCCATGAAAAAGTACCGCTCTGCCGAAGGCAAAAACGCGCATCGCGTAAGTCCTGAAAGTGAACGGTGTTGGCATAACAATCTGGCCGTGCCGCGCGTTCATATCTATAGAGTTTGCACGCAGGCTATCGCTTTGTTACAAAACAGTGATTGTTTTGCCGCCCGGTTGGTGCTATGCTAGCCCTACCCAACCTCGCTTCTCGCCGAGCGCATTGCGCAGTACGTCGTAGCTAAACAACCGAGCACTCGCGCTACCAGCCCATCAATGCTCAGCAACCATCGGCGTGCACCCGCGCACGCACCCTATTTCAGCGCATTGAACTTTCGCAAGGAGATTGTATGCCACACCGGGAAGCCAAGCGGCGTTTGCGCATAGCCGGCGCCGCGCTGCTCGCAACAATGCTGTTGAGCCTGCTCGCCGCCGGATACGCTGGCTCGGCCCAGAGCTGGCTGCGCGCCGGCGAGCGCTACGCCCGGCTGCGTGGCCTGCCGCCCGAGGGCGGCAAAAACGAGTCGGACGAGATCCAGACGCGCGCGCAGGCGGCGTTCAATCGCCTGGCCTACCCCGCACGCACAATCCCGCCAGCCTGGCAGAGCCGCGCCCAGGCCTACCTCCGCCAGCACGTGCGCGATGGCGCCGACATGTTCCCAGCCGCCGGCGCGCCCAATGGCACGCGGCCGGTCGGTACGACGAGCTGGACCGGGCTTGGCCCGGCGCCAATCGACAACGATGCCGCCGCCGATGGCTACAAGTACGGCCTCGTGACCGGCCGCATCAACGCGCTGGCCGTCGACCCGACCAACAGCGCGGTGGCCTACGCCGGCGCCACCGCCGGCGGCCTGTGGAAAACCACCAACTGCTGCTCGGCCAGCACCAGCTGGTCGCCGCTGTGGGAGGGCAAGGACTTCGTGACCCAGTCGGCCAGCGCGATTGCGATCGACCCGAACAACCATAGCGTGCTCTATGTCGGCACCGGCGATTTCGACGCGGGCGACCAGTTTAGCGCCGGCGTGATGAAGAGCACCGATGCTGGCGCGACCTGGACGCAGCTCGGCGCCGATGTGTTCACGCCATTCGCCGCCGGCACGCCCGACAAGCCCGACCAGAACATCGGCGCCCTGGCCGTCGACCCGCGCAATTCAAATACTGTACTGGTGGGCACGCGCCACGGCTTTTTTGTGTCGTACAACGCTGGCGCCACCTGGGCGCGCTACAACGTACACAGCCACGCGAGCGAGTCGCAGCAGGTCTCGTCGATCGTGCTCGACGGCAGCACCAACCCCACCACCATGTACGTGGCGATCGGCTCGCCCTATGCCAGCCGCGCGTTCGGCGACATCGGCGGCGGCAATGGCGTGTATAAGGCCAGCGTGCCCAGCAGCGGCGCGCCCAGCTTTACCCTGCTGAATAACGGCTGGCCTGCCGGCACAGGCAGCGGCGCTTCGAATAACGTCGGGCGCATTCGGTTGGCGAAATCGGCCCAGAACCCGCAGATCATCTACGCGCAGGTGGGCGACTACAATAACTTCAACGCGCTGGGCACCTGGGTCACTACCAACGGCGGCGGCAGCTGGGCGCAGCTCAGCGGCTCCGATGATTTCGCCTACCAGGATTGCACCAGCTTTGCCACGAGCGAAGGCCAAGACTGGTACGACCTATTCCTCGGCGTCGACCCGAGCAACGACAAGATCTTGTACGTCGGCCGCACCGACCTGTACAAGATCGTCGTGAACAATAGCTACACCGGCGTCTCGTCGATCACCGACCTGAGCAATGTCTACTCGACCTCGTGCGCGGGGTACGGGACGCTGCACCCCGACCAGCACGCCGTCGCGATGATCTCGAGCAGCCAGTTCCTGGTGGGCAACGACGGCGGGATCTATCTGGGCAGCGGCGCGGTGGGCGGCTTCACCGCGATGCAAAACGGGCTGAACATCTCGCAGTTCTATGCCGGCCAGCTTGGCGCGAACTTCGCCAGCAGCAGCAGCCAGTTCGCCTTCGGCGGCATGCAAGACAACGGCTCGGCCAGCTGGGACGCGGCCAACACCAGCCAGCAGTGGCAGGCGCGTGGCAACGGCGGCGACGGCTTTTTCGCCGCCTTCGACCCGATCGGTGGCACCAAGAGCCAGGGCAACTGGTACACCGAGTACACCTACGGCCAGCTGTCGTGCTCGATCACCGGCGCGCAGGGGCCGTTCACCTCGTCGTGTATTGGCGGCTGGTATACTTTGTTCGGCGTGCAGCTCGAACGCAGCGATTGGTCGACGCCGTTCACGCTCGACCAGCTGCACTGCACCAACGCCAGCTGCCGCAACATCATCCTCGGCACCTACCGGATGTGGGCTAGCGGCACCGGCGGCACTTCCCGCGCCGGCTGGACCGCCGTCTCGCCCGACCTCACCAAGGGTAACAACCAGAACGACAGCGCCTCGAATACGATCATCGACGTGCGATTCGCGCCGTCGAGCCCGACCAGCGCGGTGGTGGGCACCGACGACGGCAATGTGCAGTGGTCGAATACGCTCTACACCGGCGCGAACTGCACCCAGGCGGCCAGCGGCACGGCGGCCTTTGCCTGCACGCCCAACGCCTCGGCGAGCTGGGTGAACCTGACCGGCGGCAACGCGGTGCTGCCGAACCGCGCGATCCAGGGCGTGGGCTTCGACCCGAGCAACGCGCAGGTGGTGTACGCGGCGGTGGGCGGCTTCAACACGAATACGCCCGGCACGCCCGGCCACCTGTTCCAGGCGAGCTGCAGCGCGAGCTGCACCAGCGCGGCGAGTTGGTCGTGGGTCGACAAGAGCAGCAACCTGCCGGACGTGCCGGCGGACTCGGTGATCGCCAACCCGAACAACCGCAAGCAGGTGTTTGTGGGGACGCACTTCGGGTTCTACTACACCAACGACATCGACGCGAGCCCGGTGGTGTGGCAGCGCTACCAGAACGGTCTGCCGAACACTGTGCTCAAATACCTGACGATCGACCGTGGGGCGACGACGCTGGCGGCGTTCACGTATGGTCGCTCGGTCTACAGCATTCAGCTGCCCGGAGCCGGCGGCTTTGGCAACGCCCCTGCTGCGCCGAGCGGGCTGGGGGCGAGCGCGGCGTCAAGCAGCCAGGTCAGCCTGAGCTGGAGCGACAACGCGAGCGACGAGACCGGGTTCAAGATCGAGCGGTGCAGCGGGGTGGGGTGCAGCAGCTTCGCGCAGGTGGGGACGGCGGGGGCGAACGCCACGAGCTACAGCGACACTGGCCTGGTGGCGAGCACCAGCTACACCTACCGCGTGCGCGCGACCAATGGCGGCGGCGACTCGGCGTACTCCAACACTGCCAGCGCCACCACGCTGGCCGCCAACATGCGCAATACCTACCTGCCGCTCACGCAGAAATAGCCCGCATCGGGTCAATCACTTGATGCATATCGGAGGTTCGGGAGCAGCTTTGCTGCCACCGAACCTCTTTTTTGCTCGGCATATTGTTGGAAGCGCCTCGCCCCTATGGCACAATCTTGCGCGGGTTTTCGGTTTATGGTATGCTCATCAGCGACCCACGAGCGAATGATGCTATATGGCTATGCCAGCTGCGTTTCTGGCTGCATAGGCGCTACCGCACCTGTACCTGGGGTGGTGTTTGCCCTGGTACGTCGCGTGCGGTTCGGTGTCTCTGGGGTGCTGTGCCGGGGCGTTGGGGGCCTGCGGCCCCACCTTTTTTATTTCCAATAAATTTAGGAGTTACGCACTTGCGTGATTCGCCTTCCTGAAGGCAGGAGATTGAGCCTGCGGCAGCATGGTACTTGGTCATCTTCTGTGTGGGTTTTTCCGCGCTCGGCGCGGAACAACCGCACGCTAAAAAGGAAAGTACCGCTCTGCCGAAGGCTGAGCACGCCAACTGCGCAAGTCCTAAAATTCTGTTGAACTCGCTAGGCTTGTTCTTACGCAAGGAGTTTGGTATGCACAACCACAGGGACGGCAGGCGGCTGCGGGCCGCGAGCGCGGCGCTACTCGTTGCGGTGCTGATTGGCGCCGCCGGCCTGGTCTACGCCAACTCGTTCGATGCCGCATGGTGGCGCGCGCTTGAGCGCGCTAGCGAGCGCAATGCGCAGCTGCGCGGCGTGCCGCAGGCCGCTGGCACGAACGAGTCGGCCGATATTCAAGAGCGGGCTCAGCGAACATTTAACCGCCTGGCCTACCCGGCAAGCACGATTCCGCCAGCCTGGCGCTCGCATGCGGCCAGCCAGATCCGCCAGCGCGTGCGCGATGGCGCCGATTTCTTTCCCGGCGGCGGCCCGCTTACCAGCGCCGCCAGCCCGGACTCGACACAGCCGGTCGGTACGACGAGCTGGACCGGGCTTGGCCCGGCGCCAATCGACAACAACGCCGCGTCGAGCGGCTACAAGTACGGCCTGGTGACCGGCCGCATCAACGCGCTGGCCGTCAGCCCGGCCAACAGCGCGGTGGCCTACGCCGGCGCGACCGCCGGTGGCCTGTGGAAAACCACCAACTGCTGCTCGGCCAGCACCAGCTGGTCGCCGCTGTGGGAGGGCAAGGACGCCGTGATCCAGTCGGTCGGCGCGATCGCGATCTCGTCCGACGGCCAGACGCTCTACGTCGGCACCGGCGATTTCGACGCGGCCGACCAGTTCAGCGAAGGGATCATGAAGAGCACCGATGCTGGCGCGACCTGGACGCAGCTCGGCGCCGATGTGTTCACGCCCTACGCTGCCGGCACGCCCGACAAGCCCGAGCAAAACATCGGCTCGATCGAGATCGACCCGCGCAATGCGAACACTGTGCTGGTGGGCACGCGCCACGGCTTCTTCGTGTCGTACGACGCTGGCGCCACCTGGGCGCGCTACAACGTGCACAGCCTGGCCGGCGAGTCGCAGCGCGTCTCGTCGATCGTGCTCGACGGCAGCACCAACCCCACCACCATGTACGTGGCGATTGGCTACCCCTACAGCAGCCGGCTGTACGGCAACATCGGCGGCGGCAACGGCATCTACAAGGCCACCATCCCGGCAAGCGGCGCGCCGAGCTTCACCAAGCTGACAAGCGGCTTTCCGCAGAACACCGTCGGCGGCACTGCCAACACAGTTGGCCGGATCGAGCTGGCGAAATCGGCCCAGAACCCGCAGATCATCTACGCGCAGGTCAGCAACTACGACATCAACTTCACCAACGCGCTGGGCACCTGGGTCACTACCAACGGCGGCGGCAGCTGGGCGCAGCTCAGCGGCTCGGCCGACACAAGCTACAAGAACTGCTCGAACGCTGCGACAAGCGAAGCCCAGGACTGGTACGACCTGTTCGTCGGCGTCGACCCGAGCAACGACAAAACGCTGTACATTGGCCGCACCAGCCTGTACAAGATCGTCGTCAACAGCACCTACACCGGCGTCTCGTCGATCACCAATCTGGCGAATGTGTATAGCCAGACGTGCGCGGGGTACGGGACGCTGCACCCCGACCAGCACGCCGTCGCGATGATCTCGAGCAGCCAGTTCGTGGTGGGCAACGACGGCGGGATCTATCTGGGCAGCGGCGCGGTGGGCGGCTTCACCGCGATGCAAAACGGGCTGAACATCTCGCAGTTCTATGCCGGCCAGCTTGGCGCGAACTTCGCCAGCAGCAGCAGCCAGTTCGCCTTCGGCGGCATGCAAGACAACGGCTCGGCCAGCTGGGATGCGGCCAACACCAGCCAGCAGTGGCAGGCGCGTGGCAACGGTGGCGACGGCTTTTTCGCCGCCTTCGACCCGCTGACCGGCAGCCGCACCGCCGGAAACTGGTATACCGAGTATACCTACGGCGACCTGGCCTGCTCGACCACCGGCGCGCAGGGCGCCTTTAATAGCTGCAACGGCGCCTGGTACAGCACGCTTGGCGCGCAGGTCGACCGCAGCGATTGGTCGACGCCGTTCACGCTCGACCAGCTGCACTGCACCAACGCCAGCTGCCGCAACATCATCCTCGGCACCTACCGGATGTGGGCCAGCGGCACCGGCGGCACCTCCCGCGCCGGCTGGACCGCCGTCTCGCCCGACCTCACCAAGGGCAATATCACCACCGATACTGCCGCCAACACAATCATCGACGTGCGATTCGCGCCGTCAAGCCCGACCAGCGCGGTGGTGGGCACCGACGACGGCAATGTGCAGTGGTCGAATACGCTCTACACCGGCGCGAACTGCACCCAGGCGGCCAGCGGCACGGCGGCCTTTGCCTGCACGCCCAACGCCTCGGCGAGCTGGGTGAACCTGACTGGCGGCAACGCGGTGCTGCCGAACCGCGCGATCCAGGGCGTGGGCTTCGACCCGAGCAACGCGCAGGTGGTGTACGCGGCGGTGGGCGGCTTCAACACGAATACGCCCGGCACGCCCGGCCACCTGTTCCAGGCGAGCCGCAGCGCGAGCCGCACCAGCGCGGCGAGTTGGTCGTGGGTCGACAAGAGCAGCAACCTGCCGGACGTGCCGGCGGACTCGGTGATCGCCAACCCGAACAACCGCAAGCAGGTGTTTGTGGGGACGCACTCGGGTTCTACTACACCAACGACATCGACGCGAGCCCGGTGGTGTGGCAGCGCTACCAGAACGGTCTGCCCAACACTGTGCTTCAGTACCTGACGATCGACCGTGGGGCGACGACGCTGGCGGCGTTCACGTATGGTCGCTCGGTCTACAGCATTCAGCTGCCCGGAGCCGGTGGCTTTGGCACGCTGCCTACCCCGCCGAACGCGCCGAGCGGGCTGGGGGCGAGCGCGGCGTCAAGCAGCCAGGTCAGCCTGAGCTGGAGCGACAACGCGAGCGACGAGACCGGGTTCAAGATCGAGCGGTGCAGCGGGGTGGGGTGCAGCAGCTTCGCGCAGGTGGGGACGGCGGGGGCGAACGCCACGAGCTACAGCGACACTGGCCTGGCGGCGAGCACGAGCTACACCTACCGCGTGCGCGCGACCAATGGCGGCGGCGACTCGGCGTACTCCAACACCGCCAGCGCCACCACGCTGGCTGGCCTCACCACCACGCCGCTGCTGGGCCCTAGCGCTAACGCCGCCGTCACCAGCAGCGCCGGCGACAACAACGGCTTCGAGGGCAGCCCGGCCAACGCCTACGCCTCGGATGGCGTGTTCGCCACCGACGCGAGTAGCGGCACCAGCACCGCGACAAGCTGTACGTCGACAGCGAAGGACAAGCACGACTTCTACAACTACGGCTTCAGCATCCCCGGCGGTGTGGCGATCCAGGGCATTGCGGTGCAGCTGCGGGCCAAGGTGAGCAGCGCCTCAAGTGCGCCGAAGATGTGCGTGCAGCTTTCGTGGGATGGCGGCACCACCTGGACTGCAGCGCAGACCACTGCGACGCTGACAACCAGCAACGCCACCTACACGCTGGGCGGGGCGGCCAATACCTGGGGGCGCACCTGGGCCAGCGGCGACTTCGCCAACCTGCGGGTGCGGATCATCAATATCGCCAGCTCGACGGCGCGCACCTTCTCGCTCGATTCGGTTGGCGTGCAGGTAACCTACCAGTAGCGCGCCTTCTGTTCGCTTGTTTTTTCGCTTGATTACTTAGAGCCTGTTTGAAGGGTGCGCGAGGCATAGCCCCTCGCACTTCTTCTGGCGGGTGGCGGCTACGTTCGTGGCCACCTGCAAAGTGGATACTTGAGGGACTTCGTCCCCTCCAAACCACCCTTTTCAAACAGCTTCTTACACTTTGGTGGGGTTTAAGGGGCGGCGAAGCCTGCCTCCATTTTCTTATTGTGTTGCACTTTGGTGGGGTTTGAGGGCGGCGAAGCCGCCCCATTTTTCTGACAGCTGCACTACGTGGCGAAGCCACGTAGTGCAGCACAATCTATACGTGATCAAGCCAGTGCAGCGTATAAAAAGGCCGGTGATCGCCAAATACCAAGCGGCGATCACCGGCAACTATTTGTGGTCGATTTTGCTCTCATCATCACGCCGGTGGGGCCGGCATCTACTCCACCCCGGAGCTAATGCAAGACGTTTGAGCTTTTGTTATACTCCGATCCCCGCCCGGTCGAGCAGGGCCTCAACCTCGGGAAACTCGCCGCCTGGCTCGTTGCTGCCCAGGCTCTGCTGGTGTGCGATATGCCGCCGGTAGGGCGAGGCGATCCGCTCGGCCTCGGCCACCATCGCCGCATAGGTCGCGGCGTCCATCTGTGCCGGTGGCTGCGGCGCTCGGCTGCCACGGAACGGCGCTTTCAATATCGCAAGCGCGCCGGAACGCATAAATGTAAACAGCGATTTCATTTTCTTGCCTTCCTGGTACTCTATCGGGCTTTCCTATAAAAACGCACGAGCCTGGCATTTTAGGTATGCCGCCAGATGAACGTTTAGAAATACTATCGTCGGTAATATCCACGTCTGATACAGCCTGTTACGTGCTATCACACGCGATCTTCTGCGTTTCGATTCGGCTGTGCAATGGCGGGGTTCGGCGGCGAAGCCGCCCTCGAATTTCGTTTTCATAATAGCCCGGCTTTGCCGGGCGCCGCACATGAAAACACAAGTAATCAAAGGGCATCACAATACGGAAGCGCTCAAACGGAGTTGGTACAGTGGATGGCTATGGTGTCGCGGGCGGCTCCAGCAGCTCCCGCAGCTGGTCGCGCTGCACCTTGCCGCCGGCGTTGCGCGGCAGACCCGCCACAACCCGCACCAGGCGCGGCGTCTTGTAGCCGGCCAGGCGCGCCCGGCAGAACGCTATAAGCTCGGCTGGGGCCGCCGCCGCGCCAGCGTGCAGCACCACCGCCGCCGCCGGCGCCTGGCCCCAATCGGCATCCGGCAGCCCTACCACCGCAGCCTCGGCGACCGCCGGGTGCTCGAGCAGCGTGGCCTCGATCTCGGCCGGGTACACATTCTCGCCGCCCGAGATGATCAGGTCGCTGCGCCGGCTTACTACGTACAGAAACCCCTCCTCGTCGAGGTAGCCCAGGTCGCCCGTGTGCAGCCAGCCCGCGCGCAGCGCCTCGGCGGTGGCTTCGGGCCGGTTCATGTAGCCGCGCATCACCGTCGGTCCGCGCACCACAATCTCGCCAACTGCGCCGGATGCGGCGGGCGAGCCGTCGCGCTCGATCCGCAGCATCGTGGGCAGCAGCGGCTGCCCGGCCGAGCCCAGCTTGCGTAGCGCGTCGGCGGGCGCCAGCGTGGCAACCTGCGACGCCGCCTCGGTCAGGCCGTAAGTTTGCGCTACCGGCAGCCCGCGCGCGGCGCAGGCTTCGAGCAGCGGCTGTGGCGCCGGGCCTCCGCCAAGCAGCAGGCAGCGCAGCGCCGCCGGGTATGCTGCTGCGCCGCGCGCATCGAGCATGCGCCGCACCATCGTGCTCACCACCGACACGATCGTGATGCCGTCTTCGTCGATCGCCCGGTTCGCCTCGGCCGGGTCGAACGCCCGCAGCAGCACCAGCGGAATGCCGTAGATCGCGGCGCGCACCACGATCGACAGCCCGCCCACATGGAACAGCGGCAGCATTGCCAGCCAGCGGTCGTCGGCATGCGTGCCCAGGTTCAGCGCCGAGCCCACCGCGCTCCACCAGTAGTTGCCGTACGTCAGCATCGCGCCTTTGGGCCGCCCGGTGGTTCCCGAGGTGTAGATGATCGTAAACACTGCGTCGAGGTCGATGGTTGAAAGCAGCTCGGTGTCTGCCTGGCGCTGTGCCATCAGCTCGGCCACGCTGGCGGCCTGAAACCCCGCCGCCAACCCGGCGCGCGCGTCGATTGCCAGGGCGGCATTGGCGTCGTCGTAGATCAGCAGCCGCGCGCCCGCGTCGGCCAACTGCCAGGCTAGCTCGGGCGCGGCCAGGCGCGTATTCAGCGGCGCGAGCGCGATCCCCAGGCGCGGCGCGGCGTGCAGCAGCGCCACGAACTCGGGGCTGTTGCCCATCAGCAGCGCCACGCGGTCGCCGGGGCGCGCCCCTAGCGCCGCCAGCCGCCGCGCCGTAGCCGTGGCCCAGCCGTCGAGCTGGCCGAATGTCCAGCTGGCGCCGGTGCATAGCAGCGCCTGCCGGCCTGGCGCGGCGGCCGCGCGCTGCGCCAGCCAGTGAGGTATTTCGGTGAGCATAGCAGTGTCTTTGGTGATTCGGCTCAGGCGCGCGGCGTGCCTGCCGGGCAGCGCCGCTCCAGCCAGATGATCCCGGCAACGCCGGCCAGCGCCAGCAGGCAGGCCGCGACATAGCCGTTCGGGAAGCGCGACTGCGCGATATAGATCGCCACCATACCGCAGGCGCCGCCGATCAGGTAGCACGTCAGCACCGCCTCGCGCCGCGTCAGCCCCAGCGCCACTAGCCGGTGCGACAGGTGATCTTTGCCCGGCGTGGTCAGCGGGTTCTTGCCGCGCAGCAGCCGCGACACAAACACCAGCGAGGTGTCGAAGATCGGCAGCGCCAGCACGCACACCGGCACCAGCCAGGTTGTCCACGGCACGTTGTTCGGGAAGCGTAGCTTGATGCCGAGCGCAGCCAGCACGAAGCCCAGAAACAGGCTGCCGGTATCGCCCATGAAGATGGTAGCCGGGTTGAGGTTATAGCGCAGAAAGCCAATGCACGCGCCAATCAGCGCCGCCGCCATCGCGCCAACCAGGATCTGCGGCGGCTTGCCCAGCGCGGCCAGCAGCAGAAAAAACGCTGCTGCTACGGTCGTCACGCCGCCCGAGAGGCCGTCCATATTATCCAGCAGGTTCAGCGCGTTGGTCATCCCTACCACCCACACCAGCGTGATCGCCCAGTTGAGCCAGGGGTAGTGCGGGAACAAGTATACCTGCGTGCCGCCGAACAGCAGCACCACCCCGGCCAGCAGCTGGCCGCTGAGCTTCAGGTAGGCGTGCAGACCCCAGTGGTCGTCGGCGAGCCCAAACAGCGATACCAGCGTCGCCCCCAGCAGGATGCCGATCAGCTCGCGAATATACGCCCGATCGCCCAGCACGATCAGCCCGACCATAAACGCCGCGTAGATCGCCGCGCCGCCCAGCAGCGGCACCGGCGCGGCGTGCAGCTTGCGCGCGGCTGGCGAGTCGACGACGCCGGCATACAGAGCTAGCCGCCGGGCCAGCGGCGTGCCGAGGATCGAGAAGATCAGCGCGGTAAGAAAGATCAGAATAATTTGTGTCATAGATGTTGTTTCCATACCGGTGTGCCGGCCCCGGCGCGGGCCGCGCATATGGAAAATGGTAGCACGCCGCGCCGGGGTGCGTCAACCATATCCTTTCTCCTGTCAGGGCTCGTGCAAAGTCGGCCCTCATCCCCCTTACCCCCCTCCCCTGACAGGGGAGGGGGGAGGGGTCGACAGACGTTGCACGAGCCCGAACAACCTGGCGCGCGATTGACAAATCGCACGCCTGTGTATTAGAATGATTTTAAATACACAGCCTTCAATAGCGTGAGCCTGAGCGCAGCTATGGCGCCAGATCTCACGCAGCTCAATAGCATGCTCGCCCGGCTCGAGGCTGCTGGCAACGCTCGCCGCAGCGCGCTGCGGTGTGCGCGGCACTGCTGGAACATGGCGGCCACCCTACGGCCGGCGAGGTATGGTCGAGCGTGCAAAGTCGCGCCATCCGTCGATGAGCCAGGCGACGGTATACAACACGCTGGCGGCGCTCGAAGATCTGCGGCCTCACCGCGCGCTCGATATCGTCGGCGAGGATCATACGCACTACGATATCTGCGTCGCGCCGCATGTCAATGTGGTCTGCACGCGCTGCGGCCAGATCGCCGACGTGCTACCGATACGCTTGAGGCGCTGCTTGGCCTGGTGGCGGCGCGTAGTGGCTACCGCCTCGTGCCCAGGATGGCGTGATTGTGTATGGCCTGCGCCACGCCTGCGCCGCGCGCCACGCCGGGTAGCCGGATGTTCACCAGCCGGGGCTGTTTCTTTCGCCGCGCGGGCGTTTTGAGCTGGCTACACTAGCATCAGCCTGCGTGTCACGAGCAGAATTAGAATCATTCTTAGTATCTACGAACTCGAAATGGGCATCCTATACGAACACGTGGCGTTCGCCACTACAAATAAGCAATGCAGACGAAAGGCAGGCTACGCTCATGGCCGTTCACGATCACCCGTTTGCCATCACCGAGCGCCGCCCTGCGGCCGCCCCGGCGCCAGCCGGGATAAGCTTCAGCTCACCGATGAAGAAAATGAGATCGCCCAGCTCCCCGGATGATCCGCCTGACGATCACCTGTTCTGGTGGCGACGATCCTCGGGTGGCTCACCTCGATCGAGCAGCTTTCGGCCTGCCGGCGTTTGTGCCCTGGGCGCTGTACGCTGGCCTACGCGGCGGCGGGTTACCAAGCAGCATTCAGGAAGTTCGGCAGACGCTCAAGGAGCGCCAGTTCGACGTGAACTTCCTGATGATCATCGCCGCGACGCGCGGCGGCGATCGGCAGCCGCGCGAGGGCGCGGTGCTAATGTTCCTGTTCTCGCTGAACACCTCGAGACAGTACGCCAGAGGCCGTACCCACGCCTCGATCCGCGCCCTGCTCGACATGGCGCCGAAAGAGGCCGATGTCTACCGCGATGGCCAGATCGTGCGCGTGCCCGTCGACGACCTGCAGGTCGGCGAGGGTGCTGGTGCGCCCCGGCGCGCAGGTGCCGGCCGATGGCCTGGTGATCAAGGGCGAGTCGGCGGTGAACGAGGCCCTCGATCACCGGCGAGTCGATGCCGGTGGAGAAGCGCGTGGGCCTGAAGGTGTTCGCCGGCACGCTGAATGGCCAGGGCGCGCTCGACGTGCGCGTTTCACGCCGGTGGGCGACTCGACGCTTGCGCGGATCGTGCAGGTGGTGCGCGAGGCCCGCGAGCAGAAGGCCAACAGCCAGATTTCACCGACCGGGTGATCGGCCAGTACTACGCCTACGCGGTGGTCGGCATTACCCTGCTGGCGATCGCGATCCCGCTGCTGTTCCTTGGCTGATGTGCCCACCACGCTGTATCGCGCGTTCACGCTGATGGTCGGGCCTGCCCTGCGCGCTGGTGATCTCGATCCCGGCGGCGCTGCTTTCGGCGCTCGCCAGCGCGCGCGCGGCGGCAAGCTGTTCAAGGGCGGCCGCCACCGAGGCCGCCGCGCGCATTAAAGTGGTCGCCTCGATAAAACCGGCACGCTCACCACCGGCCGGCCTGGCGTGGTTGCGGTGATCCCGGTCGGCGGGCCTGGCCGCCTGCCCGATACGCTCTGCGTGGCGTGCTACCTGCGCCCCGACGACGACCAGCTGGGCGATCTGACGCCCGAGCAGTTCCGGCTGCTGGCGGTGGCCGCGGCGATCGAGCGCTCCTCCGAGCATCCGCTGGCCCGCGCGATCGAAGGGCGCCGAAGAGCGCGAGGTGTTCATCCCCGAAGCCGATAACTTCGAGGCCCAGGCCGGCGCCGGCGCTACTGCTACCGTTCGCGGGCGCAGCCTGCGATTGGGCTTTCTGCCCTCGCTGTTCGGCCAGCTGACGCCCGATGTCGCGATCGAGGTCAAAGCCCAGGAGGACGCAGGGTCGCACGGTGGTGCCGGCGACGACGAGCCGTGGGGCTTGATCGCGATTGCCGATACCGTGCGCCCCGAGGCGGCGTCGGCGGTGGCTCAGCTGAAGGCCGCCGGCGTCGAGCGCGTCGTGCTGCTGACTGGCGACAATAGCAATGTGGTCGCTCTCGGCAAGCGCGCTCGGCGTCGACGAGATCCGCGCCGAGCTGCTGCCCCACCAGAAGGTCGAGGCCGCTAAGGATCTGCAGGCGCGCTACGGCCCGGTGGCAATGGTGGGCGACGGCGTCAACGACGCGCCCGCGCTGGCCAGCGCCGCGCTGGGCGTGGCCATGGGCGCGGCCGGACCGATGTGGCGCTCGAAAGCGCCGACGTGCTGCTGATGGGCGACGATCTGAATCACCCGCCCGGCGCGCCTGGCTGGCGCGCAAATCGCGCCAGGTGATCCGCCAGAACCTGTTCGCGTTTGGCGTCATGGCGACGCTGATGCTCCTAGCGATCATCGGCAATATTGCCCTGCCGCTCGGCGTTGTGGGCCACGAGGGCAGCACGCTGGTGGTGGTGGCGAATGTACTTTCCGGCGGCTGCTGGTGCGGCGCATGGCATAGCGGTTGCTCGATTGGCGTAGCTGTATGGTTGCCAGCAAAGGAGGTTTCTGATGAGCGCTACACAGGCATACCAGGGCATTCGCTACGACGACCCGCGCGTGCAGGCCGAGTTCGAGCAGCTACTTGGCCGCGTCGTCGCGGCCGAGCAGGCCCGCACGCCAATTGCCCAGCGCCACTGCAAGGCCGAGCGCGATGCCGAGGAGGGAGCGATCATGACGCGCAGTTTCGGGCGATCGACACGGCCTTGCCATCGCGGCTAACAATGCTATTGCCGCCGCCCAGCGCGCCGTCGACCAGTTTCTGCACGCTAATCGTAACTATCGCACCAGCTAGGCATTCCGCGCGGCCGGCCAATCGCTTTCTTACTGTTACATACATCACTTGCGGGGTGGGGTTCGGGGGCGGCTGCGCCGCCCCTCAAATTTATACTCGGGCCGGCCCGGCTTCCCCGGCCAGGCCAGAGTATAAAGAAAGATATCAAACGGAGTTGGTATTAGCTTACCCCCGCCAGCGCCATATCGCGGCGTTTCTGCTCGCGCTTGCGATCGTCGGCCGCCAGGATCTTCTTCCGTAGCCGGAAGCTCTTGGGCGTTACCTCTACCAGCTCGTCATCGCCGATATACTCGATCGCATCGTCGAGGCTAAGCACACGCGGCGCCTCTAGCCGCAGCGCCTCTTCCGCCGTGGACGAGCGAATGTTGGTCAGGTGCTTGCGCTTGCAGACATTGACCTCCAGGTCGCGGTCGCGGATGTGCTGGCCGACGATCTGCCCCTCGTAGACGTCGACGCCCGAGCCGATAAACAGCTGGCCGCGCTCTTGGGCATTGTGCAGGCCAAAGGTCGTCGCCAGGCCCGACTCCGAGGCGATCAGCGAGCCGTTCACGCGGGTGTTGATCTCGCCGACAAGCGGCTCGTAGCCCATGAACAGCGCGTTGACGATGCCCTCGCCGCGCGTGGCCGTCAGAAAGATCTGGCGGAACCCGAGCAGGCCGCGTGTCGGCACGTGAAATACCATGTGCACAGTGCCGTCTTCGCGAAAGCTCATGTCGCGCATGATCCCGCGGCGCTGGCCCATCAGCTCGATCACCGTGCCCTGGTACTGCCCCGATACCTCGATCTCCACCTGCTCGATCGGCTCGTACTTCTGGCCGTTGATATCGCGAAAGATCACCTCGGGCCGCGAGACCTGGAACTCGTAGCCTTCGCGGCGCATGGTCTCGATCAGGATCGTCAGGTGCAGCTCGCCGCGCCCGCTTACCGAGAATGCGTCGTTGGTGTCGGTGTCGGTCACGCGCAGCGCGACATCGCGCTCGAGCTCGAGGTACAGCCGCTCGCGTAGCTTGCGCGATGTCACGTGAGTGCCCTCGCGGCCGGCGAACGGGCTGTTGTTGATGCTAAACGTCATGCGCACCGTCGGCTCTTCGACCGCGATTGTCGGCAGCGCCTCGGGCTGCTCGGCGTCGGCGATCGTGTCGCCAATGCCGGCCTCGCCGATCCCGGCGATCGCAATAATATCGCCGGCCTCGGCCTGCTCGACCTCAATACGCTCGAGGCCCTGGAACACGAACAGCTGGCTGACTTTCGCCGGCTTGAGCTCGCTGTGGCGGTCGATGTGCGCTACCGCCTGGCTGCGCTTGATCACGCCGCGCTGGAGCCGGCCAATCAGGATCTTTCCTTTATATGGATCGTGCAGCGTGTTCGTCACCAGCAGCTGCGTCGGCTCATCCGGCTGAACCGTGGGCGGCGGCAGCTGCGCCAGGATCGCCTCGAACAGCGGTTCGAGTGTATCGTACATCTTCAGCGGCGAGCGCCCGGCCTGGCCGGTGAGCGCGTTGGTGTAGATCGTCGCGAACTCGGCCTGCTCGTCGTTCGCGCCCAGATCGATAAACAGATCGAACGTCTCATTCACCACGTGGTTCGGCCGGGCGTTTGGCCGGTCGATCTTGTT
The DNA here is from genome assembly GCF_046328425.1 of Kouleothrix sp. Classification (NCBI taxonomy): domain Bacteria; kingdom Bacillati; phylum Chloroflexota; class Chloroflexia; order Chloroflexales; family Roseiflexaceae; genus Kouleothrix; species Kouleothrix sp. The sequence continues at coordinate 145,934 of NZ_JAXLWP010000019.1, forward strand.
CACCACCACGATCGCGCGGTGGCCGGCCTGCAGCGCCTTGCGCAGCACAAAGCGCGTCTGCGGCATGGGGCCATCCATCGCGTCCACCAGCAGCAGCACGCCGTCTACCAGGTTCATTACTCGCTCGACCTCGCCGCCAAAATCGGCGTGCCCGGGCGTGTCGACGATATTGATCTTCACGCCTTTGTAGATCACCGCAGTATTTTTCGACATAATCGTAATACCGCGCTCGCGCTCAAGGTCGTTCGAGTCCATGACGCGCTCGGCCACCTGCTGGTTGTCGCGGAAAATATGGCTTTGGCGCAACATCGCGTCGACCAGCGTCGTTTTCCCGTGGTCGACGTGCGCGATAATTGCGATGTTGCGGATGTCGGTTCGTTGCATAGCGCTCACACAAAACACCTCGGCCGCACCGGGCCGAGGCTGCATTCCTACGTATCGATAGCATCGATCAGTGTACCACAGAGCCGAGGGCGCGTCAAAGGCGCTAGCTCGGCAAACAGGGCTCGTGCAAAGCCGGCCCTCACCCCCCTCTCCCGCGCGCGAGAAGGGGTACAGCATTGCGGTCGCCGCCGCGACCGCACCACAAAGCCAGATGTGTTTCCCCGTCCCTTGTCAGGGGAAGGGAGTAGGGGGAGGGGTCGAAAGACCTTGCACCAGCCCTGGCTCGGCAAACAGGGCTCGGCAACATAGGGATGATCCAGAGGCTTTCGACCCCACTCCCTCCTGCTTGGGCAAGGCCAAGAGGGAGAGAGTTTGACGCCGCACCAGCCCGGCTTGGCAAATGCCGGAACAATAGCGCGCCATGATGGCCCAGTTTGTGCTGCCAGTGCGGGGTTCGTTGCCGGGTAAGGCGCTATCGCCTGCGTGGCTGCCGGGGGAGGGATGGATTTATTGTCATTTCCCGGCTTTATTCAAAGGCAATTTAAGGCTTCTGAAAGGCATAAATGGTATTCTGGGCACAGCCAGGGCCAAAATTCGTCCGAGCGCTTCATATCTAAATGAAGTGAACTCGCGTTATATCATATAACCTGCACTTAAAGAAGTCGCCAATGAGCATTCCGGCGCCGCTGCCGGCTGAGTAGGTAGAGCAGAACACAGCCGGCGGCATGCGGTTTCTTTGCCTCTCAATCGGGAATACCTGAATCAATTCTGTGGCTGTGCCTGGCTGGTGTGGCGGCTGGTGTGGGGCTGGTGGGAGTGAGCCCGGCGGCTCGCGGCGCCAGTGGGCCGGCGCTGCGTGGGCGGCCTGCGGTGCGTGCGCGCGCTGCTACAACTATTCCAGAGGAGCCGGGATAATAACAAATTTGTTATTTCACTCTATCAGCACTTCATAGGGGATTTACATGTTAACCCTATGATAAGTGAGAATGTGTTTACTCTTAATAAAGCAAGCGTAGGAATGACCAAGCCGGTAAGTGTTGCTCGAGTTGAATAATTCTTACGTGGCGGTGTTCACAACAATCTTCCATACATCCGTGAACTCCACCACGACGTTTTTATGAGCTGAAGGGAATATAGAGCTATGAAGTCCATGCGCTGGCGTGTAGCCATAACCATCTTATGGTTAAGCCTGCTGTTTAATATTGAGCGGTTCGACTTTGACAAAGGCGCAAACGTCAACCTGACTTCTGCATTTTATATTCTGGTCGCAGTCGCGAGCGCGCTGTTCATGCTGGTGCGCATGAACCAGCGCGTGATGTATGCCCTGGGCGCGGGTGTTTTCACGGCCTACACGATCGTGAAGGTCGTCAGCCCGATCCCGGTGTTTCAGGGGTTTCATAAATATATTACCATCACCGAGATCGTCGCGCTGATGATCACCATGGCGCTCGCCTGGTATGTCAATCGTGGCCTGCAGGATTTCGAAGAGGCAGTCGAGGCGATCTCGCTGCCCAAAGGCCGCGCTGGCGTGCTCGACTACGAGCAGATGCAAGAGCGCATCCGCACCGAGCTGGGCCGCGCGCGGCGCCACCAGCACCCGATGAGCCTGGCGGCGATCGAGCTCGACCCCTCGACTTCCGAGGCGGCCCTGCACCGCGCGGTGCGCGACGCACAGGTGGCGCTGCTGAAGCGCTATGTGCAGGTGCAGTTCGGCGTGTTCCTGAGCAAAAACACCCGCGAGACCGATGCGGTGGCGCATCACGACGATCACGGCCATTTCTTGCTGCTCGCGCCCGAGACGCCGGCCGAGCAGACCGAAGGGCTGCTGAGCCGCCTGTCGCACCAGGTCGAAGAGCACTTGGGGCTGCGGTTTCGCTACAGCGTGGCCGATTTCCCGAAGACCGCGCTCACCTCGGAAGAGCTGGTACACAAAGCAAGCGAGAAACTACGGCGTGAGCCAGATACGTCGGACGAGCAGCGCTCGAAACCTGAGCCTGCCGTTACGACCCGAACCGCCGATACCTAGATCATGTCGGTATCGGCATTCTCTTCGACATCCCACACCCGCAATGACGAACGAGGAAGAGGAAGGCGCTGCTCACGTAACGCGTGTGGGCGATAAGGAGCGAAGCAAATGGTACAGGATGTAACGAATCGATCGCGCACGGGTGTTCCGTGGTATCTAGCCATCGACCCACAGCACCGCATCATTCGTGGTAAGGCATATTATTTCATCAAGCGCATGATCGACATCAGCGCCTGCCTGATGGTGGCGCCGCTGGTGGTGCCGCTGGTGCTGCTGCTGACGGCGCTTGTCTACATCGACTCGCCTGGGCCAGTGTTCTTTATGCAGCTGCGCACCGGCAAGGGCGGGCGCCGCTTCAAAATGTATAAGTTCCGCTCGATGGTGCCGAACGCCGAAGAGCTGAAGATTAAATATGCGCACCTGAACGAGCTGACTTGGCCGGATTTCAAGATCTCCAACGACCCGCGGATTACCCGCGTCGGCAAGATCCTGCGCAAAACCAGCCTCGATGAGCTACCACAGCTGCTGAACGTGCTGAAGGGCGATATGTCGCTCGTTGGCCCGCGGCCGACCTCGTTCTCGCCAGAGACCTACCGGCTCTGGCATACCGAGCGGCTGGAAGTGGTGCCGGGGCTTACCGGGCTGGGGCAGGTGAGCGGCCGGAGCAACCTGGATTTCGATCAGCGCCTGAAGCTGGATATCGCCTATATTGAGCGCCAAAGCCTGATGATGGATTTCAAAATCATCTTCCTCACCGCTGCGCAAATCTTCATCGGTGATGGCGCGTATTAAAGCCCGTAGGTAGATTTGGCTGGCAGGCAACCACAACCCGCAATCGAGCGGTTCAATGGGCTGATCGGTATATACAACGTCGGCGGTAGAGATGGGACGGATTGAAGAGGTGCCAGCGCCGCATGTAGGCCGGCGGCGCTGGCGCAGAACAAAGCAGCCGCTCGATTGAGCGACAAGGAGATAGTTGGTAGTTACTGCTAACTCAATCTCACGGAGGAAAAAACGGCATGGATCTCAAGAATTATTTTTCGGTTTTTCAGAGGTGGGGCTGGATTGTACTGTTGTGCACTGCGCTGGCGGGAATCACAAGCTACTGGTATTCGTCGCAGCTGCCGGTTGTGTATCAGTCGCGCTCGCGCTACCTGATCGGCTCGGTGCTCGATAACCCGAACGTTTCTTCCAACGATCTCCGCGCCAGCACGCAGATCGGCCAGACCTACGACTCGCTGGTGAATAGCCGGCCGGTGCTGCAGAATGTTATTGACAAGCTCAAGCTGAACACGACCGCCGACCTGCTGACCGACCAGGTCAGCGGTACCTGGATCGACACCACCCAGATCCTAAGCATTCGCGCGAATGCCAACGATCCGAAGCTGGCCGCCGATATCGCCAACGCCATCGGCGACGAGCTGATCGCCCTGAGCCCGAGCGGCCCCGGCAGCAAGCAGGTGGCGCGCCGCCAGGAGGGCGAGGCCCAGATCGCCCGCCTGCAGGAAACCATTCGCTCGACGCAGGCCGAGATCGACCAGCTGGCGAATCAGATCCAGCAGACCACCGACGCCACAGCGCAGCGCGCGCTGATCATCCGGCTCGACGAGCGCCGCTCGCAGCTGGCCGCAGCGCAGCGCGCCTACAGCGACCTGTTTCAGCTGCTGCAGACCAGCGATGTCAACAAGGTGACGGTAGTTGAGCCGGCGGTGCCCGAGCCTACGCCGATTGCGCCCGATACCCAGCGCAATGTGCTGGCAGCCGTGATTGCCGGCCTGGTGCTGGGCCTGGCCGCGATGATGCTGCTCGAGTACTTCACCGATGTGATCCACACGCCCGAGATGCTGCGCAACGTGACCGGCCTGACCTACCTGGGCGGCCTGGCGCGCCACAAGAAGCTCACCGGCAAAGACGGCGCCCAGCTGGTGACGATCGCCGCGCCCGAGACGCTGGCGGCCGAGAGCTTCCGCATCTTGCGCACCAACCTGCAAATCCCCGGCACCGACCGGCATCTGCCATCGCTGCTGATCACCAG